>JAJFIJ010000174.1 GCA_021775105.1 Rhodospirillales bacterium | reverse complement strand
GAACAGTGAATCACGTCAAAAAGCCAAACGCAAATTGCAAGTTAAGTGGCTTGCATTAGCCTTTTTCTTGCAATTATTAACCCGGCATTACCGTCAAAAATAACTGTAGTTCAGTGCGTTAGGGATTCTTCACGGAGGACTCGTTATGGGAATCCCTTAACTGAGAACGCCACCTAAACACCTAGTCCCGAAAACCAATACGGGTCATTTCAAAACGGTCACGTCGATACTCGGACCGACGTCGAATCTGTAAGTATTTGCGCCCTTGCTTTTGAGGTATTCGATGTAGGGGACAACATAATTCAAATACCGGCTTCGTGTGGTCGTCAACGACTGCGTTTCTTGCTCGATCTCATCGGGGGTCATTAGAAGGCAGTCGATACGGTCAGGTCGAAGGCCGTTATAGGCCTTGTCTCCCAGGCGCCCGAAGGGTGGAATTTCGAAAATGCTGTAGACCCTGTCAATGGGAATATCGGTGAAGGCACCGATGAATGTAGCTTGGTTTGTCATCATGATCCCCTTGCAGCTTTTGAGTTTGCTAACAATATCCTGAAAGTGTCCACCGTACACTTCCTTGACCAGGTAAGGCCTATCCCATGCTGCGCCATCACCAATCTCTTTGAACGCCGGCACGATGCGGCTGGTCCCGTTGGACAGGAGTATAAATGGAATGAGAATCACAACAGATTTAACGAATCTCCGCCATCCGGGGTTGAGCTGTATTGCAGATGCAACCCTGTCCAGAAGGTAGTGACCGTACCACAACCCGGCGGCACCGAAGAGGGGAACAAGAAAAAGCGTATAGCGGGCCGATGGTGCGACCAGAAGCAAGGGCAGGGTCAGAAAGATTGTTGCCCCCAGAATCTCGACAAAGTGCCTCTTTTCCTCAGTATCTGTTTGCGAGCGATAAAAGCCGATCATACCGACTAGCAGCAGCATATAAAAAACAGGATAAGCAAGTTTGTGGCTGCCGGCAGCAATCGCGGCGTGATACAATACTCGTCCGATATCCGTGTGCATGGAGATGGTGTGGAGAATCTGCTTGTTGCTATAAAGAACACCGAGATAAAGATCATAGCGGGTAATCACATCAAGAAGAGAATTGACCTCGCCAAATTCTTCCTTGACGACGAAATAAATGTCATGATTGTTAAAATCACCTTTGTGCTTGGAGATGATGGTCCACTGCACGAGTGTTCCCACTTGCGAAGCTACAGACAGGGAGTTTGGAGAGACCCCAAACCATGTCAGATCGATATACCAGCCATTGTTCCAGCGATGGTCAGACTGATTAAAGGTGAACAAGAAAGAGGCGCAGAGAACCAGGGCCAGGGGCCAGTCGTGTCGACGCGGTCGTAGGGTGGGAACGAGGCTGGAAAAACCTGCTCCACGGGTCAGCCGCCAGACATCGTAAAGGATAACAATTGGAATTAGCAGAGTAAAATTGGGCCGAAACATACATGCCAGAATCAGGAATGCATAGGATAGCGAAAACTCCGCACGGCCTCGGGGAGGTCGCCTGAATGCGTAGGCCCAGAACAAACTAGCGAAGGCGAGGCCATTGACGGCAGCGCCAAGCTGCAGCATGCCCGGTAACCATACGAGAGCACAAGCCAGACCTAAAATTGGTCCCGTATAGGGCCGAAACAATACATAAAGCCCCGAAAAAATGAAGGCCGTGTCTAGCACCCGGGTAATGATAGGTCCGACAGGATAACCAAGAGGCAGGAACAGAGACGTGTATACGGCATAGAGAGTACTGCGGCTCGGAGTGAGAAATTCTCCCGTTTCCAGAAACAGGCGCCCGAAAAACCATTTCATCCAGGTTTCATGGCTGCGCGCTGGTTCATGGATGAGATAGATGGTAATGGCCATCAGGCAAAATATGGCAGTGACAGCAAAACCCAGGGAGTACTTTTTTTGCATTGGCTGAAAACAAATTTCGCTATGCCCAGTCAATAATCCATTTGAAGATTTTGCTGTCTGCTGGATTGTTGAGAATGAGCCCGCATAATTAATCAAGGACGACGTAGAGGGTTTCAGTCATCATACTATAATTCCATAATAAGCCCTGTATAGCCGAAATTGAAAAGATAGCCAATGAATCAGTGGCAACTATGCCCGGGCTTCTCGCCCTTGTCAGGATGTCGCGTCTGATGAAACAGGCTCTTCTTCCGCACCGCCCATAAGAATATTAAACTTACCGGTCGAATTGCGTTCGTCCCGAGCTTCCTTCAATCGAACGGTAATGTTCTTGGTCTCGATTTTATCCCAATCAACTGTTTCGTATGTTGTCGGGTCATATTCATGGATCCGGGGGCGGTTTTTCATTGCTGGGTTGAGCAAATTCATGAACCATTCTGTCATCCATAGCGGTAACGATGAGATGACAATGTTAACGGCCAGATAAAACCCGATTTTGCCAAACTCGAAAAGTTCACGCGGTTTTAAGTACCACCGTTTTGGCAACATAAACCAACCGAGACCCTTGGAGTGCCCAAAAACGGCAGCGACTGATTTCATGTTTACAAAAGACATCAGATTGTAACGGATGATCTCACGCTTGAGCTCAAATTCCGAGCAAGTTTCAGGTACGTACGGCAAAGGTGTCTTGTCAAAAATGCTGTGGGTCATCGCCAGCACACTATTGAAGTTTGCCCAATTCTCAGTCGCTACCACACGCCCAGATACTTCGAGCTCCTTGAACAGTGGTGTGCCAGGATAGGGGATCAGATTGTTGTACTTGGTGCCAGCTACTAACGCTTCCTGAACAACCTCATAGCTCTCTCTCCGGTCTTCAGTGGTTTCCGTCGGCAGCCCGAAGATCATAAAGAACGAAACGTCTATGCCATACTTCTGGCAAAGCCTGGTTGTCTCCAGATGGCAATCAACTGTTTCATCCTTGCGAATCAGATCGGCCAATCTCTGAACGCCCGTTTCAACGCCGAAACCCATATGGTTGAAGCCGGAAGCCGCCATGTGACGAACCAGCTCTTCTCCACCATGATAGAGAACGTTATCCGCTCTGGTTTGAACCGAAAGGCTTATTTTATTGTGCAGGCCGCGAGCGACGATAAGATCACACAACTCATGTACGCGCCGGGCATTCAGGCAGAAATTATCATCATAGAATACAACGGCGTCCTGATTGTATTTATTATATAACATCTCCAGATCATTGACGATATTTTCGGCCGAGCGATAGCGGTAGGTCGTGCCGGTCAGCAGTCGCTGACTGCAATAAGAACACCGGTACGGGCATCCACGCGATGTGGTTAAAAACCCCATGTCGTATTTTGGATGTTCAAAATGGTGATACGGGAACGGCGGGATATCATCGATATTCGGTAATAAAGGTGCCGGTGCATTATTTTTTAAGACGCCGTCTTTCATATAGGACACACCCCGAATCGCGGACGGATCGCCATCTCCATGCAGCGCTTTGTAGAGCTGGTACATAACTTCTTCGCCCTCGCCACGAACAACATAGTCGATTGATACCTGCTGCAGGGCTTCCTCAGGGAGTGCGGTTGGGTGCAGCCCGCCAGCAACGACGGTGGAGTCTTCAAAGGTTTCTTTAATCATCCTGGCAATTTGATACGCCCGCCCAACGTGAGCAGTCATGCAGGTAATTCCAAAAACGTAGGGAGTTTTCAGGTCTTTGACCGCATCGCGCAAGACGTCGGGAGTAATATCATAAAGTTCTTCATCAATGACGTTGCATTTGATGTCGCGTTCTTCCAGATACGCCGCAATACAGCCAATTGCTACGGGAATGCCAACGGGGACATAACGAGACAAAAACCCGCCAAATTTTTCTGTTGCTGGATTGATTAAAAGCATCCAATTTTTCCTTCACGGCATTCCAAAACTAACTACATCACTCAATATGGGGGGTTATTCGGTCCAAACAAGCAAAATCATAAGCAAAACAGGCAATCCGAAAAGACGGGTTCTTCAAGATTTGATCGTCTAACGTACCTATTACTATGCGCTGCACAGTTAATATTTTCGAAAGTTCGCAGATTATAATGCGTGATGGTGAGTTGGTCCCGGAAAATCGGACTGGATGTTAGAGTCTGATCCGAAAGTAGTTGAGTGATTCCAGTGAGTTGTGATTCTCTCGTTTGTGTCAAAGCAAAAGAGGAGGCACAACATGTGGACTGAAATCACTCGCCCACAATATGAGCGCGTTGGACGTCGATATGCAAGCGATGCGACGGACGGGGAATGGAGCCTTATCGCTCCGTTTCTCCCGACGGCGAAACCCGGGGGCAGGCCGCGCACGACGAACCTTCGCGATGTGTTTGACGCGATATTGTACATAGCATCCACGGGCTGTCTTCGCGAAGCGGGCGGAACGCCAACTGGCGGATGCTGCCGAATGACTTTCCACCGGTCTCGACGGTGCGCCGGTATTTCTACGACTGGCGCGACAACGGTCTGCTGCGGACGATCAATCATCATCTGGTTATGGCAGCGCGAGAGGCGATGGGCCGCGATGCCAGCCCGAGCGCTGGTGTGATCGATAGCCAAAGCGTCAAAACCACGGAAAGCGGCGGTGTTTCCGGTTATGATGCGGGCAAGAAAATCAAGGGCCGCAAGCGTCACATTGTTACCGACACCACGGGGCTCCTCGTCGGTCTCGCCGTTCATGGCGCCGATGTTCAGGACTGCGACGGTGCGCCGGGGGTTCTGAAATCCATTCGCTCCAGCTACCCGTGGCTGCGCCATGTCTTCGCCGATGGCGGCTATGCCGGACCAAAGCTGAGGGGCGCGCTGGAAAAGATCGGGCACTGGGTGATCGAAATCGTTAAACGTTCCGATGTTGCCAGGGGCTTCGAGGTTCTTCCCAGGCGCTGGGTTGTCGAGCGCATCTTCGCCTGGCTCGGACGATGCCGGAGGTTGGCTAAGGATTGGGAGAAAACCATCGCCAGCGCCGAAACATGGTTGCTCATTGCCCACTTCCGCCGCGTTACACGGTTGCTCGCAAGGTTATAAAATCAAATGAAAACTTTCGAAACAGACTCTTAGGCTTTCTTGACTATTCTGGATAGCTCGACGAACCGCCTCAGTCGTTGTGGCGCTGCCGTGTAAAACTTGTCCCATAGTGCATCCTTCCATTCCAAAGAGAATATTGCACCATTAAATACCGGGACCAAACATCTAGCACTGCGCGCCACGACATAGAGAACGCCGGGTCCCGGAATCAACAGAACAACCAGAGAGGCCGCGATAAATCCAGACAGTAGAGCGGTATCTGGCATCATTCCGACGTCATTGTCAGGAAAAGAAACAGGGCGATCGCGGCGGACCCGAACGAAATGATCATCGAAATCCAGCCAAATGTATCCTCGTCACCGGCGAAATCGATTTGCATAATCACAAGCCCGTCTGACATAAAAAACAGGAACGCCAGCCCCAGGAACCCGATGGAAACGACCAGTGCCATCGCACCAAGACGTTTTCGCATGATGTTCGATAAACTTTGGCCTTCCGCCATCGTTCGCCTCCAGCGCCAACCGATTGGCAAAAATCATACCCTATTTTGATAAAAAGTGGAGGTTCCTTTTGCGCTGGCACTATTTCCGAAGCGGTACGCCGGTTCTCCTAATTGATCCCATCCGTATCAGGGACATCTCCGAATCTGGCAAAGAATACCGGTTCGTCATATTCTCCTTGTTCCGGGTCGGCAGAGATTTTCACCGCATCAACGCCGGCATGGGTTCCGGATTCCCAGATTTTTTCAGCCCGCATTTCGGCAGAAATTTCCGAACGGCATTCAATGGTTTCGTCGATAACCAGCTGGCCCTTGTTTGTCTTTCTATAAATCTGGCAGAGGTACTTGGTTTCTTTGGTCATTTGCGGTCTGCGCTCCGGTCGGGTGGACGTCGTGTCACCGGTCAGTATACAGAGAAATTCAGATAAGCAACGGATTGGACCGCCGACATTTCGACCTCGCCGGAATGTGAACGCATGTCAATTGCCCTGAGTTAACCCGTAGGGGCATAAAGAATACGACGTGAGTGTCAATTGAAAGGGTTCGGGAGTAGATGGTGATGATTGTTCGACGAAACAGTATGCTTGGGGCATGTGCGGGCGCGGCGCTGCTGCTGGCCGGGGTAACCGGTTCCAGCGCGGCGGAAAACGCCGGTTCACCTGCGGTGGTTGAACTGTTCACCTCGCAGGGCTGTTATTCCTGCCCGCCAGCGGAAGCCTATCTTGGCGAACTGTCAAAACGGGCTGATGTCATTGCCCTCGAGTTCCACGTCGATTACTGGGATGACCTGGTTTATGGCAGTGCCGGAAAATGGAAAGACCCGTTTTCCAGTGCAAAGCACACCGAACGACAGCGCCGTTATAACAACGCGATCCGCAAAAAGAACGGAGTCTACACGCCGCAAATGGTTATCGGCGGCATTCTGGAAACCGTCGGATCACAGGAAGACAAGGTTGAAAAGGCGATCAAAATCATCGGTCAAACGAGGGCGAGTCCATTGTCTGTCGAGCTTGAGAAAGGTGCCGGAGGTGCGCTGGATATTCGGGTCACGGGGCCGGAGAAAACCAACGCCTCGATCTGGATTGTCTGGTTTCTCCCGAACGTTGAAACCATCGTCCGGTCCGGTGAAAACAAGGGCAAAACCCTGATCAGTCACAACATTGTCACGGCGATGGAGCGGGTTGGTGAATGGCGGGGTGAGCCGGTGTCGTTGAACATTCACAGTGCATCTGATGGTCGAAGTCAGGGATGTGCGGTTATTGTTCAGGCCGGGCAGGCAGGGCCTGTTCTCGGGGCCAGTTATTGCCCGGACAACCGCGCTTCCTGAACGGGCAGTTCCTTAAAATTGGGTGCAATTGCTTTTGCATTCCTTGCTGCAGGCTTGATATTTTCGAATGTCGGAGCGGCGGAATTCTCCACATTTCTTCAGACAAGACTTAACCTTCCTTGAGCCAAGGCAGTTTTCATGCTTTGTGCAACTCGCCTTGCAATAGTCGTAAACGCCTTCTTTCATGCCGCACAGCTTAAGGCACTGTTTCTTTGCTTTGCCCTTGAGCTTGCTGCAATTCAACGCCTGACATTTCGGGGTCAGGTTTTCTTTCGACTTCGTGCATTTGTTATAGCACGCCTTGTAGGAGTTATAACCGGCTTGCGCTGGAGATATCAGCCCACCATCAACCGGGATCAGGCTGAGCACAAACATCATGACAGCGAGCAAACCGGGGGAAAATCTGTTCATGCTGAACCAGCCTTACCAAAATTACCTGTGACAAATATTATCTTAGCAAGATCGGGAACTGATCGCACCGGTTTTCATGGCGTCGCTGCCAATCGTTTGGCCTTTAGCTATCTGACTAAAAAAATGCCCCGGTGACTTCAAATGTCATGCCGCTTCCGGATTTGCCCGTAATACCGCGTTGTGAGCTGAAATAAAGATGCCGTCCGCCGGGACTGAATGCCGGACCGGTGATTTCCGACTGGTCGTGTCCGACGAGCTGGACAATGGTTGCGATTGTGCCGCTTTGGGTCAGGGCGACAATCCGCATTCGACCGCCGTCTTCAGCGATCACAACACCATCACCCGGTACGCCGGTGATGTTGTCGACGCCCAGCAATGGTGGGTCGGTGTGATCTGCGGCGTCGTAAACAGTTCGAACCCGTCGGGTTCGGGGGGCATAGGACCAGACCCGATTGTCGCCGGTAGTCGTGAAATAGATCTGGCCGTCGTGAAAGCAGATACCTTCGCCCCGGTTAAACGGAGTAGTCCGATCCTGTAGCTGAATATGGATGGGCTGGTTTGTCGCGGCGGGGTCGGGAACCTGATGCCAAATGACGGTGCCGGTTTCAGGGTTTGTTACTTCGGCCGCTTCAAGTCTGCCGAATGACAAATCGGCGCGCCCGTTTGATGACAGTTGATCCGTCGTAAAACGGTAGAGTAAACCTTGCGGATGGTCTTCAGTCAGATAAAGCTGGCCGGTCGCAGGGTCAACAGCAACGGCTTCATGGTTAAACTGTCCGAGTGCTGGTCGGGATACTGCCTTGTCGTGACCATGGGGGTCACATTCCCAGACCTGACCGCGTTCAACTTCCTCACATGACAGCCATGTCCCCCAGGGTGTGGCGCCGCCGGCACAGTTTCGATGCGTGCCGGTTAGAACAGGGTAAGCGCCGACAATATTGGTATTGGCATCGAACCGCAGCGCACCGACTCCTCCACGGCCACGGGACCGTTCGCTGTTCGATAGGTAAACCCAGCCACCGTCAGCCATCGCGAATACGGCCCCGCCATCGGGCGCACTGTGCCATCGGTACGTGCCGCCGGGAGCCGGCACCAATCCCGATTTGGCGACAATCCGCGATGTGAAACCGGCGGGTAAGCGCAGACCATTACCGTCGGCCGGTAATAGCGGTCCAAGGTCGGTAACCGCATTGGCAGAAGCACCGGGAATTGCCCAGAAGAAGGACCCGGTAGACATCATACCCAAGCCACAAAGAAATCGGCGGAGTAATGAGCGCCGGTATATTCCGCTAATATTGGTGGGTACGTTGGGTTTCAGTTTGCAATCCGTTTCAGATTGTCGGTTGATGATAATAGTCACTAATGAACAAAAATGCGACAGCAATCACATGAGTGTCGTGAATATCAGAAAGGTACAGTTCGATCTTGTCCGCCAGATTTTTCAGTACTGATTTTTCATATTCCGAGGCTCGACCCTACAGCACCCAAATGGCATACTGTCTGGTAATCGCGTCCCAAAGAGAGGCGCAACTGAAGGTGCCGAGGTGATTTAGTGGCAACACTTGCAGGGAAAACCTATGAGGTCCAGGTGGACCATGGAGGCGGGCATTGGGTTGTCGTTGATGTCCATGAAACCCGGTCCGTATCCATCGAACAGGCCCAGGAAATTCTGGAAGATGGTAGGTATGGCGGCGTCAGGGTCGTCGCTGAAGGCGAACGCACAGGCGTCGAAACTGTATTTGAAGAATTTGTCGAAGGGTTTGACGACAAGCCGGTTACCATTGTATCGATTGACAAGGCCCCGCTTTGCTCAACATTTGGTGACTTTTTTGAACTCGAATCACGCCGGGCTGTCGGTCGGGTGCTGCGCAACCACCTGGAACGGCTGGGGCGCTCTGCACTGGAAGTGATGTATGATTCCGGACAAATCAGGGCGCTTGAAAATAATGACTCTCTGTTTCCGCAGGCAGTTCAGCAAATCGCCGGGGCGCAGTCGCGGGGAACGGATATTAAACCTTCCCTGCGCGCCGATGAACTTTACAAGGCGATTGATCAGATTCGCAAGAAAGCGGTCAGCGTTGCCAAGGATGATACCGGATATCAGGTTCTAAAGAGCAAAGGCATTGATGCCTTGATCAAGGCGATGAACGATAATCATGGTGCCGATGAGGCCCTGTATTTTATCCGCCTTGCCCTGGCCCGCTATCTTGGAGATGGAGGTGACTGGAACAGCAAAATCGAACTGATGATCGATCTTGCCGTCAAGGGTATCAGCAGTGAAGGCGTTTCACTGATTGACGAGGTTATGGCCGAAATTCTTGATGGTCTGCCAGCGGTTCGGGAAGTGTTGGCGGGGCAACCGGACGCGGCGACTGCAAACCGCATTCTTATTTTGCTCTGCATGGGGCGCGTCAAGGCGCCGCCTAATGCGCTGTCATGCATCGGTGCTTTCACCGATGTGATGGGGAGACTGGCATTGCCGATTTCGCAAAGTGTGCTGAATGGTCATGTGTCTTCGTTTCTTGGTGGTATACGTCCACTGACAAAAGAAGGCTACGAAGCGGATCGCAAGGCGTTTGGAATTATGGTTCGCGATCTGGTCGATATCGCCGGTATTCAGGGTGGGCCGAATATGTGCGGCGCTGTTACCCAGCGTGCCCGAATTGCCTTTTCCGCCGGCAATGAAAACCTGACGTTCAGTGATGCTATGGCACGGATCATCAATCTTCTTCCCCATCGTGCCGCCCGTATTGGCTATCTTGTAGAGCTGTCGCTTTCCGGCGTTTCAAGGGAAAACAAGGGGATAGTATTGGCGGCGCTCTCGAGAACGGTCAAGCAACTAACATCCCTGGCGGCTCTGGTTCCGACCGGCAGTTCCCGGGCCGTTACGGAATCCGCAATTCAGGGCCTGAAGCAGCGGTTGATGTCTGATGATATTCCGCAGGAATGGCGGGACGCCCTGAGCAAGACATTTGAATCATTGCTGTCGAAACCGAAATCTGAAGGTTCTTCTGACAAACCAAGTGCCGTGATCATCACAGATGAAGAGTACAATGCCATGCTGACCGAAAAACCCAAACAGAAAAAAGCTTCGAAAGGTGAGGTTTTGTTTGAAGAGGGCGACCTCGGCGATGAAGCCTATCTGATTCAGGAAGGCGAGATCGAGATCTTCCAGAGAATCGGCAATACCGAACAGGTCATCGCGACTCTTGGCAAGGGCGAAATTATCGGCGAAATGTCATTGATCGACAACCAGCCCCGCATGGCATCGGCGCGTGTTCTCGACAATTCCAAACTGATGGTTATTACCCAGAAATCCCTGCAGATGCGCCTGCAAAAACTTCAACAGGACGACCGCGTGATGCGCCGGTTACTGGATGTTCTGGTCAACCGCCTTAGAGGCGATGCTCAGGCTGGAGTCTGAGATTAACCCCAAGGAAACGCTGATCGTGGTGGGAGATTGTGAACCTACCAAAATAATTCAATTGCCGGTATCTTTTTCAATAATGGCAGTTATATCGTTTACGGATTCAAGTTTATCAGAAACACCGGCTCTAAGCAGATCATGCACTACTTTCGTGTTAAACGGTTTGGTGTAAGTGTAGGATGAGGTTGTGTTTGCTAACTTAATTATTAGCGGCACCCGGTCATCGGTGTTCCCGCTGGTCCTTAAGTGGTGGTCTGACGTCAATATAAGGGTTGTATTTGCCCAGATTTTTTCTTTTTGCATTTTTTTGATGGTCGACGAAAGGATACTGTCCACTAGGGCGAGGTTTTCATAATAACTGCTTTCCCCTTTGTCGTGAGAAGCAAGCTCTTGCTTTTTTATGTCATAAAAAAACGGAAAATGGGGAACCATCCAATGCAAAAAAACAAAATCATATTTGGGATTGGCTGCGGCGGTAATTGCAACTGAATGAAATTTTTTGAATTCATTTACATAATCTACGTTTTCATGAGCCAGCGTCGGAAACAGGGATTTTCCAATAATCGGGTAATATCCAGTAAAAGAAGGGAAAAACTTGATTGCCGCCGAAAAAAGACTAGTTTTTTGGCCATTCCACCACCGCCCGCTATCCCAACAAGTTTGTACAAAAGAATGGATCATCCGACAGTAATTTACCCAACGATGACTTAATATCGCTGTGTTTAATTTGAGATCACTCGCATATTTGAAAATGGAGGGCTGGCGGGACCAGCGAACAAATTCTGTTTCGCCTTGATACTGAATTGACATATCGTCTTTAAAATTGACTTTACTGTTTTTTACGGTGCGACCGGTGAAATAGGTAGGAATGCTGAAGGTTGTCGTGGGCCCCGGTTGTTGCGCATTTGTCGCGTGAAAAGAACTTTCCAGTAAATCGTCCAGAGTTGGGGTTTTAAGCTCCGGGTGACGGTCTTCAAAGGCCTGTCGATAATCCCATTCATCAAAAATAATCCATACGACTCTATGTCCATTCGCTCTTGTCTTATTGTGCGGAGCCAAAGGTTTCTCATGACTGAAGACAGATGGGCTTTCCGCGGATAAAGCGAACGCGTTGGCAAGAACATTTCCAACCACGAAGATTGAAAAAGGGCTGATAACAATCAGGCCAATGATCAGAATGGTATTAAATATCCGACGGTATCGGTATACGACAGCAATCAAAATGAGTGCAGTTGCGGCAATCAACCATGGTGAAAATTGTGAATTAAAATTTTTCACCGGATGTCTGGTCAGCACATATAATGTCATGTGAACTGCGAATATCCAGGAAACGGTATTAATGTAGATTTTTCTTTGAGCTTTGCCACGAAATTTACAGAACAAATACAGCGCACCTAAAATCAGCCAGACAAATGTCACGCATATCAGGCTGGCAAATAGATAAACGAAGAGATTATCGCCCATTGACCAGAAGTTTCTGTGCATAAAATTACTGTCCAGAACGACACCGCCATGGATGAAAATCTCCCTCCAAATTCCGATGTAAAGATAGGTCGATATGGAGAATAGATAAAATGGCCACCAATCCATACCTGCTCTGAAATTCGATTTGTTATTGTGGTTGTTCATGCAAATTCGTTGAGTTATTTCATGAATGTGGAAAAGCTAGATAACATTTTGATTATCGATAATCCAAACGAAATATGGAATGTCGGGACAAACAGTTTTACCTTTGACAAGAACAGCTTTGAAACTAACCAATCTGCGTAGGCAATTGGAGATACAGTTGTATGGTTTTTAAATGTCTGGCATTGAGCCTAGCGATGTATCTGATCACGATACAGCCAGCGCATGCATATTTTGAGCCGTCAACGTTCTGGATGGCCTTGCAGGGCGCTGTTGCACTTGTTGCCGGAGGATTACTTGCATTGAAAATTTATTGGCTTAATGCCGTTCGATTCTTCCGGGAAATATTGAAAAAATCCGCTCCTAAAACAGACAAACCGGATCAGTAGCCGCTATTCTTTTCCGTCCAGCTCATCAACCAGATTGGCGATGTATTCTGCAGAAAAACAAGCAGACTTTCCTTCACGATAACACAGTTTTTCGCGCAAATTAGACAATTTTTGCGCCCGCACGCCAGCATCATTACAGAGTGCAGAAACCATTTTTGCGGCGTCGTACATTTGTTCTGGAGCCAGAACTGCGCCCATCTCCGGTCTTAAGATGTCTTCGACAGGAGAGGCCAAAAATTTGCTGAAGTCCTTGTTGATCACTTTTTTTGGTAAATCGATAAATAGCACCGGACGTTCATGGCTTAATGCAAAAGAAAAAGCTGAGCCAGACCAATCAGTGATCAGAACATCTGCGTCATAATATGGCGTGCACTCAGCAAGATCTTTGGCCCAAAAAAAATTTTGATGATCATCAAATCGAACTTTTAGCTGGTTGATATGTTCTTGGTCTTCCGTTTCTGAAATGCGATGTGGTCGCATAATCACCTTGAATTTGTTTTCAAGAAGGTTTTGGACAAGTTCCTGGCAACCAAAATTAATTAACGCGTTGTCCCCCCATGTCGGAGCAATTATGACGCAATAGTCAGTCTGGTGATTTTTCTTGAGGTTGTTTTTGATAAGCTCCCTGATCCTGTCCAGCTTAACGTAACCGGATTCAACTAAATGGCGTCTTTTCAAGCTATAGATGTTTTCTGCTTCTCGATGTTCATTCATTTGGTGTGGTCCAACACAAAAGATCGTATCAAACCCGTTAAATGCACGAGCTTTGAATACCATATGCGTGCTCGTCATATTGTGTGGCAGGTATGCATAGTGGACCGGCAATTTTGATTTTTTGATATAGGACGATTCCAGATCCGGAGACGTCATGAGAACCAGTGTCGCGTCCATCGTTGCAAATGCAATGGTTCTGATGGAGCCAGAACCAATGTAGTAAGGGAGTAACCCTTTTGGCGGGTGATGTAGAAATGGGTCGTCTGATGCGGATGTTAAATAAGTAACCGATTTCCCATATTTTTGAATTACGCGATCAATAATTGGTTGGAAGTAGGGCCAAAAAGACGGTGATTCAACATATACAACAATCTGACGCTGATTTCGGTCGGAATTGCGAAAGCGTTGCAATTCAGAATATTCGGTAAAAAGGTTGCGAAACCAGTGAAACATCTCGGCTCCTGTTGAAATGATGCGCCTAACCCCAAGGAAACGCTGATCGTGGTGGGAGATTGCCATCGACCGGCAAACTACCGCCCGCTGCATTGGAAATGGCTTCGGCAATACGCAGACCTTCATTCCATTTGGCCATGCGTTCAGAACGGGTGAAGGAACCAACTTTCAGCTGTTTCACGCCCCAGCCAACACCCAGGTGAACAATCGTGGTATCTTCCGTTTCACCGGACCGGGCTGAAATGATGGCCCCGTAGCCTGCGGTTTTGGCGGCCTCAAAGGCGGCTTTGGTGTAACTCACCGTACCCGCCTGATTGGGTTTGATCAGCACGGCGTTACAGGCCCCGTCCTTTGCCGCTTGCGCGACCCTTTCGGCGTTGGTTACAAGATAATCATCGCCGACAACCTGAACCCGTTTGGATACCGCCCAGGTAAAGCGGATGATGCCACGCGAGTCGTCTTCGCCAAGAGGATCCTCTATCGAAACAACCGGAAAGCGTTCTGTCCAGTCGACCAGTAACCCCGATAAATGGTCACTGTCGAATTCCCTGTCATCACGGGCAAGTCGATAGTTGCCACCCGTACCAAATTCGGATGCCGCAATATCAAGCGAAATAGCGACGTCTTCCCCCGGTCGGTGTCCTGATTTTTCAATTGCCCGGGTCAGGGTTTCCAGCGCTTCTTCGTTATTGTCGAAAGCTGGCCAGAAACCGCCTTCATCCGCAACCCCTTGCAGGCGACCGGAGTCAGCCATGATATCACCGGCGGCGCGATAGACGTCTGCCGTCCATTCAAGTGATTGGGCATAACTGGATGCGCCAATTGCGATGACCATAAAATCCTGAATATCGACCCGGTGTCCGGCATGCGCACCACCACCAAAAATCTGGATTTCGGGAAGGGGCAGGGTACTTGCATCGCTTTCCCCCCGGAAAATTCCGAGATATTGCCAAAGTGGAAGCTTTTCGGCTGCCGCTGCTGCATGTTGAGCGGCCATTGATGTGGCGATAACCGCATTGCCGCCAAGATTGCCAAGATTATCCGTGCCATCCAGTTCTGTAAGCAACCGGTCGATTTCCGCCTGATCATCTACCCGTTTGCCTTTAAGCAGATTATGAATTTGACCATTGACCGCTTCGATCGCGCCCGATACGCCAAGTCCGCCATAGCGCATTCCTCCATCTCGGAGTTCAAGCACTTCGGCGGCCCCGGTCGAAGCGCCGGCAGGCGCAATCGCCCGACCGGTAGCACCGTAGCGAAGGGTGATTTCGACCTCGACCGTAGGCCGACCGCGAGAATCCCAGACCTGTCGGGCGTGAACATTCTTGATGTTGTTCTTGCTCAAATTTAACTCCGTAAAGTCATGCTAGATGTTCAGGCTGGCGTGCCAGCACTGGCGGATTATGCCTAATTGGGTTGGCGGCGCTTTTAGCAATTCGGTCGATATTCGCCGAACGTGATTTTTTGCACTATCGGTGGTCAGGTATTCCACCGGTGAGCGGCCGTCAACCCGACCAAGCATCAGGCCCGGCAGGAGCCCGGCGGCGCGGTTTTCAATGTCATTGCAATTGTCATTCATGGCACCCTGATAGCCTGCAACCATGGCATCGAAACAAGCAAGATAACCTTCGGTAAAGGCCGGTTTCCATAGGCACTTCAAAAGAAAATGATTGAGGCAAAAGGCGAGATCAAAAGCCGGATCGCCATACCAGGCGCATTCGGCGTCGATAAATTTTGGACCCTCGGCACCAACAAGAATGTTTTTCGGGCTGACATCACCATGGACCAGCGCCTGTTTGGTGTGCGCTGTTGTTTGCGAAAGTGTCATTAACCGTGACGACAGATCGGGGTGCGCTTCGGCGGTCGCTTCAAGATAGGGTTCCAGGCGTATGGCATGGAAAATTTTATCGGTCCTGAATTGAGCTTCTGTTTTTTTGTCGCCCATTGTTTGACGGTGAATAAAGGATAGGGATGTGCCGACGCTGCGGGCGACATCCGGGTCGATATGCCCCTCTTTAAGATTGATTTTCCAGTTTGGAAATTCGTCCGAATCAAGGTAGGTCATGGCGAACAGACCATTTTCCGGATCATCAGCGAGAATAACAGGTGCCGTACCCGGAACCAGCGCGTTTGCCTTTCGCATCCATGCCACTTCATAGGCGTTACGCTCGATCGGAGCGTACCATTCACGCTCGACATTTAATTTTTCCAGCGCGGCCTTGACGCAAATCGTGCCTGCATCTCCTTTGACACACCAAATTTCCGATGACACACCGCCTGTCAGAGTCCAGAAAATAGCGCATTCATCAGGCCCCAGTAATTCGTGCTGATGAAGAAAGGTCATAAATTTTTCGTTGGGAAATAACGACATGGTGAAGTTTATAATTCAATCGACGGGAAATTCAAACGCCTGCTGAGCAACCTGAATTCACCTGGACGTGTATGGAAACAAGTTGAAACATTTTGACACACAACTGAATTCATCCTGTTACATACGTATGGTAGTCTTATTTCCATGAGTTACCGCTTTCCCCCAAGTTGGTGGTGACTTTCGTCAGGGGCTTGTCCCCCCTCGCCCCTGACAGCCTCCCTGTAAGACTCGCCGGACCTAAATGGTCCGGCTTTTTTTTGACCTCATCAAGTCGTGTCTCTGGATCGCATTTCAGAATCAGGTAAACTTCCCTGATGGTCGATATTGCAGCAAGTGGTGGAAGTTTTCAGATGTGGGTCGTTTTTGCCCTGATTCTGGGTGCGCTTGGCTTTTATGTTCGTGAACGCGCATCAATGGAACTGACGTCTCTCGGGATTATCTGTTTCCTGCTGGTGTTTTTCAGCTTTTTTCCGGTCATTGACACGGATGGTCGTAATATCGTCACGCCGGCGCGTATCCTTCACGGGTTTTCCAATCCGGCCCTGATTGCTGTTTTGGCTCTGCTGGTTCTGGGGCAGGGTATGGTTCGAACGGGCGTGCTTGATCAGGGGGCGACGTTTCTGCTGGGTGTGACCCGTGGTCGTGGGGGAATGCTGCTAACCTTGATTTTGTTGCTGGTTGTCGTCGCTGCGATCAGTGCCTTTATGAACAACATCCCGGTTGTTGTGATTTTCATTCCGATCATGCAGGCGCTGTCGGTGCGCTACCGGAGATCGGCCAGCAAACTAATGATTCCCCTGAGCTATGCGGCCGTTTTTGGCGGCATGACGACGTTGATCGGATCATCGACAAATCTTCTGGTCAACAGCGCCCTGATTGAAATGGACATGGCGCCGTTCGGCTTTTTTGATTTCTCCATACCGGGAACCGTGATGGCAGTTGTCGGACTGGCATACGTCATCTTTATCGCACCTTATCTGTTGCCGGACAGGACCGGCGTGGTTGATGAAATTGGCGACGGTAGTGGCAAACACTTCATCGCCCAGATGACAATTTCTGAAACGTCTGATCTGATCGGCAAGGCGTCTTCTGGTGGATTGTTTCCACATGTCCCCAACAAGACCCTGCGCATGATCCGCCGCGCGGATGAAACCATATTACCGCCGTTTGAAGACTACGTGGCCCGTTCCGGTGATGTGCTGGTTGTCGCGGCGACACGCGAGGCATTGACCAGAACGCTGTCCAATGACCCCGACTCCCTGCACCCCGATCTTGATGACGGTCAGTTGGAGCCAGCGGATTCGGAAGAGCAAAGACGCTGGAAAGAAGGAGAGCAGGTTGTTGCCGAAGTCATGGTCGCACCCGGCTCCGGGCTAACCGGCCTGACGTTGCCGCAGATAGGGTTTCGCTATAAGTCCCATTGTATTGTGCTCGGCATTCAGCGCCGCTCACGTATGATCCGTTCACAACTTACCGATATCCGTCTCGAAGCTGGTGATGTGCTGCTTGTGCAGGGGCAGTCGGATGATGTTTCGAAGCTCCGGGCCAGCCGTGATGTTGTGCTTCTGGAGTGGTCGGCCGCAGAAGTGCCTGCGCTGAAGCGAGCCAAGCGGGCTGGCATGATCTTTTTGACCGTTGTCGGTCTTGCCGCAACCGGTATCATTCCAATTGTCGTCAGTGCCCTATGCGGAGCGGCTGCCATGGTGATCGTTGGTGTGCTGAATATTCGTCAGGCCTTTCAGGCCGTCGATCCAAAAATCGTGACAACAATTTCCGCCGCTCTGGCGCTTGGTGTCGCGTTGCAGGAAACCGGCGGCGCGGCCTATCTGGCCGGTCATCTTGTGACCGCGCTAAAGGGAGCACCCGTGGCCGTGATCCTGTCACTGTTTTTCCTGCTGGTCGCCGGATTATCAAATGTGGTCAGTACCAAAACCGCTGCCGTTCTGTTTACCCCGGTGGCTGTGGATATGGCCGTGCAATTGGAAACATCGCCAATACCTTTTGCCGTTGCCGTGATTTTTGCCGCCAACTGTTCGTTCGCTTCGCCGCTCGGCTATCAGACCAATCTGTTGGTGATGGGACCCGGGCATTACAAATTCACTGATTTCGTCAGGGCAGGGGTGCCCCTGATTTTCCTGATGTGGGTCGTCTTTAGCCTGTTTATGCCTTGGTATTATGGCATTTAGATAATATCGCTAACCCGTGGTTAACCGCGTTATCGCAGCACCAATCTGCTCAACGGGAAGAACTTCCGAGCAGTAACCGGCTTCGGCGGCGGCACCGGGCATTCCCCAAACCGTACTGGTTTCAAAATCCTGAGCGATCACGGTTCCGTTGGCGTTTACAACCAGTTCTGCGCCCTTTTTACCGTCCGCTCCCATACCGGTCAGTATGGCCAATAGGGTTTTTGAGCCAAATATATTAACGATACTTTCAACCATCGGATCGACAGAGGGACGACAGTAGTTTACTGGCGGTTCCTGATTGATCGCAATTTTTGCGTTATCAGCAGTCCCGTTGACCGTCATGTGGAAATCGCCGGGCGCAATATAAATCTGGTTGGGAACAAGGGGCATGCCCGTCTCTCCCTCGACCGCTGTCTTGTCTGTTCGTTTGCTAAGAGTTGACGCCAGCACAGTCGTAAATGTTTTCGGCATGTGCTGGGTGATGACGATCGGCAGCGGATAAAAAGCGGGTAACGCTGTCAGTACGGTCAGTAGTGCCTGCGGACCACCCGTCGAACTGCCGATCGCCAGAATTTTCGGATGCTCTGTTGAAGATGGTCGGAGCTTGATTTCTTTTGTTGGCGGCTTGGGAAGACGTGGAGCCTCAGGTTCCGGGCGCGGTCCTTCCTGACGCCGCGCATTACCCAGGGATTGGACGACCCGGCAAAGATCTGCCTGAAACTGGGTGAAGCTGGATTTTTTGGTAAAATCGGCTGGCGTCTGAATGAATTCGGCAGCCCCGCGCTCAAACCCCGTCATGCTTTGTCGTACATTGGCGAAGCTCAACGTTGAAACCATAATAATCTTGGCATGGTTATCAACACGCAGAAGACGATTTATCGAAACCAGGGGGTCTTCATTTGACATACCTATATCAAGAATGATGGCATCGAAATGGTGTCGCCGGAATTCTGATGTGGCACTGATTCCGGATGAGTGATGTCCGTCGACAGCAATGGCTTTTGATGAAGAAAGTGCGCGGGTAATATGCTCGTCGATCATACCTTTATCGGCAATTATCAGAACAGAAATGGGGCCTTCTTTTTTAATTTCCATGGATGAACTCATACGTTCCAATTTAGTCGTGTCCAATAACTGTCAGCAAACAGCAATGGGGTTTCTAGTATAAGCGTGTTGGATTGTGAACGGTTATTTTTATCTGCGTCTACCCTGCTTCTTAACCTTCGACACAATAATGGATAAATTTGTCGTATCCGCTCGATATGGTGACACCCGAGAAAGTTTCGTCCAGCAGATGGCGGACATCCCGATTTCCGGGAATCACGTAATAAGACATGTCCAGTTCGGATAGCGGGTCTCGCAAGAATAGGTATTCTGCGCGGGTTCGGTGCCGGGCGAGGTCCCCTGTATGGATAACAAGATCAGGACGGGCCGACAGGGGGTTGATGTCTGTGACGACCTGACGCACGGTAATTGAGCGGATTGTTTTAGCTGGATCATCAGAACCGGAAACCGGAATGTGGCTCCGGTGATTTGCGCGGTGATCATGGAGCAGGGTATTTTCTAAAGGGATGTTGTCAGGAGGCCCGATCATATTTTTGCTGATCCCGAAACGACAAGACTTCGTGCTTGTGCTTTGCCATGGGGTTTACAAATATGACGCGTGGAACGGAGACAAAACATGGCGACCAAATCATCGAATATCACCCGCAACGCCCATCTCGTCACACTGGAAGAGCGCGTGGGTCGCAACGGGCACCGTTCGGGTGTTATGTGGTTTACCGGTCTTCCGGGATCGGGAAAGTCGACAATAACGGAAAAGCTTGAAATGCGGCTGTTTGATGCAGGATATCAGGTGTCGGTCGTTGATAATGCGACGGTGCGACCAGGACTCAGTTCCGATCTCGGATTTTCCCACGATGAACGCGCGGAAAATATTCGCCGAGCGGGCGAAGCATCGGCATTGCTGGCACGGGCCGGTCGGATTGTGCTGTCGGGGTTTATATCGCCCTATCAATCTGATCGCGATGGAGCACGGAAGGCAACGGGAGAAGACTTTCATGAGGTCTACCTGAATGCCAATGCCGATGTTTGTGAACAGCGCGATTCTGAACGCATGTATGAAAAGGCCAGAGCCGGTATCATTCCGGAATTCACGGGTATTTCTGCGCCTTATGAAGAACCGCGGTCTCCGGAACTGGTTATCGATACGGACGCTCTGTCGGTTGAGCAGACGATTGACCTGCTGGTCGACTATGTCGAGCAGAACTTCAGGACCGCTGAATAAAACCCGGTACATGGCAATGACCGTATCATCCTGTTTTGGCAACAGTTACCAAGCGGCACGAGAATTATTTCTTCAGGCCTGTCAGCGGCGCAACATCGGTGTCCAGAACCATCGCCATCCCGATGCATCTGGACCGGGTGATGAAGCGTTGTTTATCGACGTCGCGCGCGTAGGGCCGAAGGACACGGAAGCGGTATTATTTATATCGTCGGCAACGCATGGGACGGAAGGACAGACCGGGTCAGGCGTTCAGGTCGCTTTGTTGAACGATCCATTGACGACTGATTTGCCAGACGGGGTCGCCGTTGTTTTTGTTCATGCCGTCAATCCTTATGGCTTTGCCCATCTTCGACGGACCAATGAAGACAATATCGATCTTAACCGCAACTTCGTCGATTTCTCCAAGCCGTTGCCGGAAAATGATGAATATGATGCTATCCATCCATGGATAGTACCGACCGACTGGGATGGCCCAGAGCGGATCAATGCTGATCAGGCACTGGCCGAATACATCGAGCGGGTTGGTGAGAAAAAACTTCAGGCAGTTCTGTTAAACGGGCAATACAGTCAACCGGACGGGCTGTTTTATGGTGGTTCCCGAGCGACGTGGTCAACCCGTCAGTGGCTGGACATCGTCGCAACCGAAGGGCAGGGAGCAAAACATCTATCGATTATTGACATCCATACCGGCGTCGGCCCTGAGGGTTACGGCGAGCCCATTTACGTGGGTCCGGAACGCGGTTTTGATCGCGCCTGTTCCTGGTATGGTGATGATGTCACCAATGCCGGAAAAGGCAAATCCCATGCTTCGGAATTCAGGGGGCCGATGGTTACGGCCCTATGGACGCAGTTTCCCGAAGTCGAACATACGGCGATTGTACTGGAGTTCGGGACCCGTCCGTTGACGCAGGTCCTGTCTGCATTGCGGGCCGACAACTGGTTGCATCTGCACCCGAAAGCAGAAGAAGAGCTGCGTCAGCGCATCAAGGCGGACCTCCGAAATGCCTTGTATGTGGACGAAGACGATTGGCGGCAGGCTATATGGGCGCGCAGCAGAGAGCTGTTCGAGCGCGGAATGACCGGGCTTGGTAAAGCTGTCAACCACGAGTGACTGCTGGGATACATACCTCCACATAAAGACCGGACAGATTGAAAGCATCCTGGGTTCGATTATTTTATCTGCTTCTTAACCTTGTCGAGAATTTTCAGTGATTCCTTTATCAATTTTTTATCTTTGTTCTGGTGGGCCTGCACGTGGTTGTCTCCTTGCGCCTTTGATGTAGACAATCAGACCCCCTCCTTCATTGATATTCGGAAAATTAAATTGAATATCAGATCGACCGGATCAGGAATCTCTTTTTGACCATGCGGGGAGCATGTAAAGTCAGGCTATGACTGAAGATGCGGGTCCGCTCAAACGCAGACAGAAAATGTCAAAGGCGCAACTTATCGAGGAATTGGCAACGCTCGATCAGAAACTGACTCATGCACAGTCTACCGCATCCGATATTGATGATTTTGACCTCGAAGATGCGCGCCGGTTCGAGATGTTCTCCAAGGCTTCGCCCGGCTGGTTCTGGGAGATGGATGAAAACCTGAGGTTCACTTATGTATCCCCCCGGGTTGAAGAAATGCTTGGGATCCCTGCTGAATTCCACATTGGTAAAACCCGGGCCGAACTTGCGGGGGAGGCAGCAGACACACCCGAATGGCAAAAACATCTGGCAGACCTCGAGGCCCACCGTCCGTTCCGTGACTTTTGTTATTTTCGGAAAGGGCATGATGGTCGGTTGCAATTTCTGGCGATCACAGGGAACCCCGTTTTCGACAGTGCCGGTCGCTTCAGGGGATATGCGGGTATCAGTGAAGACCGGACCGAGCAGGAAGGGGTAAAAGAGAACCTCAGGATTACCAGAGACAGCTACCGTGAAACGGAAGACCGATTGCAGAATGCCATCGAGGCCATCGACGGCGGATTTGTGATCTACGACTCGGATGATCGGTTTGTCATGTCAAACACGGCTTACAAGGACGTATTTCGTGAATTGAAACCTATTCTTGTACCCGGCACACCGTTTGAAGAAATCGCCCGCCAAGGGGCAGAACAGGGCATTTTTGATCAGGCTAGGGGACGAGAAGAAGAATGGGTCGCCAGTCGGCTAAAGATGTTCAGGGAAGCATCCTCGGGAGATGAAATGCAACTCTCTGACGGGCGATGGATACGCTTTGAAGACCGCAAAACCGCCAGCAGTGAAACTGTTGGTATTCAGACTGACATAACAGATGTCAAAATCACACAAGTCGATTTGGAGAACGCAAGGGTTGCAGCGGAACAGGCCAACCTGGCGAAGACAAGATTTCTGGCAACCATGAGCCACGAAATCAGAACACCCCTTAACGGAGTGCTGGGAATGGCGCAAATGCTGTCAAGAACGGATCTTGGAGACGAGCAGCGTAAACTGCTCGATACCATTCTGTCATCAGGCGCAGCGCTGTTGGTGATTATCAATGATGTTCTTGATATGAGCAAAATCGAGGCCGGTGGTCTGGAGCTGGAATCCGCAGCATTTAATTTTCCCAATCTGGTAACAGGCATCAAGACGTCCTTTCTGGGTCTGACAGATGATAAGGGGCTGAAATTGATCACGATGGTCAATCTGAAGAAAACCCAGATTCTCAGGGGCGACTCGGTTCGGGTTCGTCAGATCATCTGGAACTTGCTCAGCAACGCTATCAAATTTACGGATCAGGGCAGTGTGCACCTGGAAATCCGGGAAATTCCTCAAAAGGATTCGCCGCTGGTGGACAGAAAAGACCATACAATTCGCATTACGGTCAAGGATACCGGTCTGGGAATATCCACCGACAGGCTGCCAGCTATTTTTGATGCCTTTACACAGGAAGATAACAGCATCACCCGGAAGTTTGGCGGAACCGGACTTGGGTTGTCGATCGTTAAACAGCTCACGGATTTGATGGGGGGCACGATCAGTGTCGAAAGCGCCGTCACCCAAGGTGCGCGCTTTGACGTCTATCTGCCTTTTGAAAAAACAACCCGGAAGGAGGTCGATAATCTTCCTTCCATGGATGCATCGGTCGACACCACTGTGTCCGGGCCTTGGCATATTCTTGTGGTTGAAGACAATGAGGTTAACGCGATGATTGCGGAATCTTTTCTGCAAAAGTCCGGTCATCGGGTCGAGATCGCCAAAAATGGTCGGCTGGCGATCGAGTCTGTTCGTAAACAACTTCCGGATCTGGTTTTAATGGACATTCACATGCCTGAAGTTGATGGCGTTCTGGCGACCAGGATGTTGCGGTCCATGGATACCTGCGCAGGTTTGCCGATTATTGGCCTGACTGCCGAAGCCTTTGCCGAACGGCATGCCGGGTTTATTGCTGCCGGTATGGATTATGTGCTGACCAAACCTTTTACCGAAGAACAACTGGATGCTGTGATTTCCAGGTTTGCCCCGATATCCGGACGTGACGAGAATCCGGATGCCGGGGAGAGGGCTGCGCTTTCTGTGAAGGTCGAGGAAACCTCCGCGGTCATTGGCGATGAGGCGCGCCTGATCCAGATGATCGATTCTCTTGGACTGGACAAGGTCGGACCCTTGCTGGAATACGCGCCGGTCGGACTGCGTGCACGCTGTAAGGCCCTGCACGATGGTCTGGATAGTGATGACGCCGATGCCGTTTATGCCGCAGCCCACGCCATCAAAGGGACGTCCGGGTCGCTTTACGCCCGCCGACTGCCTGAAGCTGCCGCCGGGATCGAAGAAGCGGTGTCAGACCTGAACACCGTTCGCGACATGATGGTGGATTTCGACGTTATTGTTGAAGACACCATCAAATGGTGGCAATTCATGGTTCACTCCGGTCAGGGTGGTTAATGGATTTGGAGAGATCAAAAGAAGGAGTGAACTTCTTTTCAGACCGGTACTAACAGCATCTATAAAATCCTCAGCATTCATAAGGCTCCCCAAGTTTTTCGAGAGTTGACGTGCGGCACACCATTAGGCGAGAAAACGCAAAATACGGACGGGAAATATTTTCGTCATGCGCGAATTCAAAGCCTGTCGAGAATTGGTGTCCTGTGTTATAGGCATAACCAAATGATAATCGCTCAAATTTCAGATACCCACATTTATCCGGACGAACCGAATCTCGGCAATCGGATGCCCGATTTTGAGCGCTGCGTGGCCGATATCAACAGGCTCGATCCGCAGCCGGATGTTGTCATCCACACTGGTGATATTGCCCATAACGGAACTCCTGAAAAGTACAGAGAAGCGTTTCGGGTTCTGGATCAATTGCGGAGCCCGTTTTTTGTGGTTGCCGGGAACCGGGATGACAGGGCCTTGCTGCGTTCAAAATTGCCATCCCTGCGTTATTTGGCACCGGACAGTTCATTCTTCCAATACAGTGTCGAGACATTCCCACTCCGACTAATCAGTATTGATACCAAGGGCGCGATCAACAACATGGGGGGCTATTGCGACGCTCGAGCTGACAATCTGCGCTTGGCGCTGGCTGAGCACCCTAATACGCCAACCGTAATCTTCATGCACCACCCGCCTTTTGAAATTGTCGAGTCGACGTACCGATGGCAATTCAATCCGCCGGTCGAAATTGAAAAGGTTGAGAAGGCACTGGAGGGGCAAAGCCAGGTTATTCGTGTTTTCTGTGGCCATGCTCATCGTGATGCCAGAGGCGTGGTCGCCGGAATTCCGGTGAGTTGTGTACCCAGCGTGGCCATTGGTTTGCGTTTCGGTGAGTATCCGGACAACGCCCCTGTTTATCAGGTACACCGGTTAGGTCCGGACTCCGAGTTCAATACCGAGACACGAATCGTCCGATAAGCAGATTTTTATAACGAGGCGTTAAGGCCGTTTCGGTGTGGTGTATTCAACTTCTTTCTGCCAAGGCTCCCACTGGGTGTCATAACCAACGAATCCTTTTTCGTTGGGTTCCATTTGCTTGGTCGTCAGATAAGACGTTTTACCGTCTGGAACTTTCGCCGTGGTTTGCGGTTTATCGCTCATATTTCTCAATCCTTCATGCAATAGATCGGTTTGTTAGGTCCTAAAGTAACACTTTCTCAGAAAACAAAACAGGCGCTAATCCTCAAATCGGAAGCATCAGAGATTTGTCGACATCCGGCGCAGCACCGATAGGGCCACCTGCTTCAATCTCTTCTTCGGTCGCATCGCGAACATTCAGAACTTCCAGCTTAAAAACAACCTCCCGGCCACATAGCGGATTGTTGCCGTCGATGGTCAGTGTAGTCTCGTCAATCCTGGTGACGATAAAGCTGCGGGTGTCACCTTTTTCATTCTCGGCCGTGATGGTCGTACCAATTATCCTGTATTCCTCAGGGACATTGTCGATTTGATCGGTAAACACCAGTGTCTCGTCTCTGGGGCCATAAATCTGATTGCCATTGAACGGCACCTCGATAAAGTCGCCCGCGGACTTGCCTTCCAGTTGTTCGGTGACGGCAGGCATCAATGTGTCGTTGGCGCCATGTACATAACCGATCGGGTATTCAACGGCGACAAGGACTTCATCCGATTTTTGGTCGATCACCCTGTAGGCCAGTTCGACAAACTTGTTTTCCTGAATTATGTCACTCATATCGGCTCCACACCGGGCAATCAGAAGATGGATGCCCCGAATATTCTAACTTCATCATCTTCATAACCAAGAACAAGTCTGCCAAGCCACTCGCCCTCTTTCTTGGTGCTTCGTGTCCGGTAAAGAACCGTTATATAGTCGCCGCGTCGAATTGTGCCAATGAACTCGACCGACTCGGCCAGATTTCTGGTCAGTTCGCTTTTTGCGAATTGCTTGCCCACCTCAATCTCGTTCAATCCCAGCAGAAGATCGTGTGAAAAATGCCTGGTGAACTCCCCATACTTGCCATCGTTTGAAGCCTTGATGAGATGGCTCCAAAACGGGTTGGCGATGGCGAGAATTTCGTCGTCGGTCTTCTCGATAATATTCATTTACAACTCTTTGCGACGGGCCGAATCTCGACGGACGGGGTTACGCAGAAAAAAGATAAAGATCGACACGTCTAATTTCGTGCCACCGGACAGGAGGCGAGATTCGCCCCCTGTCCGGCGATCCGCTATTCATCATTACCGACGAGATGATAGACGGGGGCTTTCTCCATCGTATATTCGCCGGTTTTCGGATCGCGGCGCGAAACCGTCAACACGTGCCAGTTCTCATCGTCCAGTTTCATGGCGTCGCCGCGATAATAATAACCGGGCCACCGGGTTTCCTTGCGGAACAGCGTGTGCTGCATGACGCATTCAGCCGTCCGTTGCCTGTGCTTCAGCTCGTGTGCCCGCAGCAATTCGTGGAAGTCCGACGCGCCAAGTTTCTGGAGATCTTCTTCCAGAATCCTCATTTTTTTCAGGCCGATGTTCAAAAGTTTATCGTTGGTCATGTAATTGACGGTTGCGCCGCCACAGTACTCGTCCATCATTTTTTGCAGACGATCCAGACCTTGCCTTGGGTTGATGTAGTGAGGGTTGACGTCGCCAGCGACGATTTCATTCCTGTACATCTTGTAATGTTCCATCGGCAAATAAACAGCTTCCTTAAGATCGCTGACCTGCTTTTCCGATACAACGATACCTTCGCCCTTGCCATCATCGATGTACTTGCAGGCGGCTTTAGCGGCCAGGCGTCCTTCAGTGAACGACCCGGAAGAGAAGGCGTGCGGCGTTCCGCCAACAGCGTCACCCGCTCCGAACAGGCCTTCGATGGTCATCATGCGGTTGTACCCCCAGAAGTACTCGTCGGGAGATACGTCTTCGGGCCCGGAACACCACGCGCCACTGCCGGTCGCGTGCGACCCCATGACGTAAGGCTCTGAAGTGGTCAGTTCGGGGTTTTCGTTTTTGGGATCAACATCGGTAGCTGCCCACAGCACGGCCTGCCCGATGGTCATGCCAAGGAAATTCTCCCAGCCCACTTCCTCAAGGTGCGGGTCCTGAAAGGCCTTCATGGTGACCATGTGGATAGGACCACGACCTGCATTGACCTCGTTGATCAATGCGTGATTGCGAAGGCACGTCGGGATCGGCCGATGGGTCCGGTGCGACAGTTCCGGATCCAGATATTCCTTGCCCACCATTTTCTGCAGTTCGGGGAACCAGTTGGATTCGTACTCTTCTCCCATACCGTTTTGCGTATAGGTCTTGAGGTGCAGGAAGTAAGCGCCGACCGGGCCGTAGCCGTCTTTGAAGCGGGCCAGAACGATACGGTTTTCCATCTGGGTCATTTTCGCGCCGGCGTCGATCATCAGACCGTAAGCGGAGCCGGATGACCAGGGCGCGTACCAGACACGACCGGCACCTTCTCCGGTGGAACGGGGCTTGAAGATGTTCGATGCGCCGCCGGCGCCACAAATGACGGTCTTGGATTTGAAGACATGGAAATCGCCGGTGCGGACGTTGAACCCTACGGCGCCGGCAATCCGGTTTTCCTTGGAATCATCCAGCAGCAGGTTGGTGAGACAAATACGATTGAACACCTTGTCAGCTGACTTCTTCGCGGCTTCGGCGACGATGGGTTTGTATGATTCGCCGTGAATCATAATTTGCCAACGGCCTTCACGCATGAATTGCCCGTTGTCCGGGTTCTTCATCAGCGGCAGGCCCCATTCTTCGAACTGGTGGACGGTGGAGTCAACATGGCGGGCCATATCGAACAGCAAGTCTTCGCGGACCATGCCCATCAAGTCGATCCGCGCATATTCCACGTGGTCTTCCGGGTTATTTTCGCCCCACCGCGTACCCATGTAGCAGTTGATGGCGTAAAGCCCCTGAGCGACGGCACCGGACCGATCGATGTTGGCCTTTTCAGCAATGACAATTTTCTTGTCCTGGCCCCAGAACCGCCCTTCAAAGGCCGCGCCGCATCCCCCAAGGCCTGCGCCAGCGACCAGAATGTCGATGTTGTCTTCTACAATCGTTTTGTACGCCATCAGTAAACAATACCTTTTTTGAACTTGAGACCATTCGATTCCAAAGTGTGTACATCGCCGTCGTCAAAGCGGATATACTTTGGTTCGTTGTACAATAACTGGCTATCGCGCATCTCCTGGGACGGCGCGGGGGCATCTGCAAGTTTCTCGATAGCCGAGCCCCACGGCTTGGTGGTGATTGGCGACAGGAAGTTCTTTTCCGTGCCGTTTCTGAATTTGATTTTCCAGGCTATCGTGCCTTTTTCCTCTTCGCGGATCACGCGAACGCTATGGCCGAGCGGCGCAAAGTCTGCATAACCGCGAACATCGATAGCGTGCTGAGGACAAGCCTTCACGCAGGAATAACATTCCCAGCACATGTTGGGTTCGATGTTGTAGGCACGGCGATAGGTCTTATCGATGTGCATGATGTCGGAGGGGCAGATATCAACGCAGTGTCCGCAGCCATCGCATCGTGTCATGTATACAAAAGTAGGCATCGTGCTGTTTCTCTCTTTTCAGAAGAATGATGTCGACTGGAAATCAGTAGTGGTCGGGACTTTCGCGCTTGATGCCGAGACCCATATCCAAAGGCGCGTCCTTCAGCAGCTCCATGGAGTGCCTGTCCCGGTCTGCCGGGTTGGTCCGGTCTGCGAGATCAGGCAAGTTATTATTGGAACCGTTTGCCTTCGAGAGCTTTTTCTCAAAAGCAGCCGCCGGTTTAAAGAACATATGCGAGAACTTGGACCAGGGCACACCACCGAACAGGACGGTGGTAGCGATCAGATAAGCGCCCAGCAGAATGTTGGCGCCGGGACTGCCCGCTGCCTGTGCCCAAGCCCAAAGCAGGCCCAGGGTGCAGCTTGCCAAAAGCGACAGGATGAACAGATCGGCCCGGACGAGTGGAAACAGTGATTGGCCTTCGGATCGAACATCGACCCGGATAAAGAGCCAGAACCAATAGCCGCCGACGCAGGTCATTAACGCGCCGATCCACCATAGCGGAGCCCAAATTGCTACATTGGCTTCTGTTGGATTGTACATGACCATGACGAAGGTCGCCACCGCATAGGCGATAAAGCCATACATGCCCAAGAGATGGGCGACGCGGCGCTTCTGGTTGCAGAACTCGGATGAGGTCAGCACCTCCGACATCGCCGTCGAAACCGCAAGCCCCATGGCTTCACCACCGCCGACCTGACGTTCAGCCTTGTCTTTGGATTTCCGCATGTTGGCGAAGAAATATTTGGCGCTGCCTTTGTGGACGACGTCGAACAGTGTACCACCCACGACAAGCAGGATCATGATGATGAGGTAAGTTTGCATGATCGAGGGTGAAATGGACGCTGAAAGTTCGGCGAATGGATTAGTGGTTAACATCAAATTGCCCCAACGTTAGTTATTAAAACCTCCGCAAGCACCAGTTGCTTGGTGTCTCGCGGCGTCCAACGATATTTTAACTCATCCGGAGTTTCTCTTTATACTATTGCCGCTCTTCAATTGAGATATAACGACCAAACTCAGCAGGGACAGAGCCCCGATGGGTGTCGTATTTAACAATAAGTAAAAATCGGAATGAAAAGCTCCCTTGGCATTTATTATTAATATTTTAGACTCAAAACTTTATGCATCAGGGATGCACGTCCCCTGTGAACCGGTCAAGTCGCAAACCGCGACTGGACCCATGTTTTCCATATGAATGGACCCACCAGTCAAACAAACCGAAAAAACATATTCAATATTTGTAAAGTAAGGTTATTTGAAAGTCAAAAGGCTAGGTCAAAAAAATGTGGGATTTCTGGATTTGATGGAGTGATACCAATATGCAGTGGAGCCCGGATACCCCCTGATCGCCCGGCCACCGGCCGGGCGGAGGATGTGTCAAAGGTATGGCGTTTCGGTCAGGACAGGCTGGTGTAATATTCCCTGAGTACGGCGACAACTTCCGGCCGGCTGAATTCTGCTGGGATGTCTTCGCCGTTCGACAACATCTCGCGCTGTTTGGTTCCCGAAATATTGATCCGGTGCTCTTCGCCATGTGGGCAGGTTTTGGCGGTCGCCATGCCGTAGCATTTTTCACAGAAGAAAGTGATGTCGATCTTCAGGGGCACGGTGGCCATTGCGCCATCCCAGAGCGTGTCGAAAATGTGGTGGGCATCAAACGGGCCGTAATAACTGCCAACGCCGGCATGGTCGCGTCCGACGATCAGATGTGAACAGCCATAGTTCTGGCGGATCAGGGCATGGAACAGGGCTTCGCGCGGTCCGGCATACCGCATTTCAATCGGGTAACCGGCCTGAATGACAGTTCCCGGCACAAAATAATGATCAATCATTTCCTGAATGGCGCGGGTGCGAATGTCAGCCGGGATATCACCCGCTTTCAATTTCCCCAGCACCTGATGAATGAACACACCATCCGTGATTTCAACGGCGATCTTGGCGAGGTATTCGTGACTGCGGTGCATCGGGTTACGGGTTTGAAAGGCAGCGACGGTTGACCAGCCTTTTTCGGCGAACAGGGCGCGCGATTCAGCGGGACGGACATAAAGATCACCAAAGTTATTGGGGTATTCCCCTTCGCTGAGGCAGGTTATACGCCCGGCCAGATTGATGTTTCCCTGCGCCATGACCTTCTGGGCACCGGGATGGGCGTCTTCAGTGGTGCGAAAGACATGTGTGCATTCGAACGTCTTGTCCGGAGCATATTTTTCCGAAACCTCAAGGATGGCGAGGATCGCGCCGCTTTCGCCGTCAACAAGGGCAACCTCTTCTCCGATACCTATTGTGTCTGCAAGTTCTTCGGTCGCCGAAAGGGTGATCGGGATCGGCCAGAATACGCCGTTGGCAAGTTTCATGTCGGCGCAGGAGCCGCGCCAGTCGGCTTCATCCATAAACCCGTCAATGGGTGTATAAGCGCCCATTGCCATCATCAGGACGTCGGAAACCTCGCGGCTTTGCATGGGGACCTGTTTCAGACTCTTCGCCCGGTTCAGTTCTTCGCTGCGTTCCGATTCCGGAATCAGAAGGGGTTTAAGGGAATCGCTGGCGTGGGGCGGGACCAGTTTGGACATGGGGTCGAACTCCTGTGGATCAGATCAATCGGTTACAGCACCTTTGACGAACAAATCAGTTTTAGCAAAACATTTACATCATAAGCCAACAACATTT
>JAJFIJ010000173.1 GCA_021775105.1 Rhodospirillales bacterium | reverse complement strand
CAACCTCAATGAGTTGATCCAGTGCTTCGATGTGCTCAATAACCTGCCGGAAATCAATGCCATTCAGAACGGCATGCGGAAAAAGTCCGGCGGCATGATTATGGAAGCCGAAAAAATGGGGCATTCGGAAGATGTCTGCACCTATGTGAAGGCCGACATCGGCAATATGTCGAAAGGCTCAATCGCGCCCAACGGCAAACCGATGCCGATTCCCGATCTGCTTTTGCTGTCCTACACCGGATGTTTCACCTTCATGAAGTGGTTCGAACTGCTGCGCGACCAGTACGGTTGCGACACCACAATGCTTCATGTCCCGTACAAGGGTGACGGCGAAGCGACAGAGAACATGCGCGACTACGTGGTCAAACAGTTGAAAGAAGACGTCATCCCGGCGCTGGAGCGGACCAGTGGTGTCAAGTTCGACATCGACCGCCTGCGTGAAAACCTGCGCCGCTCGGCACAAGCCGAAGACGATCTGGTCTGGGTTCTGGAAAGCGCCAAGAACACCCCCTCTCCCATCGATGCTTACTTTGGCGGCGTGTTCTACATTGGGCCGATCTTCACCGCCTTCCGCGGCACAGACGATGCAATCGAATATTATAAATTGCTGCGCTCCGAGATTGAGCAGCGCATCGCCGCTGGCAAAGGGCCAGTCACACCGGAAGGCGACATGGGCGAAGAAAAATACCGCCTCGTTGTTGAAGGCCCACCGAACTGGACCAGCTTCCGCGATTTCTGGAAGATGTTCTATGAAGAAGGCGCGGTCGTTGTTTCCAGCACCTACACCAAGGTCGGCGGCGTCTACGACTATGATGGCTTCCGTCATGATCCGGACAATCCCCTGGAATCTTTGGCTGACTATTGTCTGGGTTGTTACACCAACCGTAACCTGCCTGAGCGCGTCGACATGATCGAAAAGTACATGGACGACTACAATGCCGACGGATTCCTGATCAACTCCATCAAAAGCTGCAACAGCTTCTCAGCCGGGCAGTTGCTGATGATGCGCGAGATTGAAAACCGCACCGGGAAACCGGCGGCGTTCGTCGAGAGCGATCTGGTTGACCCACGCTACTTCTCACCTTCGAACATCAAAAATCGGCTTGAGAGCTATTTCCAGATGGTCGATCAAAAACGTAAAGCCGGCGGCAGTGCGCCGCGCGCAGCATAGCGGGAGTTAAAAATATGCGTTGTTTTATTGGTATTGATCTCGGGTCAACGACAACCAAAGCCGTTCTGCTGGACGAAAACTGCGAACGGCTGGGTGTCGGCATCACCAACTCGCGGTCCAATTACGAAACAGCTGCTGCGGTTGCCAAACAGGAAGCCGTGATTTCAGCAAGACTGACACTGTTCCGCCGGGCGCTGCGTGAAGATGGACTGGATACCGCCGGGGACGAACTGTTTCTCGACCGGGTCGAGCTGTATTTCCGACTGGAACAGTTCCTTGAACAGCTTGATGATCTGCGCACAACCTGCATTTCCTTTGCCGAAGGGCCAAAATATGTCGGCAAGGAAAAGGAGATTATCGAAGCACTGGAAGGCGTGTTTACCCGTATTCGCGCAGAAGCACCCGCCCTGTATGCACCGGGTGGTGCGCGCAAATCCGATTTCTTCAGGGACATCGCCGGGTCGCGCTTCATGCAGATTGCCGAAGAGATTGCCAAGGACGCAGGCCTGCCCTTCGATCTTCTGCTCAACGTCTACGACAAATCGATCATCGACGTTGAAAACCGTCCGCCGTCCGGCGATATGTCCGGAAAATTCAGCCGTGCGCTGAATCGGGTGATTGGCGAAGAAGACAGTCTTAAAGACCAATCCGAAACAATCGGTAGCGCTCTTTCCCGCGCCCTCGATATCGAGCTTGAAGAGACCTATGTTGTCGGAACCGGGTATGGCCGGGTCACCCTGCCCTTCCCGAAAGAACACATCCGCTCGGAAATTCTGTGTCACGGACTTGGTGCGCATGTGATGTATCCGGGCACGCGCACGGTTCTTGATATCGGCGGACAGGATACCAAGGGTATTCAGGTCGATGGCGATGGCATTGTTGCCAACTTCCAGATGAATGACCGCTGTGCGGCGGGTTGTGGCCGCTATCTCGGCTACATCGCCGACGAAATGAACATGGGACTTCATGAGTTGGGGCCGCTGGCGATGAAATCGACCAAGTCCGTTCGCATTAACTCAACCTGTACCGTGTTCGCCGGCGCAGAACTTCGTGACCGTCTGGCTCTGGGTGAAGAACGCGAAGATATTCTGGCCGGTCTGCATCGCGCAATTATCCTGCGGGCAATGTCAATTATTTCCAGATCCGGCGGCATCACCGATCAGTTCACCTTCACCGGCGGCGTTGCCAATAACGGGGCTGCCGTCCGTGAACTGGAAAAGCTGGTTAAGGAAAACTACGGCGATGTGACCATCAACATCGACCCGGCGTCGATCTATACGGGGGCACTGGGTGCCGCCACCTTCGCCCAACGCACTCTGGAAAACTGAGAGGAATACGGCCATGACCATAACAGCAGGAATTGACGTTGGTACCGGAGCCCTGAAGGTCGTTTTGTTCGATGTTGACGGTGACGATACCAAATGGATATCAAAACGTACCGAGCGTATTCGCCAGCGTGACCCTTTTGTGCTTGCCGAAGAAACGTTTGATAATCTTCTGAAAGAAGCCGGTTTGACCCGCGAAGACGTTGCCTATACGGCATCCACCGGCGAAGCCGAAACCCTGAACTTCACGACAGGTCATTTCTATTCAATGACCACGCACGCCAGAGGCGGGATTTATCTTCAACCCGATGCCCGTTCGATCCTTGATATCGGTGCCCTGCATGGCCGCGCCATCAATATCGACGAGCGCGGCAAGGTGATGAATTATCGCATGACCAGTCAGTGCGCGTCGGGATCAGGGCAGTTCCTTGAAAACATTGCCCGTTATCTTGGTATCTCACAGGACGAAATCGGCTCGCTGTCCCAGCAGGCGGATGACCCGGAAGTGGTCAGCGGGATTTGCGCTGTGCTGGCCGAAACCGACGTCATCAACATGGTATCGCGCCAGATTTCCGCATCCAACATTCTGAAAGGCATTCACATCTCAATGGCGACCCGCTTGGTCAAACTGCTAAGGGCGACCAAGGTCAAGGAAGGCACGGTGTTGCTGACCGGCGGGCTGGCGCTTGATACCGGACTGCTGGCTGCTTTGCAGGAAGGCATGGTTGCGCAGAAGCTGGCGATTGAGGCAAAATCGAGCCCTGACTCAATTTACGCTGGCGCGATCGGGGCGGCGATCTGGGGGGCATTCCGTCATGAAAAGCTCGCCCGTCTGAATAAACTTGCGGCCTGAACGACAACAGATTTCTTTTGGATAAGGAGGAACCAAATGGCTTTGATGATTACCGATGAATGTACCGCGTGTGACGCCTGCATTGAACCCTGCCCGAACGACGCCATCAGCTTCGGCGATCCGATTTTCATTATCGATTCGTTGCGCTGCACGGAATGTGTCGGTGCCGAAGACGAACCGCAATGTGAACTGGTGTGCCCCGCTGACTGCATCATCCCCAATCCGGATTTTGTCGAAAGCCCGGACGAACTACAGGCAAAATACGAAGCAATTCATAACTAGGCCGTTGTCCGGCCCGGAGACAATAAAGTGAGCGAAGCATTCATTTGCGATGGTCTGCGCACGCCCATCGGGCGCTATGGCGGCGGCCTGTCATCTGTGCGAACCGATGACTTGGGTGCTATCCCCATATCGGCCCTGATGGCGCGACATGGAAAAGCCGACTGGGCCGCTGTCGATGACGTGATTTACGGCTGCGCCAATCAGGCGGGTGAAGACAATCGCAACGTTGCCAGAATGTCGTCTTTGCTGGCCGGGCTGCCAACAGACGTTTCAGGTGCCACGGTCAACCGGCTGTGCGGGTCCGGCATGGATGCCATCGGTCAGGCGGCGCGCGCCATCAGATCCGGCGATGCGGCTTTTTTTATCGCCGGTGGGGTTGAAAGCATGTCGCGTGCACCTTTGGTAATGCCGAAAGCCGATGCTGCGTTTTCGCGCAAGGCTGAAATTTACGACACCACGATTGGCTGGCGCTTCATCAATAAAAAGATGGCCGAACTTTGCGGCACGGATTCGATGCCGGAAACAGCGGAGAACGTTGCCGAACAATTCACCATCAGCCGCGAAGATCAGGATGCTTTTTCCCTACGTTCACAACAAAAGACCGCAACTGCCCAGGAGAACGGAAATTTCAACGACGAGATCGTTCCGGTCACCGTTCCCCAGCGCAAGGGCGATCCAAAAATCATCGATAAAGATGAACACCCCCGCGCCGACACATCGACAGAATCTCTAGCCAGACTTGGCACGCCGTTTCGAAAAGATGGCACCGTAACGGCCGGCAATGCGTCCGGCGTCAATGACGGGGCCTGCGCCACATTGATCGCATCCGAAGACGCCGCCAGAATCCACGGGCTGGAGCCAAAGGCTCGAATTCTTGGCATGGCAACGGCAGGCGTGTCTCCGCACATCATGGGCATTGGTCCGGTTCCGGCAACACAAAAATTGCTGGTAAACCTTGGCATGAAGATCGAAGACTTCGATATCATCGAGCTTAACGAAGCCTTTGCCGCACAGGGCCTTGCCTGCTTGCGTGAACTCGATATCGCCGACAATGCCGAACATGTCAATCCGAACGGCGGGGCGATTGCGCTGGGTCATCCGCTCGGTATGAGTGGCGCGCGGCTGGTGACGACAGCCATGCATGAACTTCACCGTCGCAACGCCCGCTATGCGCTCTGTACCATGTGTATCGGTGTCGGTCAGGGAATCGCGCTGGCGTTGGAACGGGTTTGAACCGAGGTCCTGGAGGAACCCTCCGGATACGATAGACGTTCGTGATTGACTTGTAGCCAGATCTATTTTGACGATGGGCTGACAACCAACATCTTTTTTGCGAGCTCTTTCATCGAGTTGATATACAGATGTTGCGACCAGCCGCATTCACGGGTGAGTTGTTCCCACGTCTGTACAGACAGTAACGCCCAAAGAAAGTCCGTTGCCGTTTTGACGGAATGCCCCGAAGACAGCACATTATCCTGCTCCAACGCCTGAACCGCAGCCCGACAGCCATCCCGAACAGCCGCCATCCGGTCGGCCCATGCCAGCTTTGCGGCATCGTCCGTGTCTTTCATTGCCAGTAGCGCCTTGGCAACGCCGTATATTTCCGGAATATAGTTTCCCCATGCTTCGATGAAGGTATCCAGTCTTTCCGGTCCCGAGACCGCATTTCGGCTGGCCTCGAGCCTCGCATCGACTTTTTGCACTTCATCCAGATGGCGTGTCGTTGCAATGAGCAACTCAGACCGGGTGGGGAAATGAAGATACACCGCCTGTCGACTGATCCCGGCCATTTTTGCGATATCGCTCATTCTGACACCACTGCCCTGACCGGCTTCAAGTAATTTCCAGGCCGCATTCAGAATTCGGGTGCGCGTTTCTACAGTTTCACTTGACATCATGTAAAGTAGCGCGTATTTGACACAATGTCAATTGACACCGTGTCAAGTAAATGACTTAAAATATCCAAATTCAGGAGGAAGCAATGAATAACGTTATGAACACCAAACCGGTTCTTGTGCTGGGTGGAAAGGGTAAAACGGGACGACGGGTCGCCGAGCGCCTGCAAAACCGGGGCCAGGAAGTTGTGATCGCGTCAAGATCAACGACCCCGCGTTTTGACTGGAACGAACCCGGTACCTGGGCCGATGTTCTCCGAGGCGTAAAGTCCGTCTATATTACCTATCAACCGGATCTCGCCATGCCAGGCGCAGTAGAGTCTCTTGCTCAATTTGTGGAACTGGCATTGGCGTCTGATGTTCGCAGGCTGGTGCTGCTGTCGGGACGTGGTGAAGAAGAAGCCCAACGTGCAGAACAGGTGCTGCAAGACAGTGAGGCCGACTGGACAATTGTCCGAGCAAGCTGGTTTGCCCAGAATTTTAGTGAGAACTTTTTGATGGATGGCGTTCTTGCCGGTCAGGTCGTGCTGCCCGCATGCGCGACAAGAGAACCCTTCGTTGATGCCGATGATATTGCTGATGTTGTTGTTGAAGCCTTGTTGAACGTCCGCCATATCGGTCAACTCTATGAAGTAACCGGGCCGCGCCTGATGACGTTCGCTGAAACAGTCAAAGAGATTGGCGCGGCTTGTGGCCGGGATATCGGATTTATTGAAATATCTTCAGAGGAGTACCGGGCTTATCTGGAAAAGGCTCAGCTTCCTGATGATCTCGTCTGGCTGATCATGTATCTGTTTACGACTGTTCTTGATGGACGCAACGAACATTTGAATGATGGCGTTAAACGTGCACTGGGACGTCCGCCGAAAGATTTCAGCGCGTATGCCCGCGACGTTGCTGCGACGGGTGTGTGGACAACTTGATGGTCAGCAGATCAGGGAATTGCACTGCACCGGAACGGGTTTGTGTTCAGACCAGTTCTTCGACAGCGGCCAGCACTTCTTCTGGGTCAGCACGCAGGCGATAGTCGGCGTTGACGTAGGCATAGGTAATCACGCCATCCTGACCAATCACGTAGGTGGCCGGTAATGGCAGGGTAAAACTGTCATCACCGTTGAGAGTTGGCAGGTCATTGCCAAGTCGTTCGCGATACATCGCCTGAATGCGCCGGTCGACCTCGAACACCAGTCCGTATTGTCCGGCCACTAGATTACCAATGTCACTGAGAACCGGAAAATCCAGATTATTTTTCTCGGCGACATCAAGAGAGTTGTCCGGCAGCATCGGCGAAATTGCTACCAACTTCGTATTATGTGCCGTGAGCCGCAGCAACTCACGCTGATAGGCCCGGAGTTCCAGATTGCAGTAGGGACACCAGCTACCTCGGTAGAAATTCAGTAATACAGGACCGCCCACCAGCAGGTCGGCAAGTGTGACGATGTCTCCAGCCGGGTCAGGAAGCTGGAAGTGAGGCGCAGTTGCGCCAACGCCAAGTGCCTGGCCTGCAATATCCGTAGCCACCAGATCTGCTGTCGTCAGGTCAATCATGTCCAGAATGTCGGGGTCGTGGGAGCGCTTCTTCTTTTCTTCGAAGGCGGCGATTTCCCGGGTTAAGGACATACCGTTACCTATTTTTGTGGCCATCGCTCGAAAATCCGCGCACCTTCCGGCACATGATGAAAGCTCTGTTTATCGGCGGTCTGGATGACCACATCCGCGCCGCCGAAAATTGACGGATCATCGAAGGTGCCGACCTTGATCAACACGCCATCGGGCAGACTGGGTGACCGGGTCAGAATATGTGTGCCACAATTACCGCAGAAATCTCGGGTTCGGGGCATTTCCACATCAGTACGGCTAAACTGTTTCGGTGTGCCTTTGGTGTAGGCAAACCCGTCGTTCAACATACCCATGATGACATTGGGATGACCGCCTGTGATGTACTGACATTCGCGGCAGTGGCACTGCGTTTTGACCTGCGGCTCGCCTTCAGCAACATAACGCACCGCTCCGCAATAACATCCGCCTTCAATTTTCATACCTGTTCTCCCGAACGCCCGCTAGGCGTCTTCCAGATTTAACGACCCATCTGCCGCCATCCGGTGCATGAGTTTCAGCAACGTCGCCAGGGTGATTGATTTCAGGGTCGAGACAGCAATTTCGTCAATTTCCGTTGTTACCCGGTTGAGCGCCTGGCCAATAGCCGAATTGTCGCCCTGTTCAGGGCGCGGGCCCTGTTCGACGTCTTCAAACATTTTGACGATCTCATACAGCGTCACACGATTGGCGTTGCCCGAAAACCGGTATCCACCACCTGCACCACGCATCGATTCAACCAGCCCGGCGCGGGCAAGGTCCCGCAAAACCTTGGCCAGATGATTTGCCGAAATATCATATTTATCGGCAATGTCGGCAGCCGAGACCTGCCGTTCGGAATCCTGAGCCAGTTCAAGTACCGCAAACAGGGCGCATCGCGTTGCTTTCTGAAGTCTCACGATTTTGCTCCTGTTCCATCGTTGGCAGGTCCAGGCAGTCCCATTTCGAGCTGAATAAACGGGCCACCCATCATGCCCTGTGAGCGGAAGAACGCCATGTTCAGTTCATCATCGCGGGCCAGCATGGTGCGTACAGTGTCGACACCGGATTTATTCAGGCATACACAGATCGCATCAAACAGGGTTGAGCCGACTTTCATCAGTCGGGCATCGGGATCAACGCCCAGAGCGAATACCCAGCCACTTGGTGGAGAGCCAAACTCCCAGGCCCGGACTTCGCCGATAATAAACCCAACCAGCGTCCCTTCCGGGTCTTCGGCGATCAGAAAATAACGGTCTTCGCGCTTGCCGTAACGCTCAAACATATCGACCCAGTAGTCGGCCTTGTCTATGCCCGTGATTCGGGCATCAAGCTTGACGACCGAAGGCACATCGGAAGCTTCAGAATTTCGAATTGTCAGCCCCGTATCCGTATCAGACATGTGTTCCCCACATTAAAATTATTATCTTTCTTGTCTTGCCCTGTAACGCCTTGACAGGATGAAACTTGTTGAGCAATATGTAAATAAGTATTTAGGTACCTATTTAACTGTATGGTACTGCAAAGCTGGATAAATCGGGTAACACTTTTTTTACGCAAAGGGGCTGCGTTACTGCTCATGATTGATTTTTCAACAAATCCAACAGCTTACAAGCACTGGAAGTTGTCATTTGAGGACCGGGTTGCGACGCTTGCCATGGATGTTCGCGAAGATGGCGGGCTGGTACCGGGCTATGACCTGAAGCTGAATTCTTATGATCTTGGCGTCGACATCGAACTTTACGACGCAATTCAGCGCCTTCGATTCGAACACCCGGAAATTGGCACCGTTGTCATCACCTCGGCCAAGGAAAGAGTATTCTGTTCCGGTGCCAATATCACCATGCTTGGCAAATCGTCACACGCGCACAAGGTCAATTTCTGTAAATTCACCAACGAAACCAGAAATTCCATTGAAGACGCGACAGAGAATTCCGGTCAGACCTATATCTGTGCAATCAACGGCACGGCAGCTGGCGGCGGCTACGAACTGGCGCTGGCGACGGATCACATCATCCTGATCGATGATGGCTCAAGTGCGGTGTCGCTACCGGAGGTGCCGCTTCTGGCGGTCTTGCCGGGAACCGGCGGCCTGACCCGTGTCGTCGACAAACGCCATGTGCGCCGTGATCATGCAGACGTCTTCTGCACCCTAACAGAAGGTATGCGGGGCAAGCGATCAGTTTCCTGGAAACTGGTGGATGAGATTGTGCCACGTTCCAAACTGGATGACACCGTGCGCGAACGGGCAACGGAATTTGCCAACAAATCCGACCGCCCGGCCAACGCCAAAGGGATCAAGCTGACCCCGCTTAACCGCACCATCAGCGATGATGCCGTAACCTACGATCATGTCAGCCTGCAGTTTGATCGTGATCTGGGCATGGTCAAAATCAATATCAGTGCACCGGACGAGACACCGCCCTCCGACGTCGCTGCCATTCATGCTCAGGGCGTCGCCTTCTGGCCGATGGCAATTGCCCGTGAACTGGATGATGCCATTCTTCACCTTCGGGCCAATGAAACCGAAATCGGCACCTGGGTCTTCACCACCAGTGGCGATGCCAATCTGGTTGAAGCGGCGGACGCGGCATTGCTGGACAACACCGCTGACTGGTTTGTCCGTGAAGTCACCCTGTTCCTGAAGCGGGTCTTCAAACGAATTGACGTCACGTCGCGCAGTATCATCACGCTGATCGAACCGGGAAGCTGTTTCGCCGGATCATTGCTGGAACTGGTTCTGGCCGCTGACAGAAGCTACATGCTGGCCGGAACGTTTGAAGGCGATAACCGCCCGGAAGCAACCGTCCGGCCGGGCACCATCAACTTCGGCCCGTTACCCATGTGTAACGGCATTACCCGTCTTGAGACACGGTTTCTCAGCGAGCCGGAAAAGATTGAAGATATCCGAGCCGAAACCGGCAACGATATCGATGCGGAAACGGCGGAAGATCTGGGACTGGTCACTTTTGCACCGGACGATATCGACTGGGAAGACGAAGTTCGTCTGGCCATCGAGGAACGCGCCAGTTTCTCGCCGGACAGTTTGACCGGAATGGAAGCAAGCCTCCGCTTTGCCGGACCGGAAACGCTGGAAACCAAGATTTTCGGACGGCTGAGTGCGTGGCAGAACTGGATTTTCCAGCGCCCCAACGCCGTCGGTGACGAAGGCGCATTGAAGCGCTTTGGCACGGGCCTCAAGGCCGACTTTGACAATAATCGGGTATAGAACAGGCAGATAGCATCATGAGTATCGATTATCAGGAAAAAATCCCAAATAACGTCAACCTGTCTGAAGACCGCAGACTCCAGCGCGCGCTGGAAAAATGGCAACCTGGATACCAACAATGGTGGTCCGAACTTGGCCCGGAAGGCAGCCATCAGATGGATGTCTATCTGCGCACCGCGATCAGTGTCGAGCCCGGTGGCTGGGCCAACTACGGCCATGTCAAAATGCCGGACTACCGCTGGGGCATCTTTCTCGCGCCGCAGGAAGAAGATCGCAAGGTCAATTTCGGTGCCCATAAGGGCGACGCTGCATGGCAGGAAGTTCCCGGTGAATATCGTGCGGAACTGCGCCGCCTGATCGTCACCCAGGGGGATACTGAACCGGCATCCGTTGAACAGCAACGCCATCTCGGGCTGACCTGCCCGTCGTTATACGATCTGCGCAATCTGTTTCAGGTTAACGTTGAAGAAGGCCGTCACCTCTGGGCAATGGTCTATCTGCTGCATGCCCATTTCGGGCGTGATGGACGTGAAGAAGCGGAAGCCATGCTTGAACGTCATTCGGGCGATGCTGACAAACCGCGTATTCTTGAAGCCTTCAACGAACCGACACCGGACTGGCTGTCGTTCTTCATGTTCACCTACTTCACCGACCGCGATGGCAAATACCAACTGGCGTCACTGGCTGAGTCCGGATTCGATCCATTGTCTCGGACGTGCCGGTTCATGCTGACGGAAGAGGCGCACCATATGTTTGTCGGTGAAACCGGCGTCGGTCGCGTTATTCAGCGGGCGTGTGAAATCATGAATGAACACAAAACCGATGATGTGCGTAAATATGGCGGCATTGATCTGGCGACCATCCAGCGGTATCTGAATTTCCACTTCAGCGTTTCTGTCGACCTGTTCGGTCAGGAAATTTCGACCAACGCAGCCAATTATTTCACCATGGGTCTCAAGGGACGGTTCCAGGAAACCCGTATTGATGATGACCATCTTCTGAAAGACGCGACCTACAGCGTCGCCGAGGTCAAGGGCGACGGGGTTGTCTTTTCCGATCAAAGTGCACTGACAGCGGTTAACGAACGCCTGCGCGACGATTACATTCGCGACTGCCAGCGCGGTGTCGACAAGTGGAACCGGGTCATCGAAGAAGCCGGGATCGATTTCAAAATGACGATCCCGAACCGAGCGTTTCATCGGGGAATTGGTACGTTCTCGGCGGTCAAGGCAACACCGGACGGACGTATCATCACCCAGGCCGACTGGGATCACAAACACGCCGACTGGCTGCCGACCGATGAAGACCGGGCTTATGTGACGTCCTTGATGAAAGCGGTAACGGAACCGGGAAAAGTCGCCAACTGGATCGCCTCGCCTGCCAAGGGCATCAACGGCACGCCGACGGATTTTGAATATGTCCGTTTCAACTAGACCTTTTGAAGGGCAATATAGACAACCCGGAAATCACGAAATTTCAGACTGGAGACGGATTAATTCAGACGTCCGGGCGACGGCATAAAAACAATAACCCCGCCTCGATGTTCAAAAGTTTGGGAGAGTTTTCATGCGCGATCATACTGTAACGATCGATCGCTCGACGTCACCGAGCACCATCACCTATGCCGACAATTTTAATGTCGCCGTTTCCTTCATTGATCGTCACCTGGATGAAGGCCGGGCCGACAAAATCGCCATTTATCCCGTCGGCGGTGATCCCGTTACCTACGGTGATCTTGCCAAAAACGTCAACCGGGCCGGGAACGGACTGACGGCGCTAGGATTATCGGCGGGAGACCGCGTGCTGATGATGGTCAAGGACAGCGCACATTTCTATTTTCTGTTCTGGGGGGCAATCAAGGCCGGGTTCGTTCCGGTGCCAATCAACACCCTGCTCCGCGCCAAGGATTATCAGTTCATGATCGAGGATTCGGGCTGTGCGGCAGTCATTTACTCACCCGAATTCGCTGGCGAAGTCGAACCTGCTCTTGAAGCGGCCAACCCGAAACCGGCGTACTACTTCCGCACCGAAGGCAACGGCAAAACCCTTGTCGGGTTGATGGCCGATGCTGGAAACGACCTTGATACCGCATCTGCCACCCCTGAAACCCCCTGTTTCTGGTTGTATTCATCAGGCACCACCGGGACACCAAAAGGGGCCATTCATCTTCATCGCGACATGGTCGTGACCAGCGAACAGTATGGCCTTCGCACCCTTGGTATCACCGAAGACGATATCTGTTTTTCTGCGGCCAAACTGTTTTTCGCCTATGGCCTCGGCAACGGCATGACGTTTCCATTATGGGTCGGCGCCAGTGCCGTACTTTACCCCGGACCACCAATGCCGGACGCGACCTTTGATACCATTGAGAACTACAAACCGACCATCTTCTTTGGCGTTCCGACACTTTACGGCGCTCAACTGAAGGCGCTGGCTGAAACAAACCGTGACCTTTCTTCCTTGCGCGTCTGTGTGTCCGCCGGTGAAGCCCTGCCCGCCGATATCTTCAATCGCTGGAAAGAGAAAACCAATACGATAATCCTTGACGGAATCGGCTCAACAGAAGCCCTGCATATCTTCATCTCCAACCTTGAAGGTGACTACAAGGCCGGCACCAGCGGTCGCATGGTCCCAGGGTATGATGCCCGAATCATTGGTGATGATGGTGAAGAAGTCGCGCCGGGCGACAGCGGACAGTTGATGATCCGTGGCCAGTCGACCGCTTCTCACTACTGGAACAATCCTGAGAAAACTGCATCGACGATGGTTGATGGCTGGCTCAATACCGGCGACACCTACATTCAGGACGAAGACGGATATTATCTTTATTGCGGGCGTAACGATGACATGCTGAAGGTTGGTGGCATCTGGTGTTCACCGTTCGAGATCGAGGCCAAGCTGATTGAACACCCAAAGGTCCTTGAGGCGGCCATTGTCGGGCGCGAGGATGATGAAAACCTGACCAAACCGGAAGCTTTTATCGTGCTCAATGACCCTGTCGACGCAAATGACGATACCAAGGGCACGCTTCTGACACACTGCAAGGAAGGTCTCGCCAAATATAAATACCCGCGCTGGATCAACTTTGTCGACGAGTTGCCAAAAACGGCAACCGGTAAAATCCAGCGTTTCAAATTACGCTAACCTACTGGAATCATAATCGTATGTCAGAAAAACTGGTTGGCCTGAAAGAGGCCATTTCCGAACACGTCCGACCCGGCGACAGTGTTGTGCTGGGGGCCTGTCTGGAACCGGAAGTCCCGTTCGCCGCTGCCCACGAAATCATTCGCCAGAATATCACCGGGCTTAACATGATTGCACCGATTTCAGACGTCTCTACCGACCTTCTGATCGGTGCAGGATGCTGTTCGGACGTGACCGGGGCCTGGGTCGGCAATGTGTCGAGCGGATTGGGGCATAACTACCGTCGCTCAGTTGAAAAGGGCGAACCCCATCGGGTCACTGTCCACGACCATTCCAACTTTTCCCTTGGCATGGCGCTAATGGCCGGTGCTTATGGCATGCCTTATGCTCCGATGCGTTCGATCCTCGGCTCTGACATTCTGAAATCAAATCCGCAACACGTAGTCGCGGAGAACCCGTTCTCGGATTGCGGTGAAAACGTTGTTTTGATCCCGCCGCTCAGGCCCGATGTCGCAATCATTGCCGTTCAGCGTGCCGACCGGTTTGGTAACAATCACCACTGGGGCAGCAAGGGCCTGATATTCGAAGCCGCGATGGCGGCAGAAAAACTGATCCTGCTGGCCGATGAAATCGTCGAACCGGACGTTATTTCATCAGACCCGAGCCGGGTTCTGGTACCGGGGTTTATAACCACGGCAGTTTGTCATGTTCCGGCTGGTATTCATCCGGCACCGATGACCGGCCGCTGGCAACGCGACACTGGCTTTTTTGGCGAGTACCATCAGGCATCGCGGACCCGCGAAGGATTCCTTGAGTGGTTGGACGACTGGGTGCTGAACGTCAGCGATCATGACGCCTATCGGACCAAATTGGGTCAGCGGCTTGAAGATTTGAAAATCACCGGATCGGCTCTGTCCGCTCCGGCCAATTACGCGGCGGAGTAAGCCCATGACAGAGTATTCCGTACAGGAACTGATGATTGTTGCCGCAGCCCGCGAAATTCGTGACGAAGAAGTAGTTTTCGTCGGCATGCGACTGCCGATTACGGCCTTCGGCGTGGCCCGCCTGACCCATGCACCGGATGCTGTTGGTCTGTTTGAATCGGGCGTTGTCCGCTACCAGCCTGCTGATGGCATGCTCTATACCATGGGTGACAACGCCAATCAGCTGAATGCCGCCTGGACCAGCGGCCTGATTCCGGTCATGAGCCAGTTGCAAAGAGGCCGTGTCGATGCCGGCTTCATCGGTGGCGCCGAAATCGACCGCTACGGAAACATCAACACATCTTACATCGGCGACTTCAAAAACCCGACAACCAAGCTGCCGGGTTCGGGTGG
>JAJFIJ010000172.1 GCA_021775105.1 Rhodospirillales bacterium | reverse complement strand
CCAGCACCCCTGGAGGCAGGCCGAAACTTTAATTAGGAGAATTCAAATGGCAGATGTCATTTCTTTCGCTGTTGAAGAGCGAGATCGGGCAGGTAAGGGGGCAGCCCGAGCGACCCGCAGAGCAGGTCGTATCCCCGCCGTAATTTATGGTAACAAACAGGACCCGATCCTGATTTCCCTCGACCCGCAGGAACTGTCCCGTCAGCTTCGTGGAGCCGGGTTTTACTCGAATGTCTATGAAATTGAAGCTGGTGGTGCCACGCACCGGGTACTTGCCCGTGATATGCAACTGGATCCAGTCACCGACCGTCCGCTGCACGTTGATTTCATGCGGTTCAGCAAGAAAACCCGTCTGGTCATGGAAATTCTGGTCAACTTCATCAATGAAGAAGAGTGTCCCGGTATCCGTCAGGGTGGCGTTCTCAACATCGTTCGACACAGTATCGAAATGCGTTGTAATCCGGAAAGCATTCCGGAAAGCATCGAAGTCGACCTGACCGGGCTTGAAGTTGGTGACAGCGTTCACATTAGTGCAATCACCCTTCCGGATGACGTTGAACTGACGATTACAGATCGTGATTTCACCATCGCTACAATTGCCGCACCGACCATCGTCGAAGAAGTTGAAGACGAAGATGAAGAAGGCATTGAGGGTGAAGAGGGTGTTGAAGGCGAAGGTGCTGAAGGCGGCGAAGACGACGAAGACAACGCTTCGGAAGACTAACGTTCGTTTCGAAGAAGGAGAGCAGTCGTGCTTTTGCTGGTCGGCCTCGGCAACCCAGGATCGGGATACGCCAGGAACCGGCACAACATCGGTTTCATGGCGGTGGACGAGATTGTCCACCGCCATTCCTTTTCCCCGTTCCGGGCCAAATTTCAGGGCGAATTGACCGAGGGCAAGATTGGTACCGACAAAGTCCTGATCCTGAAACCGACAACCTATATGAACGAATCCGGTCGCGCCGTTCAGGCGACCATGGCGTTCTATAAAATCAAACCGGCTGATGTTCTGGTGTTTCACGATGAACTGGATCTGGCGGCCGGGAAAATCCGGGTCAAGCGCGGTGGCGGTCATGGCGGGCACAACGGCCTGCGTTCCCTTCATGCACATATTGGTCCCGACTATGGACGGGTGCGTCTGGGTATTGGTCATCCCGGTGACAAGGACCGGGTTGTCGGTCATGTGTTGAAAGATTTTGCCAAAGCCGATCAGGAATGGCTGGACAAACTGATGCCGGTCATGGCCGAGGATGTCGGTTATCTGATCAAGGGGGATGATGCAGGATTCATGAACCGGGTGGCCCTGGTGATGAACCCGCCAAGACCGAAAAGCCCAAAACCCGAAAAACAGCCTGAACAGGCAACGAAAGACAAGGAAACTGAATAATGGGCTTTAACTGCGGTATTGTCGGCCTGCCAAACGTTGGCAAATCGACCCTGTTCAACGCACTGACGGCAACAGCCAGCGCGGAAGCGGCCAATTTCCCGTTCTGTACGATTGAACCCAACACCGGTCGCGTCGCCGTGCCCGATGAACGGTTGGAAACCATTTCAGGCATTACCAAATCAGCGAGAGTCGTTCCGACCCAGCTGGAGTTCGTTGATATTGCCGGTCTGGTTCGCGGTGCCAGCAAGGGCGAAGGTCTTGGTAATCAGTTTCTTGCCAACATCCGCGAAGTCGATGCCATCATTCATGTGCTGCGCTGTTTTGAAGATGACAACGTCACTCATGTAGAGGGCGGGATTGACCCGATCCGTGATGCGGAGACAGTCGAAACTGAACTGATGCTGGCCGATCTCGAAAGTCTGGAGAAACGTACAATTCAGCTGGAGAAAAAAACCCGCGGAGGTGACAAGGACGCCAAACTGCAACTGGCATTGATTGAACGTGCGCTGGAGGCCTTGCGTGAGGGCATACCGGCCAGAAAGATCGAAGTTGCCAAAGACGAAACCAGAGCCTTTCGCATGCTTCAGCTGCTCAGTGCCAAACCGGTCCTTTATGTTTGCAATGTTGATGAAGAATCAGCGGCTGACGGCAATAACTATTCAGCTCTGGTTGCCGGCATGGCGACCGAACAGGGGGCGGAAAGTGTGGTGATTTCGGCGCAGATCGAAGAAGAGGTTTCAGCGCTCGAAGATGAAGCCGAGAAGGCAGAATATCTTGATTCCATGGGTCTGCATGAGACAGGTCTCGCGCGGGTCATTCGCGCCGGTTACCACCTGCTTGATCTGATTACGTTTTTCACCTCAGGTCCCAAGGAAACCCGCGCATGGACCGTTTATCGTAACGCCAAGGCCCCGCAAGCCGCCGGTGCCATCCACACTGATTTCGAGCGTGGTTTCATCAAGGCCGAAACCATTGCCTATAAGGATTTCACTGAGCTGAACGGTGAGCAGGGCGCCAAAGATGCTGGCAAAATGCGCCAGGAAGGCAAGGAATATGTCGTCGCCGACGGCGATATCATGCTGTTCAAGTTTAATGTGTAATTTGGCGTCAGGACTTCGCTTCATTTGACTTGAATGCAATGTTCAGTTTTTTAAGTGCGTCCATAATCGGGATGAAAAAATTCAAACCAGCGGAAAATTCCTTATTGGGGCCGATACCAGCATATGTAATGCCGACGACATTGCCATTGGAATCAAGCAAGACACCTCCGCTGTTACCACTCTGAATATCGACGTCTGCCTGGATATCCTCAAGGCCGTGGCGGTTTGATGTGAACTTGCTGACAATTCCTTTGTTGACCGTGCCGGATAGTGATTTATCAAGAGGTGAGCCGATTGCGAAGACCGGTTCTGTTATTTTCAAGGGGTCCGATCGAATTGGGAGAGGGATGCGCCCACTTCTTTCGACTTGAATAATTGCAACATCACGCTGAGGGTGCCGCCGAATAACCTCCCCAAGTATTTTCCGACCTGTTAGAAGCCGAACCCGCAATAGGTCAGAATTTTCAGTGACATGAAAATTCGTCATAATTAGCGTTGGAGTTATAAAAAAACCAGACCCATGGCCTAACCCCGTTTCAATGGTGACAACGGAGTTGCGAATCAGATCAATACGATCAGTAATGGATGTGTTCCAGACTGGGTAGGACTCAATTTCCATCACTGGAGCATCAATGTCTCTAATGTCAGCGACGCTACGTTTTTGTTTTAATAGCAAATCAACAAATTTTCTGTTCGCAGCAAGATTTGCAGTGGCGTTACCAAAGGCGTCAAGAATTAAAGCCTTTGAGCCAGCCGCAATTGCAGCTTCTAGCTTTGCCGAACCTTCCGTTGTTGTTTCATAGACGACTTTTTGGTCAAGGACAGAGAAAATTTGCCAGCGCACCCTGACAGAGCCTTCACCTTTCTCCAAGCCAGTTAACCGTCCTGTCCATGCATTCATCATCATACAAACATTGAGCTTAAGGTCTTCTAACTGCCCACCTATCAGGAAGCTTGGGTTCTCTCTGCTGGTATCAGCCTGCGCGAACATTTTATCTGGGTTTCCGATAACATTAATATTCGCAGCTTGCATTTCCTCAAAAAAGATATCTGAAAATTCAAGGTCACGAGTTAACTGCCGCCCTTGATTCCAGAAAATGTTACCGGGAAGAAAAGCGCACCCGTCAAAACCTAATGCATCTGACTTGTAGTTACCGATGATTGTCCCACGCTTAATCTTTATGCCTATCCGGTCAAATTTGATTTTTGCCAAATTTGCCTTATTTGTGATTTTAATTGGCTCTTCAATCTTGACTTTCGGAACATGGACCGGAACGGTATTGCAGCCAAACAAGGTCAATAACAAGAGAGTGGAGAAGGTTGGAATTCTGATTATACTCGTCATTGTTGTTATGCGCTTTCATTATCCAAAATCGACCGCGTGCAATGCCAGAATTTTCTGAATCTCCGATAAACAGAAGGAGCTTTTAGTTTGCAAAAAACAACTCTAATAATAATGGCGATTTCCAGTAATATCATAATCGGATGCAATCCAAACGCAACCTCTCCAATATTTTTCTCAACATCATCGATGCCAATTTCAGATCAGGAATTCAAGGTTTCGTTAGTGGCGCCGGGCCTAAAACGTGCGACTGCAAATTTTTCAAGATATGGAAAAGTGGATGAAGAATTGGTCGAACAGGGCGAGTGGAGAAATACCAGTGATTCGGTTCGAATGGCTTATTTGGAGCTAAATGAATACAACGGGACAGGATATTACATTACTGAATCCAGCTTGGACCATACATTTAGGAGAAGTCTGACGAACTTTGCCACTCAGGCAAATGAAGTCAGCAATGATCGAATTATTAAAACCGGACGCGGCATAACACGCTACAAGATGTATACTTATAAATCCCGAAATTGCTTTGGATTCCAACGATATTACACAACCAGTCGTAAAACGCCTGGTCATGTAGTGGGAGATGCTCATTTTTTTGGTTACTATTGTGCGCAAAAGGATGACAAGCTGACAGACGAAGAGGCAAAGGAAATTATTTTATCGATTAATTACAAAGGTAAAATAGTCAGATAGGGGAGGACCGTTATGGGTCACGACATCACATTAACCGCATCAGACGGACACAAGCTTTCTGCCTATCTATGTGAGCCGGACGGCGCGGCGCGGGGTGGCGTTATCGTCATTCAGGAGATTTTCGGTGTTAACGTGCATATCCGTGACGTTGCCGAACGATATGCGGCGCTGGGGTACAAAACCATCGCACCGGCGCTTTATGACCGGTACGAGCCGGGGTTTGAAGTTGGGTACACAGCGGAAGATATTGCGCTCGGGCGCGATCACAAGACATCTGCCAACGAAGACCTTGATGGGGTTCTGGCCGATGTAGAGGCCGCACGTCTGGCCGTTACCGATGCGGGCAAGGTCGGGATTACCGGTTTTTGCTGGGGCGGGGTTGTGACCTGGCTGGCCGCGTGCCGGTTGGATGTGCAGGCTGCGGCGGGCTACTACGGAGGCGGAATTATTGATCACAACAGGGAACAACCGCGTTGCCCGACAATTCTGCATTTCGGCGCTGAAGACCAGTCCATTCCGCTCGACGATGTCGAACAGATATCCAAGGCCCATGCCGATGTGGATGTTTATATCTACGAAGCGGATCACGGGTTTCATTGCGATATGCGCGGGTCATATAATCCGCGGTCAGCAGATATCGCAGGTATGCGCACGTTGCGTCTGTTTGATGAAAACCTTGGTGGTTAATGGAACAGAATTCAGGTTAAACAGGGAACGACAATATTATGAGTGAAGCAGGTCCATCTCCGGTGATCGGGGTCATCGGCGGCAGTGGTGTTTATGAAATTGACGGTTTGGAGAACACCCGCTGGGAACGTGTCAATTCGCCCTTCGGTGAAGCCTCTGACGAGTTGCTGATTGGCGAACTTGCCGGGCAGAAAATGGTGTTTCTACCGCGCCATGGCCGGGGCCATCGTATCCCTCCGTCGGAACTGAATTATCGCGCAAATATCGATTGTCTGAAACGCGCCGGGGTGACGGAAATTATCTCCGTTTCCGCCTGCGGTGGGCTGAAGCAGGAATTGCCGCCGGGAACTTTTGTTATTGTTGATCAGTTCATCGATCGTACCTTCGCCCGCCAGAAAAGTTTCTTCGGCACCGGGCTGGTTGCGCATGTGGCCCTTGGTCACCCTGTTTGTACACGACTGGGCGATGCACTTGAAAAGAGTATCAAGGCGCTGGACATCTCTTATCAGCGCGGCGGCACGTACCTTGCGATGGAAGGTCCGCAATTCTCGACAATAGCTGAATCCAACCTCTATCGTAGTTGGGGTTGTGACGTCATCGGAATGACCAATATGCCGGAGGCCAAACTCGCCCGCGAAGCCGAGATGTGTTTCGCCACCGTTGCCATGGTCACAGATTATGATTGCTGGCATCCTGATCACGATCACGTCACGGTCGAGGCGATCATCAAGGTGTTGATGGACAATGCCGACAAGGGACGAAATCTGGTAAAGGAAACGGCCCCGAAACTTTCCGGTCGCACAGGCGTCTGTCATGCCGGATGTCACACGGCGCTGGAATCCGCCCTGATTACCGCCCCCGACGCCCGCGATCCGGACATGATCAAAAAGCTTGATGCGGTGGCTGGCCGGGTGCTGGGATAAGATGAACGAAATACCCGCCTTCACCCCCAACACATTGCAGAAAATTTTGCCGCCGATCTGGCTTTTTGCCGGATTGGCGACAATGGCGTTGATCAATGTCCTTTACCCGACGCCGATCACGGCGCTGGCTTCGTTTAAGCTGGTTGGATGGGGTATTTTTGCTGGTGCATTTTTCATGGCGTGGCGGGCCAAGCGGCGGTTTGATGTGGCGGAGACGCCGGTACGCCCCTTTACCGAGAGCACGACAGTGGTTGAGGAAGGGCTCTTCCGGTTCAGCCGCAACCCGATGTATCTGGCAATGATGATCGGCATGGGCGGATTTGCTCTGGCGATTGGTGATGGTCTGCCATTTATGGTCGTCCCTGCTTTTTTTGTCCTGATCACAACGCAGTTTATCGTCCATGAAGAGCAGTTAATGGAAGCGCGATTCGGTCAGGTATATCTCGATTACAAATCCCGTGTCCGGCGCTGGTTGTGACAGGTAACGGTTCAATTCGTTCGGCGCTTGCCGACGAGGTATCAACCCTGAGCGAGATCGCCGTAGCCGCTTATTCAATTTATGTGCAGAGGATCGGCCGCGCGCCCGCTCCGATGGTCGCCGACTTCTACACTCATGTTGCAAGAGGGGAGGTTTTTGTTCTGGAAGATGAACATGGCCTCGCCGCATTCATCGTAACCTATTCGCGAGACTTCGATCAGTTTGTTGAGAACGTCGCCGTTCTTCCTGACCGGCAGGGCCGGGGTTATGGCAAGAAACTTATGCAGTTCGCCGAACGCCAGGCCATAGAGAACAAACATGATTTGCTGGTTCTTTATACCAATCTCAAGATGACAGAGAATCTGGCTTTCTATCCCCGACTGGGGTATGTCGAATTGAGGCGCGTTTTGGAAGATGGATTTGAGCGCGTGTACTTCGAAAAGAGGCTGAGTTCATGAGAGTAGACGGCAAACCCTATCGCACGATCTGGTTGGCGGATGATGGCAAAACGGTTGAGATTATTGACCAGACCAGACTGCCACACGAGTTTGTTGTCGTGCCGCTGAACAGTCTGGCCGATGCCTGTACGGCGATTGCCGACATGTGGGTACGGGGTGCACCGTTAATTGGTGCGACGGCGGCCTATGGCATGGCGCTGGCGATGTGGGGAGATGCTTCGGATCAGGGGGTCAAGGCCGCCTACGACCGGCTTTATGCAACCCGCCCGACCGCCGTCAACCTGCGCTGGGCGCTGGATGATTTGAAAGCCGTTCTTGATCCGGTGCCGGTGCCTCAGCGCATCGAAGCGGCTTATGCCCGCGCCGCCGAAATTTGTAATGAGGATGTTGAAATTTGCTCAAGCCTTGGCGAACACGGCGCCGAACTGATCCGCGCCGCCTGGGAAAAAAAAGGCAAACCTTCGCTTGAAGATGGCGGCGTCAATGTACTGACTCATTGCAACGCGGGCTGGCTGGCGACAGTAGATTGGGGAACAGCCCTTGCCCCCATATACAAGGCCCACGATGCGGGTATCCCGGTGCATGTCTGGGTCGACGAGACCCGGCCTCGTAATCAGGGAGCCAGCCTGACCGCTTGGGAACTGGGCCAGCATGGTGTGCCCAACACGCTGATTGTCGATAACGTCGGCGGGCATCTGATGCAACACGGCAAGGTCGATCTGGTGATTACCGGCACTGACCGGACCACGGGTACGGGAGATGTCTGCAACAAGATCGGTACCTACCTCAAGGCTCTGGCCGCTCATGACAATGATGTTCCTTTTTATGTCGGCTTGCCAAGCCCGACCATTGACTGGACCCTGACCGATGGCGTTCAGGAAATTCCCATCGAAGAGCGTGACGCTTCAGAAGTTACGGTGATGACCGGACGTGTAGCCGACGGTAGTGTGCAGGACGTATCGATTATCCCTGATGGTGCCAAAGCGGCAAATTATGCTTTTGATGTGACGCCACGACGGCTGGTCACCGGCCTGATAACCGAGCGTGGAGTTTCGGAAGCTTCTCCGGAAGGTCTCACCGCTTTGTTTCCCGAGTTCGCCATCCCCGAATAGGTGTCGCAATGGCCAAAACATCAAATATTCTGGTTGCCATGGCCGGTCAGTTCATCTTGTCTCATCTTCTTAGTCTGATTGAATTTTCAGCTGTGACCGGATGCGTCAAAGCCGTTTATGTGCGACCTGTGAACCCTTAGAAAAGTAGAAACGAGAACATGTGGACGACAATCAGATCGATCTCGTCGTTGCTGCTCAGCCACGGCCTGTTGTTGATTGGCAATGGTATGATCAGTACCCTTCTTGGTCTCAGAAGCAGGCATGAAGGTTTCTCCACGGAAATTACCGGTTTTGTCATGGCGGGCTTTTTTGTCGGCCTGTTGGCTGGCGGGTTATACGCTGCGCGCGTTATCTCTACCGTTGGTCATATTCGCGCATTTGCCGCCTTCGCCTCGTTGATGTCCGTCGCTGTACTGGCTCACGTTCTCTATATCGACCCGATTGTCTGGTTCATACTCAGGGTGATTGCCGGGTTCTGTATGGCGGGCATGGTCATGGTCGTGGAAAGTTGGGTCAATGAACGCGCAACCAACGAAACCAGAGGCCAGGTGTTATCGCTTTACATGATCATCAATTATCTGGGTGCCGGGCTGGGTCAGTTTATGCTGCTGATCGGCGACCCCGCCCAGTTCCAGTTATTCATTATCGCTTCGATGGTCTATTCGTTCGCTCTCGTGCCTCTGCTTCTGACCCGCTCCAGCGCCCCCAAACCGTCATCGCCGCAACGCATGCCGTTCAAAAAATTGTTTGCGATTTCGCCGATTGGCGTGTTCGGAACGATTTGTGGCGGCATGATAAATTCTTCGCTTATGGGCATGGGTGCCGTGTTCGCCAAGGAAGTCGGATTGAGCGTCGCGGAAGTCTCGTCCTTTATGGCCGGGGTGATCCTGGGTGGGATGGCGTTGCAGTTTCCCATTGGCCGGTTATCGGACAAATTTGATCGGCGCACGGTTCTTCTGATGACATCGGTGGCGACAATGTTGTCGGCGTTGGCAGTGATATGGGCGACCGGTCAATCGGTGACTGTTCTGATCGCATGCGGGATAATATTTGGTGGTTTCAGCTTTACCATTTTACCCTTGGTATCGTCTCAGGTGAATGACCTGGTTGACCGGGACCATCTGGTGCAGGTTTCCGCCGGATTGCTGATTGCTTACGGGATTGGCGCCAGTATCGGACCCGTCGTAGCGGCGCAATTGATGGCCCTGCTTGGGCCATCCGGTTTGTATGAGATGATCGTTGCTATTCATGGCACGCTTATCCTTTTTGTTATTGTCCGCATCATCCAGCGCCGCCGGGGGGAAAAGGCCAAATCCTCATTCCAGCCGTTGGGCGGTCTAGGGGTATCGAGCAAACAGCTCTATACGGAAGTCCTCAAATCCGCCGAACGGGTTAACCCTGATGATATGCAATAGGCGCGTTTGTCGGGGGTCAAATAACGCCGGTTAAATATCTTCTGGAACCATCTTGATGGCACCACAGGGGCATTCCGCGACACACATACCGCATCCCTTGCAATAATCATATTTGAACCTGAACCGGTTCCCCGGCCCCAGCTTCTCAACGGCATTGTCGGGGCAAATGCCGTAGCAATTATCGCATTCGAAACAATTGCCGCAACTCAGACAGCGACGCGCCTCGAACAGGGCATTGTCTTCCGTCAATCCCTGTAGCACCTCATCGAAACCCGATTGTCGCCGCACGACAGCCAGCGCTGGTTGCTCTGTTTGCGGCGCGTCGTCGTAATACCAGGTGTTCATATTATCGAATGTCGCAATTTCCGGTTTGTCCGGTTTGTTGTAGGCCTCACCCTTCAGCCACGCATCAATATGGCGGGCCGCCTTTTTGCCGTGCCCGACAGCAACCGTTACGGTTCGTTCTGAGGGCACCATGTCGCCGCCAGCAAACAATCCGGCGCGCCCGGTCATCATCTGGTCATTGACCGAGACAACGCCGTCACCGGCAATTTCGACTCCTGGGGTGCGTTCAAGAAATGACGTATCGACATCCTGACCAAGCGCCAGAATCAGGGTGTCCGCTTCAATCGTTTCAAACTCGCCGGTCGGTTGCGGTCGACCGTTCTCGTCGATCTCCATCTTTTCCACGGTAAATGTGGTTTCATCAATCTGCTTGATCGTCCGGAGCCAGTGAATCATTACGCCTTCTTCTTCGGCCTCAGTGGCTTCGAAGTCGTGCGCCGGCATTTCCTTGCGGGAACGCCGATAAACAATCATCGATTCATCTGCGCCCAGTCGCTTTGCAGTGCGGGCGACGTCCATGGCGGTATTGCCGCCTCCGTAAACGATAACCCGGCGACCGAGTTGCGGCGGTTCTGCTCCGGTTTCCATGTCGCGTAATACCGATACCGCATCAAATATTTTGCCTGCCGCATGTGCCGGAATATCGGTGCGCTTGGCCAGATGCGCGCCGACAGCGACGAATAGTGCATCAAACCCTTCGTTCGTGAATGCAGCTTCGATATCATCGACCCTGGTGTTCAGTTCCAGCGTTACACCCATGTCGAGGATGCGTTGAATTTCATAATCCAGAACGTCACGCGGCAATCGGTATTTCGGGATGCCGAAGCGCATCATACCGCCGGCCATTGGCCCGGCTTCGCGAATGGTTACGGTGTGACCCAGCCGGGTCAAATGGTAAGCGGCGGCCAGACCGCTGGGTCCGGCCCCGACGACCAGCACCCGTTTACCGGAAGGGTTGGCATCGAATTCAGGCTTCCATCCGTGTTCCCAGGCCTGACGACCAAGGAAGCGTTCAACCGCGTGAATGCCAACGGCTTCGTCCAGTTGTACGCGGTTGCAGGCGTCTTCGCACGGATGATAACAGACACGCCCCATCACTCCCGGCAAAGGATTGTCTTCCATCAGTTTTTGCCAGGCGGTGAAGTAGTCGCCTTCTTCGGCATGATACAGCCATTGCTGAATGTTTTCACCGGCCGGGCAGGCGTTGTTGCAGGGTGGCAGGCGATCCAGATAGACCGGCTTTTCGGTCCGCCATGACCCGGTCTGGTTGGCCAGACTGGTGCCGGGATCGAGCGTTATGGCAAACGGCAGGGGTTTGATCATTGGCCCGATCCTCCCTGTTCAAAGTTATCTATCAGGTCGAACCGCTTGATGTTGGCGTCAGCCATACGTTGAATACGTTCAATCCGGTCGTCGTCTATTTTGCCGTTTGGTCCTTTTTTGAACAGATGGGCGAAGCGTCGTTGCGGTTTCAGGTATTCGGTAACGGGGACCTGACGCCGGATTTTGTTTGATGACGTGATCTCGCCGTTCTCTGCTTCGAACAGGGGAAACAGTCCGGATTCAACAGCCAGTCTGGCAATGTTGATGGTGGCATTCGATGCCGATCCCCATCCCAGTGGGCAGGGCACCATAATATGAATGTACCGCGCGCCCCGGAAACTCATGGCCTTGACGACCTTGGCCTCCAGATCGTGCAGATCGGCGACACTGGCGGTCGCGACATAGGGAATATTATGGGCCATGGCGATCAACGGCAGGTTTTTGCCAGTGCCGAAAACATTTCCCGGCGCGTCACCCAACGCTGGTGTTGTTGCGGTTCGTGCCGTCGGCGGTGTGGCGCTGGAACGTTGCACACCGGTGTTCATATAAGCTTCATTATCGTAACAAATATATAAAACATCGTCGTTGCGCTCGAACATGCCGGATAGGCAGCCGAAACCGATATCCGTGGTGCCGCCGTCACCGCCCTGAGCAACGACACGTACATCATGCCGTCCCTTGACCCGGAATGCCGCAGCCACGCCGGTGGCGACTGCGGGCGCATTGCCAAACAGCGAATGCAGCCACGGAATTTGCCATGACGTTTCCGGATAAGGTGTAGTGAAGACTTCAAGACATCCGGTGGCGTTGACGGCAACCAGTTGCCCTTCGGTGACGCGCATCGCGGAATCTAGGGCGTAACGCGCACCTAATGCTTCGCCGCATCCCTGACAGGCGCGATGTCCGGATGTGATGGCGTTGGCCCGCTCCATGCTGGCCTGTACCGTGCGTTTGGCATCATCGAGCAGGCGGTTGCCAACCGTATGTGTTCCGGTCTGGTAGAACTTGACCCGTTGATTTGCAGTTGGTTCGGTCATGGTCGCCTCCGTCAGGTTCTGGCCGCAGGGCGACAGGGGTTGAGCTGGCGTAAAATGTTTTCAGCCGTCGGGCCGGATTGCCGGGTAGTTTTGGCCCGCACAAGCTCATGTTCGACCGCCGTGTGATCAAGGTCGAGGAACTGCACATCCGGCAGTCGGTCTGCGCCTGCACCCTCAAATACCTCTCTCAGCGACGTCATGGTGATTGACCGCCCACCCAATCCGGCGATGACCGTGTATACCGGCAGGGCTTTTCGGGCGAGTGCCATTCGAACGTTGGAGGCCAACACACCGCCAAGGCCGGGGGCCAGACTCTTTTCAATTACGACCACACGTTTGGCGCCCTCCAGAGCGGCGGCCAAAGCTTCCAGCGGGAACGGCCGGAATGAACAGATGCTGACCGATCCGATGGCAACGTCATCGTCGCGCATCTGATCAATGACTTCCTTGATCGTGCCGTTGACAGAACCGAGTGCGACGACAACGGTTTCAGCTTCTTCGGTACGGTAGGGGTGGACCAGTCCGCCGGTTTCGCGGCCAAACACATCCTTGAAGACGCTGGCGATTTTCGGGATCAAGCGTAGTGCCTGCAACTGTTTTTCATGGGCGAGATAGCGCACCTCGGTGAAGGCTTCGGGTCCGACCATCGCACCGATTGAATAGGGTTCGGCTGGGTCAAGAACCTGAACCGGATCGAAGGAGGGCAGGAAGGCGTCGACTTCTTCCTGTGTTGGCACATCGATGCGTTCATATGCGTGGGTCAGAATGAATCCATCAACACAGACCATCACCGGACAGCTCAGTTCTTCCGCCAGACGGAAAGCCTGAATATGCAGATCAACGGCTTCCTGATTGGTTTCGGCGAACAACTGTATCCAGCCAGCGTCCTTCATCGACATCGAATCTGTGTGGTCATTCCAGATGTTGATTGGTGCCCCGATTGCCCGGTTACCGATGGTCATGATGATGGGCAGGCCAAGACCGGCGGCGTTGTAGACAGCTTCCGCCATGAACAGCAGGCCCTGACTGGCGGTCGCAGTGTAGGTGCGGGCACCGGCGGCAGACGCACCGATCGCGACGCTGAGCGCAGCGAACTCGCTTTCGACGTTGATGTATTCACAGTTCTTCAGGGTGCCGTCCTTGACCAGCGCCCCGACGCCTTCGACGATATGGGTCTGCGGCGTGATCGGATAGGCACAGACGACTTCCGGGCGGCATAAAGCGACGGCCTCGGCAACGGCTTCAGAACCTTCGACCTGTTTCAGCATTGGTGTTTTCCTCGTTCGGAGCCTCGTTCCGGGCTGTGTTGTTTATGCTCGCGAAGCTTCCGCAAAAGCTTCCCGGGCGGCGGCAACGTTGGCTTCGCCGACGCTTCCCGGGAATTTGTCCATAATCGCTTCGGCTACTGAATCCATGTGTATTTCGCCTGATATCGCGGCAAAACCGCCCAACAGGGCGGCATTGGGTAAAGGGCGTCCAATGTGTTTCATCGCCAGTTCGGAGGCCCCGAGATCACAGACGTGATGGGTCGGAAATTTGCCAACCAGTTCAGCGATGCCAAGTTCTTCAAAGCTGCGGCGTGAATTAATCAGAATGTAACCGTCCGGTTTCAGTCCACTGAAGATATCGACGGAGTGCAACAGCGTCGGGTCCTGAATGATCAGCGCGTCCGGTTCCAGAACCGGTTCACGCAACCTGATTTCCCGATCATCAAGTCGACAGAATGAAACAACCGGTGCGCCCATACGCTCTGACCCGAAACTTGGAAACGCCTGCGCGTGTCTGTCTTCCTTGAAGGCGGCAACGGACAATAACTCCGCCGCTGTGACAACACCCTGACCGCCTCGACCGTGTATGCGAATCTGGAACACTCGCATCTCCTTCCATCATGGGGGGCACAATCAAAGAGTAACAGACCGTCGCCAGCATGCCTTGATCTGGGTCAAATAGACCGATTCTCGGCACCCGTAGTTTGACAGCGCCAAAGGTGTGGCCTTTCATCATTGGCTCTAGTAAAAATGAGCATCTTGAAAACTGGCTTTATTACACAGGGGAAACCCATGGACGCCGATGCAAAAAAAATCGTCCTTCGTATGATTCCGTATGGGGTCAACCGGAGCGCGTTTTCACATTTCAAGTTCCTTCTCATAACAAAACCTTTCCCTTTCAATGTACGCAGTGAGTAATTTATGAAAAACCTTTGGTCAGACCGCGAAGCCCAGTCCTGCATCAGACGTTACGCCAAGGCTGGTGTGAACGAAGATCTGGCCTTGCGCGTCTACACCAGCCGTCTGCTCGGTGGCGATCCGAAACTGGTGCTTCATGGTGGTGGCAATACTTCTGTTAAAACCGTCATGAGCGATCTCGCCGGTGAACAGACGGAGGTGCTGTGTGTCAAGGGATCGGGTTGGGACATGGGCAATATCGAACCCGCCGGTCTTCCGGCTGTTCGCCTGCACCCGCTGCTCAAGATGGAGAAGTTCAAGGCGCTTTCAGATGAGGACATGGTCAACGCCCAGCGTACCAACCTGCTTGATTCGGCTTCGCCAAATCCGTCGGTCGAGACATTACTGCACGCCTTTCTTCCGCATAAATTTATCGATCATACGCATTCCAATGCGGTCCTTGCGCTTTCCGATCAGGAAAACGGAGATGCGCTTTGTCACGACGTTTTTGGTGAGCGTATGGGCTATGTACCTTACATCATGCCTGGGTTTGCATTGGCCAAAAAAGCGGCACAGGTTTATCGCAAAAATCCGGATGTTGATGGATTGATTCTTCTGAAACACGGTATCTTCACCTTTGCCGATACGGCGAAGGATGCCTACAGCCTGATGATCTCGATGGTCAACAAGGCCGAACGCCGGTTGGCGCAAGGTAAGGGCAAATCGTTTGTTCAGGTCAAACTGCCAAAAAAATGCGCCAAGGCTTCCGAAGTTGCCCCGATACTCCGCGGTCTTGTCGCGTTTGAGGGCAAGCGCATGGTTATGGATTTCAGGACCGGTAAGGAAATCCTCGTCTATGCCAGCGGTAAGGACGTTCAGCGCTACAGTCAGCAAGGCACAGTGACGCCGGACCATGTAATCCGCACCAAATCCAGCCCGCTGATTGTCCCGGCTCCGGTTGCCGGGAATCTTGAAGCGTTTGTTGCGGGTGCGAGCGCAGCGGTCGATAAATATGTTGCCGACTATCACGCTTATTTTGCCCGCAACAACAAGCGTATGAAGGGGGTCAAAACCGAACTTGACCCCATGCCCCGGATGATTCTGGTGCCGGGTGTCGGCGCCTTCGGATTGGGCAATTCGGCCAAGGCGGCCGGCATTGCCGCCGATCTGCTGGAAACCAATATCTCCGTTATCAGTCAGGCGGAAGCCATGAGCCATTATCGCGTGATTCCGGAAAAGGACATTTTCGAGATCGAATACTGGTCGCTGGAACAGGCCAAGCTTGGCAAGGGTCAGGAAAAACCCTTCGCCCGCCAGATCGTCGCGATCACTGGTGGGGGTTCGGGCATTGGTGCCGCCACGGCCCAGGCCTTTGCCGCTGAGGGTGCCGAAGTCTGTGTGCTTGATCGTGATGTTCGTGCTGCCCGTGCCGTCGCTGCCAAATTCGGCGGTCTCGGCCTTGCTTGCGATGTCACCAATCGCAAAGAGGTGGAGGGAGCGTTCGATGAAATTTCGAAAACCTACGGCGGCGTAGATGTCGTTGTCTCCAATGCAGGTGCGGCGTGGCAGGGGAAAATAGGCGAGGTTGACGAAAAGGTGCTGCGCCAGAGTTTCGAGCTGAATTTCTGGGGACACCAGAATGTCGCCAGAAACGCGGTCCGGATCATGCAGGCACAGGGCACAGGCGGCTGTTTGTTGTTCAACACCTCGAAGCAGGCGGTCAATCCCGGCAAGGACTTCGGGCCCTACGGTTTGCCAAAGGCGGCGACTCTGTTCCTGATGAAACAATACGCGCTTGATTATGGTGCCGACGGTATCCGCGCCAACGCCGTCAACGCGGACCGCATCCGCTCGGGCCTGCTGACGGATCAGATGATCAAAACCCGCTCGAAAGCCCGTGGCCTCAGCCAGACCGATTATATGTCCGGCAACCTGCTGGGCCGCGAAGTCACAGCCGACGACGTCGCCAACGCCTTTATCGATCTGGCAAAGGCACAGTCAACAACGGCGGCCGTGGTGACCGTCGACGGTGGCAATATCGAGGCGTCGTTGCGTTAGTACGGGGTTCCGGCTTTCGCTTTTAACTCTCTGATAGCCTCTGCCACCTTTTCCGCATCCTTGATGCCAAAGAAGCCGTCCCGTTTGATCTGTTTGGACAGGCGCGAGTTGCCGTCGCCAAACTGTTCCGTGACGACGCGGGTTGATTTCCGGAAAATCACATCACTGATGCGGTCATCTCGCTCGATAATGTCGACGTCCTCGATGGCATCCGGTGAGAACGACTGCATGCCCTTTTTGCGCCGCAGACTGGCGATGATCAGTCGGCGGCTGGTAATCGCGTAATAGACAAATTTGGCTTCATAAGGCGCGCGGACCGGAGCCGAGGCCAGCCATAGACCGACACCGGCAATGCCAAGGCCAACCACCGCGAACATCGCACTTTCCTGTACCGCTATGAATGTCCACGCCATGGCACCGGCAAAAAAGGCGCAACCAACAATCGCGCTTGACCACTGCGATGTGATCACGGCCGACGGGCTAGGCTGATCATACCAGAGAAGCTCTTCTCCATCTTCCAGTAGGGGTGTCAGGGCGGAATGGGCGTCAGGCGGTTGGGCAAACATGGCGTCTCAACTATTTCGGTGAACCGGAATTCTAGAAGAAATCTGTCGATGATCAAATGCCTGTGTACGGGACAAAAAAAACGACCCCTCGAAAGAGGAGCCGTTCTCAGATTTCCGAAAGTACCGGAAGATTTCAGTGCTGGTCTTTCCAGACCTGACGTTTGACGGCATAGAGCATACCAGTCAGAATCAGAAGAAACAGCATGACCTTGATGCCCATCGATTTGCGGGCTTCCAGTTCCGGTTCCGCAGCCCAGGCAAGGAATGTCGTAACATCACGCGCATGCTGGGCAAGGGTGGCCTTGGTGCCATCCGTATATTCAACTGCGTCATCACCAAGTGGCGGCGCCATGGCGATGATGTGGCCGGGGAAGTAGGTGTTGTAATTGCCTCCTTCCGGTACTTCGACATCTGCCGGGGCTTCGTCCTTGTAACCTGTCAACAGGGCATAGACGTAGTCCGGGCCATTGAAACGGGCCTTGGTCATCAATGAAAGGTCGGGCGGTGTTTTCCCGTTGTTGGATGCCGCAGCCGCCTTGTCATTCGGGAACGGCGCGAGAAACCGGTCGGCCGGAACGCCGGGGCGGTCGAACATTTCGCCTTCGTCATTGGGACCGGCGGTCACCTCAACAGTCGCGGCAATCGCCTTGATTTCCTCTTTCGAAAAACCAATGCCTGCGAGATGACGATAACTCAGCAGATCCATGGAATGACAGCCAGCACAGACTTCCTGGTAGACTTGAAATCCGCGCTGCGCCTCGCCCCGGTCAAAGGTGCCGAAAAGGCCGGAGAATGACCAGTCCTGTTTTGGTGGTTTTGGTGTGCCACCGGCAGCGGATGCAGAGCCCGACGCCAGCGCGACGGTCAGGATGGCAAGGGCCGCGATGGATGTTTTGAATTTAATCATCTTCATGGTCCTTACTCCCCTGCTTCTTTGGCATGGGCCGCTGTGACGGCAGCACTGATGCTTTCGGGGATGGGTTTTGGCCGTTCCAGTCGGCTGACCAGCGGAATGACGATCACCAGATGGAAAAAATAGTAGAACGTCGCCCATTGACCGATAACGATGAACGCCCCTTCTGCCGGTTTGCCGCCAATGTAGCCAAGAATCAGACAATCAATGAAGAATATCCAGAAGGCCATGGCGTAATACGGGCGAAATTTGGAGCTCCGCACCTTCGAGCCGTCAAGCCACGGCAACAGCACGAGAACCAGAATAGAGGCGAACATGGCGAGCACGCCGGCCAATTTTGCCGACATGATCAGTCCGCCGAGCGAGACCACCTGATAGACCCAGAAGTCACCCGTGAATGCCCGCAGGATGGCGTAGAACGGCAGGAAGTACCATTCAGGTACGATATGCGCCGGTGTCACCAGAGAGTCTGCGGGGATGTAGTTGTCCGGCTCACCAAAGAAGTTCGGTGCGAAGAACACGAAGAACATAAAGAACAGCATAAAGGCAACGATGCCGTAGAGGTCTTTTATGGTGTAGTAGGGGTGGAACGGGATCAAATCCTGCTCGCCCTTGATATCAACGCCCAGCGGGTTGTTCGACTTGTGCTCATGTAAAGCCCAGAGATGGACAACGACCAGACCGACAATCACAAACGGCAGCAGATAATGCAGCGAGAAGAAACGGTTGAGCGTCGGGTTGTCGACGGAGAATCCGCCCCACAGCAGAGTGACGATGGAATCGCCGACGATCGGTATAGCAGAGAACAGGTTGGTGATAACGGTTGCGCCCCAGAAGCTCATCTGGCCCCAAGGCAGAACGTAGCCCATGAAGGCTGTCGCCATCATTGCAAGCAGGATGAAAACGCCAATGATCCACAGCAGTTCACGCGGTGCCTTGTAGGAACCGTAATACATGCCACGGAACATATGAATGTAGACAACGATGAAGAACATCGAGCCACCGTTCATATGAATATAGCGGATCAGCCAGCCATAATTGACGTCACGCATGATACGCTCAATCGAATTGAAGGCATAATCAACGTGTGCAGTGTAATGCATGGCGAGGATAATGCCGGTCGCCATCATCACAACCAGCACGAACCCGGCCAATGAGCCGAAGTTCCACCAGTAATTCAGGTTTTTCGGCGTCGGATAACCGGACCCGACGGAGTCATCAACAAAGCTGAGAATCGGCAGGCGATACTCGATCCAGTTGAGGACCGGATTTTTAAATTGTCTGCTCATGATAATCCCCTCAACCGATCTTCACAGAAGTGTCGCTCATGAACGAGTAGCTCGGGATCAGCAGATTTTTTGGTGCCGGGCCTTTGCGAATGCGTCCAGAGGTATCGTAATGCGATCCGTGGCAAGGGCAGAACCATCCACCGAATTCACCTTTGGCTTCGCCCGATTTGTTGCCAAGCGGAATGCAGCCAAGATGCGTGCAGACACCAACCATGATCAGCCATTCAGGCTTCTCGACCCGTGCGGCATCCTTTTCGGGATCTATCAGATCAGCCGCGCCATCATCTTTTGTCGCGGTCGCGATTTCATCGGCCGTGCGGTGGCGAATAAAAACCGGTTTGCCGCGCCAGACAACGGTGATCGACTGGCCCTCTTCGACGGCCTCCAGACTTACTTCAGTTGTGGATAGCGCCAGCGTATCGGCTGCCGGATTCATCTGGTCGATGAACGGCCAGGCGGCGATTGCTGAACCGACGGCGCCAACAGCGGCTGTCGATACATACAGAAAATCGCGCCGTGACTTTTCGTCAACACCGGTATCTGCGTCGGTGCTCGCGGTATCACTCATGAAGTTCCCCTTGCTCAAGTCCAACAGGGCCTTGTCAGGCCAATATGCCTCAATCTGTGTGCTGTTCGGTCAAGTGACTGAATTCACACATTTTTCTATCGGGAATTTACATTCAGACGGACCGTCCCGATGCGGCTTAGCTGGTTCGGAAGGTATAATGAATAGTCCGGGTGTTGCAAGGCCTAAACGCAAGAATTCCGGGCTCGAGTGTCAGCTGTTCTGCGCCATGACGGGGGTTGTTCTCCGTTTCGTTTGGCTATAATTTTCCAGATAAACCATCAACGGGGGCAAATTGTTTTCACATACCACGCTCGGCACCAATGACCTTGAATTGGCCACCGCATTTTATGACGCCGTTATGGGGGTGCTTGGTCACAACAGGTTTTATTCCGATGACGAATGCATAATCTACGGCGATGGCGATGGCGATCAGTTTTGTTTGGTTTGTCCATTTGACAAGAGTCAGGCAACGGTGGGCAATGGAACCATGATTGCACTGGTTGCGGCCAACCGGGAAGCCGTGCGCACTGCCCACAAGGTGGCACTGGAAAACGGCGGGTCAGATGAAGGCGCGCCCGGACTGCGCAGTTATCACGAAAACTATTACGGCACCTATATACGTGATCCGGACGGCAACAAACTCTGTGTTGTTTGCCACAAAAAGGAATAACGTCGAAAGCTCAGCGTTTCCGGACAAACAGGAAATCGCCGCCGTCGTGGCCGGCTGCGGTGCCGGTTGATACAGGACCCGCCAGTGGCGTAGACCGTGCTGCCCTCAAAAATCAGTTTAAGCTGGGCGTTATTATAAATTTCCGCCGCATCGGCAGCATGAGTGGGGAACAACAATAGGACGGTAAGGCATGCTGTCCCTAAGGAGCGTAGCCACAAACAACGAGGGGAATGCATAACGTTTTTCCAGCAGCTGAATTGCATTTATCGCAATCAAAGAGAAACGGCGTGTGGACCCGTTCAATTCCGAGCAGCCTTGATTTAAACGGACCGACCGACATAATCCGGATATGCCTGCCCCTCTCCACATCGCCCTATATGAGCCTGATATCCCGCAAAATACCGGCACCGTTCTTCGCACCGCAGCCTGTCTGGGGATTCCGGTCGAGGTAATCGAGCCCTGCGGGTTCGTCTGGGGCGGCAAGCATATGCGTCGTTCGGGTATGGACTATGTGGGTCATGCCGACGTCACGCGACACCTGAACTGGGCAGTGTTTCAGGCGAGTATGACAGGCCAGCGCCGGGTTCTGCTGAGTACAAGGGCTGAACTGGTTTATACGGCGTTTGAATTTCTGCCCGGTGATATCCTGATTCTGGGGCGGGAATCGGCAGGGGTGCCGGACGATGTGCACGAAGCCGTCGATGCGCGGGTGACCATTCCCTTGAAACCGGGTCTGCGCTCGTTCAATCTGGCCACCGCTGCGGCCATGGTTGCCGGTGAAGCCCTTCGTCAACTGGACGCCTTTCCGGGTGGTCTTAAATGAAAGCACAAAATGACAAATAATTCCGACTTTGGAACGCCTGAACACAAGCAACGCGCTGAGCAGTGGTTTGCCCGGCTTCGCGACGACCTTTGTGTGGCGCTGGAAGCCATTGAGGAAGATGTTGAAGGGCCAAACGGTTCGTCGAAACGGGAAGCAGGCCGCTTTTTGCGCCAGTCCTGGGAACGTCCGGGCGAGGATGGCGGTCACGGTGGTGGCGGCGTGATGTCAGTCCTGCGTGGCCGGGTATTTGAGAAAGCCGGCGTCAATGTCTCCACTGTTGAGGGTGAGTTTTCCGAAGAATTTCGCAAAAATATCCCCGGTGCCCGGGATGATCCGCGCTTCTGGGCGTCTGGCGTATCGGTGGTTATCCATCCGCTGTCGCCGCTGATTCCGGCGGCGCACATGAACACACGGATGATTGTCACCACCAGGGGCTGGTTTGGTGGCGGCGGTGACCTGACCCCGGTATTTCCGGATGATGAGGAAACGGCCCTGTTTCACCGGGCTTATAAAGAAGCCTGTGATCATTATGACGAGAATTATTACCCGGAGTTCAAAAAGAAATGCGATGAATATTTCTTCCTGCCGCACCGCAACGAACCTCGTGGTGTAGGGGGCATATTTTACGACAACCTGAACTCGGGTGATTGGGAGCAGGACTTTGCTTTCACCCAGGATGTTGGCCGGGCTTTTCTTGGTGTTTACCCGAACCTTGCGCGGCGGGTTATGGATCTGCCCTGGACCAAGGCGCAGAAGGGCGCGCAGATGGTCAAGCGGGGTCGCTACGTGGAATTCAATCTGCTTTATGACCGGGGCACGTTGTTTGGCCTCAAAACCGGTGGCAACACAGAAGCAATCCTGATGTCGATGCCGCCGGAAGTGGCCTGGCCGTGATTGTCAGCGAACGGGTCGTGAGCGCTGTCGATGATCTGATCAGGGAAGCGGCAACATTTGATGTGTTGCCTAAATTCAAGGCTCTTTCCAAATCCGAAATCAAGGAAAAATTACCGGGCGAGGTTGTCACGGCAGTTGATCTGGCCGTTGAGGCGCGGGTGGGTCCTGCGTTGACGAAAATCCTGCCGGGGTCGGTTATCGTCGGCGAAGAGGGGGCAAACGCGAACCCTGTGCTGCTGGATTTGATGTCTGGTGATCAACCGGTCTGGCTGCTTGATCCGCTCGATGGAACGTCGGATTTTGTTAACGGTGGCCCTCAATTCGGCATCATGGTCGCCTTGATTTGCAAAGGTGAGGCACTGGCGTCATGGATTTACCATCCGCTCACCGATCTGATGATTGCGGCCTTTAACGGAGGCGGCGCATATATAGGTGACGAGCGTGTTTATGTCCCCGAACCGCCGGACGAGAAGGTGCTTTGCGGCAGTATTCTGACGCGCTTTCTGCCGGAAAATCTGAAAGCGGATGCCGAAGCTGCGATCCCGACGTTCCGCCCGGTGCCAGTATCGTTGTCGGCGGCGCACGAATATCCCGAAATCGTCAGAGGCGTTAAACACTTCGCCCTTTATTATCGGACATTGGCGTGGGATCACGTGCCGGGTGTTCTGCTGGTCAAGGAAGCCGGAGGGATTGCCCGACGTTACGACGGTCAGTACTACGATCCCACGGATGGCGGTTCCGGACTACTGATCGCCGCCAATGAAGAAGTTTGGCATACGGCACGCGCACGTATTTTGCCGAACCTATAGAACTTGTTCTTTTATCCGGATGCATTGACAAAAATCCATGCATGCAAATTTGGAAATGATCCAGCGGACAGCGACCATCCTGAAGGCCGACTCCTGGTCGATCAGTGTGTTGGGGGTTGTCCGCGATCTCGATTTGCCTGACTGGGCGATTGGTGCGGGGTTTGTTCGCTCTCTTGTCTGGGATCATCTGAGCGGCAATACACAGCGAACACCATTGCCGGATATTGATGTAGTTTATTTTGATCGTTGTGACCTGTCGGAAACTCCGGAATGCCGGGCTGAAGAGAAGTTGAAGGCGGTACGTCCGGATTTGCCGTGGACGGTCAAAAATCAGGCGCGCATGCATCTCAGAAACAATGACCGGCCTTACCTGGATACGAACGATGCACTGAGATTCTGGCTGGAAACACCAACTGCGATAGCGGCACGACTTGAGGCTGACGATGGTCTCAGCATTCTGGCACCGCTGGGATTGGGGGATCTGTATGATATGCACGTCCGACCCACGGAGGCGGCGTTACAAAAAATGGAACAGTATCGGTCCCGGATGATTGATAAAAAATGGACTGACAAATGGCCGGAATTGAAGATTTCGGGTCTTGAATAAACCCATTCGCTCCGGTTTTGCGCTACAGCCCGCCCCGGGCGGCTTCCTGAAAAGCCGAAAGTTGATCTGCACTGAGGGCATTTTTTGGGCCGTCAAACCTGACCGCATACCCGCCTTCAAATTCCCGAACGATATTGGCTTTTCGGCTTCGCTCGCCCTCGATATGCAGCTCGACAAACATGTCATTTGAAAGTTCAGGGCGGGTTCCGAAAATCGCTGCCCCCGTCGTCGATAAATCTTGGATCTGGGCTGATTGCTCAACGCCATCGCTTTCGATCGTGGCATCAAGCTCGATTTCCATGCGCGGACTTCGCCTGCGCACCGGCGATGTTGGTCGTATTGGCGCATGCGGCCTGTTAGCAATCGGTCCAATCATCGTGCGATTTCTCCGTTGTTGTCTGAAAACGGTATATGTTTTCGACAATCCGGTCAGTGACGCCGCTCACTTTACGTGGTTAAGGTTAACAATCCCCTGACGGGTTGCGAACAACTGTCCGGGCCAACGTAACGGCACCTTCAGCTGCCGATTCAGGTGGGTGATCACCAACCACACGTTCCATGAAATCCAGTCGATATCCGCCCGGGAAATATCCGGCGATACGGGCTTTTCTGGGGTAGTGCCCCTTGATATGAACCTCAACCAGTTGACCTTCAGATACATTGGGAAGCGGGCCGACAAACGACGCGCCGCGATCAGAAATCTCCTGAACGAAAGCGATATAGGTATCTTTCGGCACGGTTGAGTGAGGCATGGGAAGTAGTGTCTCCATTTCGTATGGAGTATGGCCGAGACTGCGGTTGGACGCAGTGACCCTGATCACCTGCATTCGTTTTAGCGTTTCCCCCTGCCTTATCGCCTTGATCTATTTATGAAGAACGAAGTTTTTCGGTGGCCTCATGATCAAGAGCACCCTGATCTGTTACCACGACACGATACTCATTTCGTGCAGCTTCAACCGAGACCATCCCGTTTTTGACATCTTCGGCCACACGTTCGACCGGGCGGGAGAACGGGTCACCAAGTCCGCCGCCGCCAGGCATTTCCATGACCATGACTTCACCTGCTGGAATAGTCTGACGTCCCTTGTTATTGAGTGTTGGGCCGCCTTTCAGAGACAGTCTGCCAAGCGTGCCGGGTTGCCCATCGTTACGGCCGCGGGCCGGAAAATGACAGCGATCAAACATTGCCGAAATGGCCCACGATGCATCTTCGCGATGGCCGATTGACATAACCTGACCGGTGCCGCCGCGATAGGCACCAGCGCCGCCTGAGTCTGTTCTGTATTCCTTCTCCCAGACAATAATCGGGGCAATGGTTTCGTTGATTTCGACCGGTGTGTTACGGACACCGGACGGGAAGGCTGTCGCCGATAACCCATCCTTGCCGGGGCGCGCGCCGGTTCCGCCGGTATGAAATACGTTAATGGTAAAGGGTGTTGACGTATTGTTATTGCCTTCACCACCAATCCCGTGACCGCCGAGTAAAACCGGATTCCAGAGACTTGATGAACCTTCTGCCGGCACCCTTTCGGGGACCGCCTGATGCAGACATCCCATGACCACATCGGGCAGCATCTGGCCAATAACGTGACGGGCCGCGACGGCGCGGGGTGACAGGGCGTTGAGAATACAGTTCTCCGGTGCCGTTACCCTGACCGGTCCCAGTGAACCTGAGTTATTGGGGATTTGCGATCCAACAACACATCTTACGCCAAATGACGCGTAGGCCTGCGTATAGGTCAGCGGAACATTGATGCCACGTCCGCAGACCGAAGAGGTGCCACTGAAATCAACATCGATACCGCTGTCGGAAATGCTCAGTCGGGCAACCAGATCAATCGGTTCGTCGTAACCGTCAATTCGCATGCTGTTATCATAGACGCCCTGTGGCAGATCGCGAATTTGTTCAAGCATGGATTCACGAGAGCGGTCAATTATGGCGTCGGCTACTTCATCCAGATCATCCAGACCAAATTCCTTCATCGTCTCAAGCAGCCGCCGGCTTCCGGTTTCGTTGCAGGCGGCAAGGGAATACAGATCGCCCTCGACCTGAACCGGCTCGCGGACATTGGCATGGATGATTTCAATGAGCTGCTGGTTGATTACGCCAGCTGTCATCAGGGGCATAATCGGTATGTTTATGCCTTCTTCAAAAACCTGGCGACCATCCGGACCAAACCCCAGCCCACCAACATCAACGACGTGACTGGTCGAGGCAAACAGGGCGACAATCGTGCCATTGTGAAATACCGGAGAAACAACGGTAAAGTCATGCAGATGACCGGTTCCCAACCAGGGGTCATTGGTGGTATAGGCGTCATCTTCCAGCATTGTTTCGGGTGGAATTTTCTCTATGAAAAACCTGACCGAGGCGGCCATGGCGTTAACGTGCCCTGGTGTGCCGGTAACTGCCTGAGCCAGCATCCGGCCTTTCAAATCGAAGACCCCGGCGGAAAGGTCTCCGGCTTCGCGGACAGCCGTACTGAATGCTGTCCTCATCAAGGCCTGGGCCTGTTCCTCGACAGTCGAGAGCAGTCGATTCCACAGGATTTGCAGTTGAATCTGATCAAGTCCGTTGGAAGTGGTCATGAGTGTTCCTCGCTCAGTCGATGCATCACCAGATAGGACAGGCCATTGACCAGAACTCTGAAGCCGGTCGGGACAATCGTTGTTGTTTGCCCTTCGGCGATAATCGCCGGGCCTTCAAGTTCTGCACCTTCAACCAGTTGCTGACGCTCATAGACGGGTGTTTCCGCCCAGTCTTTCAGTATTGGATCGAACAGCTTTCTTGCGCCGGATGGAATGGGCGATGGTTGAGTTCTTGGCGGGGATTCGGGATCAGGAACAGGAACGACAGTGCCGATGGTCAGGGTCCAGCTCAGAATCTCGATCGCCAGCCCCGGAATCGTGCGTCCATAGAGGGCAGTGTAGGTTTCGGCAAAAAGCTTGCCCAATGTTTCGGCATCATCGGCATTCAGTTTTCTGGCCGGAAGCTCGACAGTAATTTCATGCCCTTGTCCCTGATAGCGCATGTATGCAGCCCGGCTTTCCGTCAGCACAGCGCCCATGGCGGCCGGTTCGACGATTGACAGGGCTTCGGCGCGCATGTCGTTAATTATGGAATTGGCAACATCGGCGCTGAACGCATCCAGCGCATGAAACCGGCTTCTCACGACTTCATAGGCAACGGGTGCACGCAGGAATCCAATAGCCGACCCGACACCGGCCCCGGTCGGGATGACGATCGTCTCAATTCCGAGTTTACGGGCGAGTTGCCCGGCATGCAGGGGTGCGGCACCGCCAAAGGCAATCATTGACCGGCCGCCAACATCTTTGCCCCATTCCGTAGCATGGACGCGGGCTGCACTGGCCATGGTTTCGCCAACCAGTTCCGATACCGCATAAGCGGCCATCGCCCGGTCCAGTTTCAGCGGACCAGCGACAGACTGATCCATCGCGGTTTCAGCGGCATCAAGTGACAGACTCATATTGCCAGCGGCAAAATTGTCCGGATCCAGACGCCCCATCAACAGATCTGCATCCGTTACCGTGGCTTCCGTACCGCCATTACCATAGCAGGCCGGTCCCGGATCGGCGCCTGCGCTGTCCGGCCCGACGGTAATTCTGTTCAATTCATCGATCCGGGCAATGGAACCGCCGCCGGAACCAATCTCGACCATTTCGATGACCGGAATCCGGATCGGCAGGCCACTTCCTTTCATGAAACGATATACCCGGTCGACTTCGAATGTGCGCGATGACAGGGGTTTTGCGTTATCAATCAGGCACAGCTTTGCTGTTGTTCCGCCCATATCAAAGGACAGGACCTGATCAAGGCCGCATTCTCCGGCGATCTGGCTGGCAAGGATTGCACCGCCAGCAGGGCCTGATTCGACCAGGCGGATCGGGAACTTTATGGCTGTATCCAGATCGGTCAGGCCGCCACCCGAAGTCATCAGTGTAAACGGACATTGAAACCCCAGCTTCGAAAGCTCATCGTCGAGGCGAATCAGGTAGCGGGCAATCAGCGGTTGAACATAGGCGTTTGCACAGGTCGTAGACTGGCGTTCGTACTCCCTGATTTCAGGGCAGACTTCGCTGGCGAGTGAAATTTTGAGATCAGGCAGGGCGGTGCGCAAAATGTCCGCGACCCGTTTTTCATGTATGGGATTAGCATATCCGTGCAACAATCCGATCGCGACAGATTCGATCCCGTTTTCCCGAAATTTTGATATCAGTTCGGTAACGGATTGCTCATTTAACGGATGGATAATCGCGCCGTCTGGCCCCATTCTCTCATCCACCGGCCAGCGCAGGTGCCGTGCAACCAGAGGGTCCGGTCGATCAATATCGATATCATACTGGGCAAACCTGTTTTCGTAGGCCATCTCGACTGAATCGCGATGACCTTTTGTGGTGATCAATGCGGTTCGTGCACCCTTGCGTTCGATCAGGGCATTTGTCGCCAACGTCGTGCCATGAATAATCAGACTGATTTTTTCCGGTTTGATTCCACTTTCATCGAGAACCGTTTGTACACCGTTTAAAACCCCGTCTTCTGGCGATGACGGAGTCGTCGGAACCTTGCTGGTGAATAATTTTTCACTGGCTTCCAGCGCAATATCGGTAAAGGTGCCGCCGATATCAACAGCAAGTCGGTTGATCGGTTCTGATGACGTCATCGGGAAATTTCCTGTTCAGCATTGGTCGTCAGTCAGGTTGTTTGTGCGGCACCATCAAACCTTTAGCCAGCCTTGGAAAGAAGTATTTGTACCATTGAAATTTGTATACAATAAATACCGCCCAGTTTGCCATGGAGAAAACTGTTTGCTGTTATACGGTCATGAATGATTTTCGGTCTATGCCAAACAAATCACCGGTCCTTGGTATTGTCAGAGGAAAATCAGCTTTGACCACATCGTAGAGACTGTTTGTATTTGTCTGACGGCGTTTTTAAGCATGCTTTTCGGCCATCAGCTCCCGCAGGCCCTCTTTCAGATCGGTTACAAATTCCACGACCAGCCGGGTTCGGGGTCGGAGTGCAGGGAAAATCAGTCCAAGGTCATATGGGATACGCGGCTCGAAGGGGCGGCCAACGAGGCCAAGGTGAGCAAAATCGATAGCCGAAAACGGATCGACAATCGCGATGCCCGCGCCTTCTGCTGCCATACGGCAGGCCGGGGCGAACAGAAAGCTTTCGATATGCGGAGCCCAGGGCACCCCCTGCATTTCGAATGCCGTCTTAAGCTGAAAGTGCGTGGCGTGTTCCGGGTTGAGAGCAATCAGGGGTTCAAATTCAAGGTCCTTTGGCGTTATGACGGTTTTTCTTGCCAGCGGATGAGCTTCCGGCAAAGCACAAACGCAGTCGAATGTCAGCGGTTCGCAATCGAACGCAGGATTGTCAGTTGGCAGCTCAACAACGCCGATATCAAAAACCTGGGCAGATATCCACTCTCTGATCTGAGTGCTGGAGCGTGTTTGCAACGAAACTTTGACGTCCGGTCGCTCAAATACAAATTGTGCGATTAGCTTCGGCAGGAAATTCATCGAAATGGCCTGCAAGGCGGCAATCCGGAGTGAGCCTGATTTCAGATCCCGAATATCGCGAGCCGACCGAACGACCCGGCCATGGGTGGCGACCAATTGCTCTGCATCTTCCAAAAACGCGAGGGCTTCTCCGGTCGGCTGAAATCGTCCCCGATGACGATTGAACAACAAGAAGCCGAGAGAAGCTTCGAGGTTTGCAATCAACCCGGAAACAGCCGGTTGGGTGACGCCCAAAATCTCCGCCGCCTGGGTGACAGAGCCCTCCATCATGACGGCACGAAAAGCTTCAATTTGTCTGAAATTCAACCAGACCTCCTAACCCGGTTGGATAGAATGACAATAAATACCATAATTTGACCTTATAAAGAAACAAGCTTAGGTAATTTGACTTAATGAGTAAATTGACCCAGGATTTAAAATGCCCCCAACCGAGAGACTTTGACTGACCGACAGAGATAAAATGTCAGAAGTGAATGTATTAAAGCCGAACTCAGACAAACCCGTTGCCATCATTGGCGCGGGTATTGTTGGTGTGTCCTGCGCCATTCATTTGCAGCGCCTTGGCAAGAAGGTCATGCTCATTGATCGTGAGGGTCCGGGTGAAGGAACCTCCTATGGTAATGCGGGTGTTCTTGCCTGCTGTTCGATTGTGCCTGTGGTTACACCGGGGATAATGTTGAAGGCACCTAAGATGCTGTTCAGTCAAGATGGGCCGTTGTTTTTAAAATGGGGATATGTGCCAAAGTTGATGAAGTTTCTCATCCCTTACCTGCGTGCTTCAAAGGCCGAGACGGTAGAGCATATTGCCAAAAATCTAACTCCACTTCTTGCGGATAGTGTTGACGAACATTTCAACGTAAGCGAAGGTTCGCCAGCCCGTAAGTGGCTTAAAAAGTCACCTTATATGTTCGTATACAAATCCCGCGCCGCTTACGATGCTGATTCCTTCGCCTGGAATTTGCGTAAAAAACACGGATTCGAATGGGAAGTGCTGGAAGGTGACGATATCCAGAAATATGAACCCTCCATATCCCGATCATATAAATGTGCTGTATTGCTGCAGGAACACGGGATGATTTCCAACCCTGGTGAATATGTGAAAGATCTGGCCAAGACAGCGATTTCTGAAGGCGTTGAAATGCGGATCACCGGTGTCAATGACATTCAGCAGACCGAACGCGGCGTTGTATTGAAAACAGAAGACGGAGATATAATTGCCGAAGCCGCAGTGATCGCGACGGGAGCTTGGTCTGCGGCACTGGCGAAGGGGCACGGGGCCAAGGTGCCGTTGGAAACCGAACGCGGCTACCATATTGTTCTGGAAGAGCCGTCCGTACAGCCGACCATGCCGATTATGGATACAACCCGAAAATTTGTAACGACGCCAATGTCAAATGGTCTTCGGTTGGCTGGAATCGTTGAATTTGGCGGGTTAACCGCGCCGCCTTCGAAAGGACCGTTCGAGCTGCTCCTGCGCGGCGTCAACGCGCTATTACCTGATTGCACGTATAAATCGAAACAAACCTGGATGGGGCATCGCCCCGCAACGGCAGACAGTTTGCCGGTTATCGGACGTTCCCCAACGTCCGATGATGTTTATTTCGGTTATGGACACCATCATGTCGGTTTGACGGCTGGCCCGAAAACGGGACGCTTGTTGGCCGAAATGGTGGCGGGGCTTCAACCAAATATTGATTTGCATGCGTATAGGGCAAACCGATAAGGTTGAAGGATAATGAGAGCAAGACAGTAAACAAACCGAACCACATAGGGAGTGAGATGATGAAACGACCCGTAAAATCAGTTTTAGCCGCAGGGGCGATTGTTGTAACCGCAGGAGTCGGTGCAGCCCAGGCGGAAAAGTGGGATATGCCAATGGCTTATTCCGCGACCAATTTCCACTCGGCAGTGGGGGCCGAGTTTGCAAAATGTGTCACCACCGGAACCGGTGGCGAGATTGAAATTGTTACCCATCCGTCCGGTTCGCTGTTCAAGGGCGCCGACATCAAACGCGCCGTTCAAACGGGGCAGGCCCCGATTGGCGAGCGTCTGCTGTCCGGTCACCAGAACGAAAACGCCCTGTTCGGGTTTGATTCCGTTCCCTTCCTGGCAACGTCGTTTGAGCAGTCAGCCAAGCTCTGGAAAGCCGCAAAACCGACGCTGACCAAGATATTGAGCGAACAGAACCTCCACCTGCTGTATGCCGTTCCGTGGCCGCCCCAGGGCTTGTACTTCAAAAAAGAGATCAATTCGGTTGCCGAAATGAAGGGCATCAAGTTCCGCTCCTATAACACGGCAACGGCACGCCTCGCTGAGTTGACAGGCATGCTTCCCGTGACCATTGAAGCTGCCGAAATTTCTCAGGCGTTTGCGACAGGAGTTGCAGAATCCATGGTCTCATCCGGTTCGACCGGCTACGACCGCAAGGTCTGGGAAAGCTTGACCCATTTCTATGAAGTCGATTCCTGGTTGCCGCGCAACTATGTGATGGTCAATAAGGACGTCTGGGGCAAAACCAGCAAAGGCAACCAGAACATCATCAACGGATGTGCATCATTGGCGGAATATGCCGGTAACTATCGCTCGATCGAATACACCCAGTTCACGCTGAACGGTCTCAAGGCTGGCGGTATGAAAGTCGGCCCGGCCGGTGATAAACTGGTCTCCGACCTGAAGGCAATTGGCGACACCATGACCAAGGAATGGTTGGCCAAAACCGGCGCAGAAGGCAAAGCAATTGTCGATGCGTTCAAAGCAATGAAATAAACCATGAGGGAGGTCGCTTCGGCGGCCTCCCTCGGCGTTTGTTAGCAAAAAACATTGGGGGATAGGGTATGCACGGGTTTGGACATTTTGTTCGGTCTTTCTTGGATCGCCTTTATATCTTCAGCGGTATTATCGCCGCCTTGTTTTTAATCGCAATCCTGTCACTCATCGTTATCCAGATGCTGGCTCGCTGGACCGGCGAGGTGTTCTCAGGAGCCCCTGATTACGCCGGGTACTGCATGGCCGCAGCTTCTTTCTTTGCTTTCGCCCACGCCCTTAATCGCGGCGCTCATATCCGCGTCAGCATTGTGCTGAATGCCGTCGGGCCGAAGATGAAACGGCTGCTTGAAATCTGGTGTTTTGCCATTGCCACCAGCCTCGGCTGGTATTTTACGTATTATGCTTCCAAGGCCACGTACTGGTCCTGGAAATTCAACGATATCAGCCAGGGTCAGGATGCCACCGCTTTGTGGATACCGCAGATGTCGATGGTCCTCGGTAGTACTATATTTGCCATTGCGCTCACTGACCATCTGATCCACGTCCTGATCTCCGGCGATCATCGGATTGAATCCGATATCGTTGAACAAAGCCACGGGGAGTAAGGGCAATGGATGAATTTCAACTAATCGCCATCTTCCTGTTCATTCTGTTCTTGCTGCTCGGAACCGGAATCTGGGTCGGACTGGCGTTATTGGGCGTTGCTTTCGTTGGTATGGAAATGTTCACCAGCCGCCCGGTTGGCGACGTCATGATCACGACCATCTGGACGGCCTCGTCATCCTGGACATTGACGGCACTGCCACTATTTATCTGGATGGGTGAAATCCTCTATCGAACGCGCCTGTCTGAAGATATGTTTCGCGGTCTGTCGCCCTGGTTGGCGCGCCTGCCGGGTGGCCTGATCCATACCAACATCGTCGGCTGCACAATCTTTGCCGCAGTCTCCGGCTCATCGGCGGCGACGCTGACAACGGTCGGTAAAATGTCGATCCCGGAACTCCGCAAACGCGAATATCCGGAAGAAATGATCATCGGCACCCTGACCGGGGCGGCGACACTCGGCCTGATGATCCCGCCGTCATTGACCCTGATTGTTTATGGCGTGACGATTAACGAGTCGATTTCGAAACTCTTCATGGCCGGAATTTTGCCGGGTCTCGTTCTCGCTACCATGTTCATGAGCTACGTCGCGATTATGTCCAAGGTCTCGAGCAAATTCAATCCGATCGCCGAACCCAAAATGACGTTTGCCGAAAAGGTCGCCAACTCAAGATTCCTGATCCCGGTCATCTGTCTGATCTCGGTCGTCATCGGCTCGATGTATATGGGGTACGCAACGGCTACAGAAGCCGCTGCCTTTGGCGTCATTGGCTCGCTGGTCCTGGCCGCAAGCCAGAGATCATTGTCCTGGTCAACCTTCACGGCAAGCCTGATGGGGGCGAC
>JAJFIJ010000171.1 GCA_021775105.1 Rhodospirillales bacterium | reverse complement strand
AAGTCGCTGATATGTATCCGGCCTGTTTGATCGGCACGCGGGCCGTGGCCATGATGGGAATACGCACGCGCCTTGGTCTCATTAGCGGACAGGTCGGCCCGGGAAGTTTGGGCGACCCTTAGGGTCATCAGACTTTGGGTGCGTTTCTTGGTCCGTTCCATGCAGTCATCTCAATCGCGAACTGTGATGAGGCTTTGCGGCTTAGACCGCAGTCACCTTGGTCCGGTTGGCGTCGAAACCCTTCGAGTTCCTCAGAACACTCCAGGCAATGCGCGCAAGTTTGTTAGCCAGGGCTGCGGCCAGTTTGTTCTTATGCATCCTTTGTGATGCCTGTTCCAACCACGGCCCAAAGCTGAAACGCTCCCAGTTTTGGGGCCGCATCAGAATGACATGAGCGGCCTGCACGAAGAGCGTACGCAGGTACCGGCTTCCCCGTTTTGAGATACGCCCCAGAATGGGTTTGCCGCCAGTGCTGTATTGGCGGGGGACCAGACCGAGCCAAGCGCCAAAATCACGGCCTCGCTCAAATGCCTCACCCGTGCCGATGGCCGCGACCATGGCCGTCGATATGATCGGGCCGATGCCAGGGACAGTCATCAGGCGCAGACAATTGGCCTCTTGCTTGCTGATCGTCTCGATTTCATCTGTGATGCTTTCGATGCGTTCGTCCAGCCAGAGCCAATCTTCATAAAGGCCAATGATGATATCGTTCATGCGTGGCGATATCTCGTCCTCACGGTTCTGCAAGATGGCAAACAGCGAGTTGCGAAGCGCATGGGCTCCCGTGCGCACAGTAATTCCCTGCTCGATCAGGAAGGCCCGGATCTGATTGATCGTTGCCGTCCTTCGCGAGACCAGTCGTGAGCGAACACGATGCAGCGCCTGTAAGTCCAATTGATCCTGGGTCTTTTCCTGAACGGTCTTCAGATTCGGGCGAAGCGCCGCTTCCGCAATCGCCTCGGCATCGTTGTAATCGTTCTTCTGACCTTTGATGAAAGGCTTCGTGTACTTGGCCGGAATGATGCGCGGCTCAAATCCAAGCTTGCGCAATGTCCTGCTGACAAAATGCGCACTCAGGCAGGCTTCCATGCCGACGATGCACGGCGGTAATTTCTTGAACTCTTTCACCAGGGCCAAGCGTTTTATCTGCCGCCGAAGGACGAGAGTGCCGACAGGATCAAAGCCAACCAGGTGAAAGACATCTTTACCGATATCAATGCCGATGGAGGATAAAACGGAAATGGTCTGTTTTGACGTCGTTGCCATGAGATGATGCTCCTTTTCATTGCAGGTGAAAACTGAACAAGTTTAACCTGCCACATCAGGGGAGCAGCCGGTCCATCCCATTAGCGGACAACTCGCCTGACAGATCGGTGATAATACGGTTAGCCATCGGCGTCCTCATCTTCATCATCTGGCTCAGGAGGGGCCAGCTTCAAGACCGGTTCATCAGGCGTATCTCTATACCTGATTTGTCGAGCGGTCTCGACCAAGTCACTCGCCAACTTTATTTGCTCAACCAGCTTCTGGTCGAGCTCCTCGTCTTCTGCCGCTTCCGGCTCTGGCTGCACCTCAACGTCAGCATCAATCTTGTATCCGCGATCAATCATATCAGCGAGAACCGGCAACACTTTATCAGCCTCGGTGTCTAGCTCGTGTTTGCGCCCCTTTTGTGGAGGATAGCTCTCAAACAGAAGCGCCTTCGTGTCTATAACCCCTGAATCAATTTTGGCCTGAATGTCCGCTTCAATTGATTGAATAGTCGTGGCGCTTGCCTCAGCTGCGATCGCTTTTGCTCTGGTCTCCCTCAAGCTGTATGTCTGCTCAATCACCTTCAGCACCTCTTTAACAACGAGCAGAAGCGGTGATGCGGCAGCAACAGTTAAACCTGTGACTATAAAAGGGTCAGGGTTCGAGAGCTGATACATCTTTGGTTCTTCGCGGCTGCCCGTGCCGAGTTCCGAAAAGAACCCGACAGCGCCGTCGAGGAACTTCACCTGTTTTGCGAACCCCGCCATCCGCCCGTCGAACTGGGCGGAGGGAAAAAGGAAGCTGACTTCGGCCATTCCCTTCTCCACATGCCAAGCTTCAAAACTGAACCTTTCTGCAGTCGCGATCAATTGCTGGAAGGATTTCTGAAACTCAGACAGGTCTGAAACGACCGCCGCCAATTCGCTCTTAGCTTTCGCCTGGACGACCCCCCGCCCCTCAACGATGTTTACCACCCGGCGTCGCAGCGGCTCTCCTAACACCTCGTGAAGTTTTAGTTCTTCGACGTAGGGCCGCCAGGTTGGCGGCAACTTGTCGAGGGTGGACTCATCCATGCCCTTATCAAAGGCCATCAACGCCGTGTTCAGGGCCTCCTCATGTTCGGGTGACTGTTGCTGCATGACTTGATCGAGGGCAGCACTGAGGCCTTGAATACGATTGATGACCCCAGTCTTCGTGAACTCGTCTGTCACTGATTTGGCGATCTCCGCCAGACGCTCAATGTTCATTCGGGTAGCCTCCTCGGACAAAACCCCCTGTTTGTGTTCTCTACATCAATACTCTGAAATTGGTAAGAGTCAAAATCTGAGTGGTTTTTTGATATCAAGAAGGCTGACATGAGGGAAACGTCCGGTCGTGGCTACGCCCTGCCGAAAATCGACGGGTCAAATTCCGGCCGGTTTAAAGCGCACAACGGTCGTAATCGGCTGGCTACCGTCCCTGACCTGCACGAAACGTTCACAATTGTTCCGGAAGTTGGCCGTTTTCGCAGCTATGGGCCGATTACCCCCGGTAACAGTTCGCCATCACATCTGCATCAGGGCTTCATCACGAATCATCGCCGCCAGCTTGGCAATGGCTTTGGCATCGTTCGGGGTCTCGATGTCGTTGTTGCCCGCCAGTGCCGTCGCCGCGGCCTGAATGCAGGCGGCCATCAGGATATCCGGGTCGTAGCCAAGGTCTTTATCGGTCATGGTTTTGCTCCGTTATCAGTGCTTCCGAAAATCCGGAATACCCGAAATATTATTCCGCCATTCGGATGATGGATAAAGGACGAATGTCAAATGAGGGTGTACGGCGGTTTGACCGGAAAAGTGAGTTTATGGCTGCGTCGGATCGCACGGTTCAGCGGGTTCTCAAACCCTGGCGTCGGTCCGGCGTTCCTTCAGAAAATGGGTTTTGATGGGAACAGGGAAACCCTTGGCGAAAAGATCGTTATGCAGGTCGAACTCAAAACCCTGATCCTGATTGCGCAGGGCCACGATGTTGGAACATAAAATGTGCCCGGGCTGACTTGCGTCACATAACCGGGCCGACAGATTGATACTGGTGCCATAAGCGTCAATCTCGTCCTGTATTACTTCGCCGACGTTCACCCCCATCCGAACAGTGATCGGCAGTAGCGGGAATTTCCTGTTGTGCATTTCAAACATGCTGCGGGCGAAAAGAGAGGCCCTGAGCGACTGGGCCGTATTTGGAAACAGGGCCAGAATTCCATCACCAGTGTACTTGATAATCTCGCCGGAAAATTTCGAAATGCTGATTTGGGAAATGTTGAAATATTCCTGCATCAACTCGTGGGCGGCAACATCTCCCAAATCGTGAAATAAAGAACATGAACCGACAAAGTCCGAAAAAAGTATGGTCCGTTCCGTGCTGGCAGAGGCAGCTACTTCGTGTTCCGAGAGAGACCGGGACACCTCAAGCATGCGGGTGAGTTTGTCTCCATTTTTATCTGATCCTTCAAGATATTCGCGAACCGCGCTCCGAATTTCCTCATGAATCTTTCTCCGGGCGGCAGCATGCTCGGTTAATTCCCGATCAGTCTCGTCAAGTGGTACATCAATGGAATTCGAGAGTTGTAAATCTTCAATTCCACTCATTATCTTACTCTCCGTTCTGTGTGCCATCGAACTATTGAGATAAAGAACTATTCCAAAATGAAGTGTAGTGAAGGTACCCAAATGTGTCTTGCCGGGCAAGTGGGTAATATAGCCGTCAAGGGCCGTTGACCTCGTTCAGAGAGCTAAAACCATTTAGCCGCCGTACCAGATACCCTTTTGGCGCCATTTCTGCAGCTGACTTTGGCGTCTTTCCGGGAATTTGGATTTTCCCATTGAAGCGAGTCTCTTGCGCTGGCGCAGTTTCTGCTGGGCCCGGCGCATGGCCAGAAGTTCGGTCATATTGACGCCGCGCGCGCGGGCATCCTGCCATTCGCGCATTTCGTTCTGGCGTCGGGCGGTCAGTGCTTTGGTTTTGTTGATTTCGTTGCTGGCGACGGGGTCCGCCGACTGGCGCTTTTTGAAGGCTGAATTCAGACGGTTCATGCGGGCATAGTCGATTTGCTGGATCGGCATCTGAACAGGTTTGCTGGCAGGTGGCAGTGTGGCAGCGACGACACTTGTCAGGCCACGTTCGGTATTCCACGCCTTCACCACCTTGCCCTGATAGTAGGTCTTTTTGTCCAGTGTTGAAGAATGGTAAGTCCCGGCGGCATCGATCCAGCTGTTCGATGGCGTTTTCAGTTTGCTGAGGAATTTTGCCGCATAAGCCGCATTCTGTGCCGGGTCGAAGGCATCTGACAGGGTTTCGAAGGCATCGGCGTGGTAGCGCATATTGATCTGCATGCAGCCGACGTCGATATTCTGCACCCCTTCGGTCATCAGAATTTCAACTTCGGCCATGGCTTCTGCCTTGCTGTCGAAGAACCGGCCCTCGCCACCCGATGTAACGGTCCAGGGCCAGGCACTATTTGCCTTGCGCGATGGGGTCCAGCGGCCGGATTCAACAAGTGAAATGGCGGTTAGGAGGTGTGCAGGAATGCCCCGCTTGCGTTCTTGAAGTTGTGTCTGTACGGAACAAATTTTTTCTTTATTTTCATTAACTTGAGAGGTGTTTTCAAGTGCAGCGGCAGGTGTGGACATAATCGCCCCGCCGATCATCAGCAAACCTGTTAAAATCCGTCCAAACATGGGAAATCCTCCGTTCACCCAAAACAACGCAAACGTCGTGCCAATTCGAAAGGTCAGGATTCCGGCGGGGTGTTGTCTCCATCGCCAAGCGGTAACTGCATGACAACAGAGTCAAGCCAGCGTCCGAACTTGAAGCCGATTGATTTGATAACGCCGATCTTGCGAAAACCCATTTTGACATGAAAATCGATCGACATGGCGTTGTCCGAATCGCCGACGACGGCAATCATCTGGCGAAAATTCATTTTTGTGCAAACCTCGATCAGGTCTTCGAGCAAAAGTTTGCCGATGCCGCTGCGCTGGGCATGTTCGGCGACATAAACCGAATTCTCTACCGTATAACGGTAACCGGGGCGAGGACGGTAGGATGATGCATAAGCGTAGCCAGTGACGCGCGCGTCGCGGATTGCGACCCGATAAGGATAGCCGGCTTTGACGACAGCATTTCGCCGCGAAATCATGTCCGCCAGTGAAGGCGGCTCTTCCTCCCAGCTGGAAACGCCGTGCAGGACCTGCAAGGCATAAATTTCACGGATGGCGGCCATATCGCCGTCTTCGACATCGCGAATAACGATTTCATCGGGTGCAGGGGTATTCATTCGGCGGCCTTCAGGTGCGTGCTGCCGGGTGCTGCCAGCACATCGCGATCAATCGATGTCATGGCGACAATCAGGCGCCGCATGTTGCGGACCAGTTCGGCCAGTCCCGGCCCACGCTCGATACGTTTTTCATCCAGATAAAGGGCGCGATTGATTTCAATCTGAAAGGCATGAATGCCGTCCGCCGGGCGTCCGTAGTGGCGGGTTGTAAACCCGCCAGCGTAGGGTTTGTTAAGGGAAACGGAATATCCGAAATCACGAAACAGCG
>JAJFIJ010000018.1 GCA_021775105.1 Rhodospirillales bacterium | reverse complement strand
GATCGAACGCTTCTCGTCTGCCGACCAATAACGACGCTTCCGATCTCCCATAATGCCCCCGTAGTGCCCACTAACGATAGTGGACACCATCGGTCAAATCTCTGCGTCACCGCCAGAGCGGGTTAACCGGACGGATACGATGATGACGGCATTGATTTGATTGTGTTCGATAAGGTGACAGGCCGATCTTTGCCAATTCAGGTCAAGGCCAGAACCTTGAAGACGCTCCGCAAACCCTACACGGTCCAGTTTGATGTGAGAAAGAAGACCTATGCTGACCGCGATGGCGCCTTTGTTTTGGCTGTTTTGCTGGATACGAAAAGCGGGTCGATCGAGAAGGGATGGTTGGTATCCATGTCAGAGCTTCCAGGAGTCGCCAATACCAAGCAGGATAAATATGCGATGGTTCCAAATTCACAAGACAGCTCCAATGACCGCTATACGCCCTATCGCTGTAAAAATATGGGCGTGGTTGTCGAACGGCTGATTACTTATCTTGATGGGCCCCCGCGCTGAGAACAGTAGTTTACACAAACGTTGGTATTCAACTTGGACGGTTGTCACTATAATTCGACGACAACAACCTAAGTGTGAGGGTGTCGTGATCCACGTCGATGATGAACAATCAGGTACATATTACATCTGGACTGAAAACTCCGGCCCGAAGATTGACGGACATATTCAAGATTGCACTCTATTGCCCATGGAAGGCTTGGAGGCATTTGTTGTTGAGTACGGTGAGAACAGACTAAGCGTAGCGTCCATTCGACACCTAGAAGACAGGCGGGCTAATCGACTGAAGCAGAAATGTGGCCGTAAGCCTGAACCCTTCTTTGATCGTTGGGCGCAATTGCGTGAAGCTGCTATTTTGTTTGAGGCTTTGCGGCTGGGAATCAGAGCCTTCCGTAAAAATGACTCGAGCTTTGATATCCAGACCCACGTTGAAGTGTGGAACGAAGAACACGCGATCAACCTACTGGATGAAGGCTGCGCCTTGACCGGCGCTGCCGGGGAGATTGCTGCAAATTTGGTCAATAAAGAGTATTTTTCGGGAGAAAATATAAGCGACCGCCGCGTCAGAAACCTTATCAGCGAACATGAAAGTGGACGGTTTCTATCTGTATCTCCAGGTCCTCCGAAATTCATACCAATTAATTCGTAACTTTGGTATTTCCGTGAAAGAATCTGATGAAGGAATCCGTTTCTCTGTTGTGAATGAATTTACACAATGGAGAACAAAATGCTTAGCTTACAGTGCCAAGATTACTCAATCTCATCACTGGTTCCGAGGACCAACAATCCAAGAACCCACAACAGGAAACAACGTCGACAGATAGAGGCGTCTATTCGCCGGTTTGGCTTCACCAACCCTGTGTTGATAGATGATAATCAGGTCATCATCGCCGGGCACGGGCGCGTAGAGGCGGCAAAAAATCTCGGAATTGAAAAAGTACCAGTCATTGTACTCAGTCATATGTCTGAGGCTGAGAAGCGGGCCTATGTGATTGCGGACAACAGACTGGCCGAATTGGCGGGTTGGGATAACGAAATATTGGCGATTGAGTTCCAGTATCTGACGGAGCTTGAGTTCGATGTGGTCGTCACAGGCTTTGAGTTGCCAGAAATCGACTTATTGGTCGACGGTATCGCCAATTTCGACAGCGATGCTGCTGATGTCATCCCGGAAACGGCTGGAGGGGTGGCCGTCTCGTCTCGCGGTGATTTGTGGGGTCTCGGAGGCCATCTCTTGTTGTGCGGCGACGCGACGGATTGGCGGAGTTACGCTCGGTTGATGGGTGGCGGGGTTGCTCAAGTCGCCTTCGCCGACGTCCCCTATAACGTTCCGATTCACGGTCATGTCTGTGGTGCGGGCGCGGTCAAGCACCGGGAGTTTGCCATGGCCTCCGGTGAGATGTCTGAAGGCCAGTTCATCAAATTTTTGATCAGTGTGTTTGGTTTTCTTGCCACCCACTCCGATGATGGCTCCATTCACTTTGTTTGCATGGATTGGCGTCATATCTACGAACTGCTCTGCGCCGGGCGAGAAATCTATACCGAGCTCAAGAACATCTGTGTGTGGAACAAGACTAATGGCGGAATGGGGTCGTTCTACCGGTCCAAACACGAGTTCGTAGCAGTATTCAAAAACGGGACAAAACCTCATATCAACAATGTCCAACTGGGGCGGCACGGGCGCAACCGTACAAATGTCTGGGACTACGCTGGAATCAGTTCGATGACGGCGGATCGAGCGGAGCAATTGGCCATGCATCCGACGGTGAAGCCGGTGGCCATGGTTGCTGACGCTTTGCTGGACTGTTCGGACCGCGGCGGCATCGTCCTTGATCCATTTGGTGGCAGCGGCACGACGCTCCTCGCGGCTGAGCGTACTGGTCGCAAGGCCCGCCTCATGGAAATCGATCCGGCTTACGTTGACGTCACCATCAGGCGGTATCAGAACCTCACCGGGGATAAAGCTTACCTCGCAGATGGCGGCGGGTATTTTGATGATTTCGACGCGGTAATCAACCGGCCTATGGAGGCATTTGATGCCGACTAAATATGAAGTGGGATATGGCCGCCCACCCCGAAACCATCAGTTCAAGAAAGGTCGATCAGGAAATCCGAAGGGTCGACCAAAGAAGCGCCAGACTACGGATGTGGATGTTGTTGGTATTCTCAGTGAACCTGTAACGGTGCGAACTGGGACCAAAACCCTGACGATGACGCCCTTCGAGGCCAGTATTCGAAAGTTGGCGAGTAAAGCATCGACGGATTTGAGTGCAGCCCTCTCGTTCTTGCGACTCTGTGAAAATTATCACGTGATCTACCCAACATCGATGAAGCAGACTAGCGGCCTGGTACTCATCCCCAGATCGTGGGATCACGATGAGTTTTTGGCCATGCTTGAAGAGCATGGAGCGCCACCCTGGCCTGGGAAAAGACCTGGACTACCTGACAATCTATATCCATCTAGCAAAACGGGTGTCGATAATGAATCATGACGGGAAAGAAGAAAGAGTTGGCTATAAACGACCACCGGAACAGTCTCAGTTCCAGAACGGCCTTTCAGGAAATCGAAAAGGACGGCCTATTGGATCAAAAAGCCGAAAATCAATAATTGAAAAAGTAGCCTACGAGATGCATGACGTTCCTGTGAACGGCGTCATAAAACGGCTATCTACAATCGAGATGGTATTATTGTCTATTAGAAACCAAGCCCTGCAGGGAAACACGAGAGCTGTTCGAGCGTTTCATGATTTGATCGCAAAATACAATGTGGAAAATCTCAATCAAAGGACCGGTTTTTTGATCATTCCGGAAAGTTGTGAAACGGACGAAGAGTTGAGTGCAAAAACTGCCCAGAGACAGAAGAAGTGGCGGGAGAAATGATAACGATTGAACATGTAGGACAGTGATATTGGGACTGGACTTCCGCTGCAAACAGAGTGGTACTGTAACCATGCGGTGAGGGCCAAATAGGCCACTGAAAACCTCCTAACACCGCCGCCCATCGGATGGCAAAAGCCTCTTGGGCTCTGGTCGGTGACAGCGCCTGCATCGGGCAGGCGCCGTGAAAATGGAGGTAAGTATGGCTACCAAAATCACCAAAACCGAAGCCGTCCTGAAGTTGCTCAAGCGGAAACAGGGTGCCACAGTTGCGCAACTGCAGAAGGCGACTGGATGGCAACCGCATAGTGTTCGCGCCGCCCTGACGGGGCTCCGCAAGAAGGACCACGATATCCGGCGTGAGAAGAACGCCAAGGGTCTCACCATCTACAAGTCTGTTGAACAATGACGCGGCAAAGAAAACCGGATCGGATCGCTGAGGAACTCTCGGCGATCCCGGCTTTTTCGCGACATGAATTGCTTGAGCGATGGGAAAGCGTGCATGGTAACCTGCCGCCCAAGGGCCTCAGTCGACGATTGCTGGAATATAGTGCTGCCTATCAAATCCAGGTCAAAGCCTTCGGTGGGATGAAGCCGGCGACTCGGCGGCAGTTGCTTCGGCACATAACCATGAAAGCCAAACCGGCACGATCTGGTCAATTGTCACTTCAGTTGAAGGCAATATCGTCGGGCACACGTCTCGTTCGGGAATGGCATGGTGTCACTCATGCCGTTGAGGTGCTGGAGAAGGGCTTCCTCTACGATGGCGAGACTTATAAGTCTCTATCGAAAGTCGCCAACGTCATTACAGGTGCACGTTGGTCCGGGCCGAGATTCTTCGGATTATGAGCAAGCGCATCCGCTGCGCCATCTATACCCGTAAATCTACAGAGGAGGGGTTGGTGCAAGAGTTCAACAGTCTCGATGCGCAACGTGAAGCTTGCGAGGCTTTTGTCCAATCGCAACGAGGACTGAACTGGGTCGCTCGGAAGAAGCGCTATGATGATGGCGGAATATCTGGCGGCACGATGGAACGGCCAGCCTTACAGGAATTACTGTTGGATATCGAGAGGGGGAAGGTCGATCTGGTGGTTGTCTACAAGGTCGATCGCCTGACGCGCTCGTTGACGGACTTTTCCAAGATCATCGAGACCTTCGATACTCGCGAAATCTCCTTCGTCTCCGTTACACAGCAATTCAACACTGCAAATTCCATGGGTAGATTGACCTTGAATGTACTGCTGTCGTTTGCACAGTTCGAACGTGAAGTCACGGCCGAGCGTATTCGTGACAAGATCGCGGCCTCCAAGAAGAAGGGCATGTGGATGGGCGGGCTTCCACCCATAGGATACGATGCCGTCGACAAAAAGTTGTTGATCAATGAGACCGAGGCGAAAACGGTTCGGTTCCTGTTCGACAATTATGTCGAACTCAGGTCTATCCGAAAGTTGAAGGAGGTTGCGGACCGGCAAGGGATCGTCACGAAACGCAGGCAATACGGTATTAAGTCAGCCGGTGGGAAACGGTTCACGCGTGGTCATCTCGCTCAGATGTTGCACAACCCAATCTATGTCGGAGAAATTGCCCATAGAGATGAAGTATACCCTGGTCAGCACGAAGCCATTGTCTCTCGTGGAAGCTGGGATGCCGTTCAGCAACTTCTTGACGGGCAAGCTCCCCGGCGGCAATCAGCGACGAATATGAAACACGTCTCATTGCTGGCAGGTCTAGTTTTTGACGAAACCGGAGACCGATTAACTCCAACCTATGCGAAAAAGAGCGAGCGTTCCTATCGTTACTACATCTCGAAACGTCTTGTCGCTGAACCAACAGGTAATGGAGCAGGTTGGCGTCTGCCTGCTTCAGAGCTGGAAAACGGTGTGATCCAGCCCATCGTCACCTTTCTATCCGAAGAACGGGAATGGATAATGGCCATTGATTCTGAAAATTTTACGTCGGCGGACTATGCCAAATTTCGGGAACATATAGGTGGATTAGCTACAGATTTGGTATGCGATACGCCTGCAACCAGGAAACAGGCGCTGGACCGGATCGTTGATCGTGTAGTTGTACATCCCGGCAAGCTTGCGATCACCTTCAAATGGCGTGGGCTGATGCCTGACGGGCACATCAGTCTGGAAGACCCGCATCATCAATTGACTGTGCCCTTCCTCACCAAACGGCGAGGCGTAGAATCGAAAATGATCATCGGTGGTGATCAGTCGGATCGGGTGTTGCAGGATCACAATCTGATGGAAACCGTTTGCAGATCTTTCGAATGGTGGCATTTGTTCACGGAGGAAGAAGGCTGGTCGATCAACAAACTGGCGAAACACTCCTCAATGGACGCGTCGAATGTAACGCGCTATTTACCATTGGCATTCCTCGCGCCGGATATCGTTGAGGCAATTTACACCGGCACGCAGCCAGTTGACCTGAATGTCGAACGATTGAAGAAAATTGGACCGATTCCGGTCGACTGGGCGCAGCAAAGACGCCTTTTGGGCTTTGAAAGTGCATCCCACTAGCATCACAAATAGCAAAGTTCTGGTCGTCGAAAAACGCCTACAGAGACTTTTTGCGGAAATAGCCTATTTTGGGCATTGGAGACAGTCTCTCCGCATCGTGATACCCCCAGATGCCCCCGAAAGGCCCCGGAAACGGGGGCTTGTGGGGAGACAGAGTTCTGAGCGAGAGTTCGCACGGAGAAGAGTGGTGGGCCCGGCAGGACTCGAACCTGCGACCAGACCGTTATGAGCGGCCGGCTCTAACCAACTGAGCTACAGGCCCTATATTAGGGTTCCCTTTTTTATCACGGCGTTCCGGCGTGGCAATTAAAAAGGCCGGAGTTGAAGCCCCGGCCTTTAAAAAAAAGATCCGATTGCAGAATTAATAATCGAGGAAACTTCTGAGTTTCCGGGACCGCGACGGATGTTTCAGTTTCCGGAGCGCCTTGGCTTCGATCTGGCGAATACGTTCGCGGGTAACGCTGAACTGCTGGCCGACTTCTTCCAGCGTGTGATCCGTATTCATGCCGATACCAAAACGCATTCTGAGGACCCGTTCCTCGCGTGCTGTCAGTGACGCAAGTACGCGCGTCGTGGTTTCGCGGAGGTTGGCCTGAATAGCTGCATCCAGTGGCTGAACAGCGTTCTTGTCTTCGATGAAATCGCCGAGATGGCTGTCTTCCTCGTCGCCAATCGGCGTTTCCAGAGAAATCGGTTCCTTGGCGATCTTCAGCACCTTGCGGACTTTTTCGAGCGGCATGGACAGCTTGATCGACAGTTCTTCCGGTGTCGGCTCACGACCGATTTCGTGCAACATCTGGCGCGAGGTGCGGACCAGCTTGTTGATCGTCTCGATCATGTGCACAGGAATACGGATGGTCCGCGCCTGATCGGCGATGGAACGGGTAATCGCCTGCCTGATCCACCACGTCGCATAGGTCGAGAACTTGTAACCGCGGCGATATTCGAACTTGTCGACCGCCTTCATCAGTCCGATGTTGCCTTCCTGAATGAGATCGAGGAATTGCAGGCCACGGTTGGTATATTTTTTGGCGATGGAAATTACGAGGCGCAGGTTGGCTTCGATCATTTCCTTTTTGGCCTTGGTTGCTTCGCGTTCACCTTTCTGGACGGTCGAGACGATGCGACGGAATTCGGATACCGGCAATCCCGCTTCCTGGGAAATATCGCCAATGCTGTCACGGATGGTCTTGACGTCTTTCTCGTATTTGGTGGTGAACCGCTCCCAGCCCTTGCCCGGCAGCTTCTTGACCCGCTTGAACCAGCCCGGATCAAGCTCGTGCCCCCGGTAGTGTTCAAGGAAGTCGTCGCGTTTGACCTTTGAATTGGTGGCAAGTCGCAGCAGTTTACCTTCAAAGCCGATCAGCAGGCGGTTAAGCTCGTAAAGATGCTCGACCAATTGCTCAATGCGATTATTGTTGAGATGAACATCTTCCATCAGTTCAACCAGCGCATGGCGAAGTTTGTGGTAGCGTTTTTCCTGCGCCGGTTTGATCTCTTCACCCGCTTGCAGGAGCTCCAGACGGGTCATCTGCAACTTGTGCAGTTTCTTGTAGGTCTTGGCAATTTCTTCAAATGTTTCAATGACCTGCGGCGTCAATTTGGCTTCAAGTGCGGACAGGGAAAGGTTGTTTTCCGGATCGTCTTCATCGTCTTCATCGTCGCTGCCCTGACTGCCTTCGCCGCCTTCACCTTCCGCCGTTTTTTCTTCTTCCTTGGGCGTTTCAGCGGGAACAGCTTCCGCAGACGCCCCTTCCTGACCTTCAGCTTCCTCGCCGTCTTCGCCTTCCGCACCTTCTCCGCCTTCGCCCGCCATCTGCTGGGCCGCCGGACCGCCGGTGTGGGTGGTTTCCAGATCGATGATGTCGCGCAGCAGCATTTCTTCGTTCACCAGGGCATCGTGCCACTGGACGATGGCGCGAATGGTCAACGGGTTTTCACAAACCCCGCCAATCATCATTTCGCGACCCGCTTCGATGCGTTTGGCGATGGCAATTTCGCCTTCGCGTGACAGCAGTTCGACGGAACCCATTTCACGCAGATACATACGGACCGGGTCATCGGTACGACCAAGTTCGGTTTCATCGACATTGCCACTGGCCTTGGGAGATTCCTCTTCTGCCGCTTCCGGCGCGTTGGCGTCTTCGGCGTCTTCGTTCTCGACCACGTTGATGCCCATTTCGGACAGCATCGACATGGTGTCTTCGATCTGCTCAGACGAAACCTGATCGGGCGGCAGGGCCGAGTTCAGGTCGTCATAAGTGACGTATCCCTGTTCCTTGCCCTTGGCCACCATCTTCTTGACGGCGGCACCCATGGTATCAAGAAGGGGGCTGTCACCGCTTTCTTCCGTGCTGGTGCCGGCTTCTGCTTTTTTCGCTGCTGCTTTCGCCAATGCTTAAACTCCGCTTTTGTCAGTGCCCGTAACGTCTGTTGACGTCTACGCAGGCCCCTAAATTATTCGTCAATGTCTCATTTGCCGGGAACCCCTGATCTCAATCTGCCAGTTCATCCCCTGCTGAATCAATTTTCTGCTGTTTCAAGGCGGCTAAACGTTTCCACGCATCCTCTGTCGGATTAGTCGCGAAGTCCCGTTCAGCGTCTTCGATTTCTGTGTTGAGATCCTTACCCCTAAGTTTCTCGAATGTCTCTTCCCAACCGGCGTCGGCTGTTTCCAGCTCCGCGTCGGGGCGTGCATAAAAGGCATGCTCATACACATCTGTGCTCAATACTTTTGACAGGGCGATCTGATGATCCCCCTGTTCCTTAAGGTGGTCTATCAATACCCCTGTTTCAAGTCCGGACTTCGCCGCCAAGGTCTTTAAAACCTGTTGGCGGAGATTGTCAAGGTCAAGAGCCTGAAAGGCAATGGTTCCCAAGCGTTCCGAGACGTCGTCATAAAGCTCTGGATGATTGATCAAAACGCCCAGCAGGATGGCTTCACGCATCAGTCTGATGTCGATTTTGGCGTTCGGCCCGGCATCCGCCGCAAGATGCATGTTGGATGACCACTGATTGCGACCGCCACCCCGTCCACGCCCCCTGTTCCCGGATTGCCATTGTCCGCCACCCTGATCAGGCCAGATGCGGTCATTAAAGGCCTTGGCGAAGTGTTTGCGGACATCCTGATCCTGAATGTCGCGGGTATGCTCTTTCAGGCGGGCCTGAAGGGCGGCCTTGTCTTCCGGCGTTGTCGGCATCCGTCCGCCGGTTTCCGAATGCCAGATAAATTCCGACAGCGGCACCGCCTGATCAAGAATCTGTTGCATCGCCGCTTTGCCACCGGTTTTTATCAGGCTGTCGGGGTCTTCTTTTTCCGGCAATGTGGCGATCCGCAAGCCATAGCCAGGGCGCAGATGCGGCAAGGCCTTCAACGATGCCTTGACGGCGGCATTCAGTCCGGCCCGGTCGCCATCGAAGCAGAGAACGGGTTCGGGAACCGATTTCCACATCAGGCGCAGCTGATCCTCGGTGAGTGCCGTGCCCAAAGGGGCCACCGAATGCTCAAACCCCGCCTGATAGAGTGCGATGACGTCCATATACCCTTCGGTGACGATGATCGTGCCCGCCTTCCGTGCGGCACGCATGGCGTGGTTGAGGGCGTAAAGCTCGTGACCCTTGTGAAACAGCGGAGTTTCAGGCGAATTCAGGTATTTTGGCTCACCATCGCCCAAGATGCGCCCGCCAAAGGCGATAATCCGGCCCCGGCGGTCCTGAATGGGGAACATCAGACGACCGCGGAAGCGATCGTAGGTTTCCATGCCACGTCCCCGGTCTTCGTCCGGACGGATCAACAACCCGCCGCTGACCATCTGCTCATCGGTGATGCCTTCGCGTAACAGCGCCGATTTAAGGCCGCTTCGCGATGCGGGGGCAAATCCCAGCCGGAACGTTTCCGCCGTTGCCCCATCGAGCCCGCGTGACCTGACATAGTCCATGGCGGCCCGGCCATCGGGCATCCGCAACATCCGCTCGAAATACACCGCCGCCGCTTCCATGACCTCAACCAGCGTTTGGCGCTTGCGTTCGCGGTCGCGGGCTTCAGGGCTGTCCTGGGGTACTTCCAGACCGGCAACGGCGGCCAGATTCTCTACTGCTTCACGAAACCCCAGACCTTCGGTTTCCATAACAAAATCAATGACGCTGCCATTCGCCTGACAACCGAAACAGTGATAGAAGCCCTTTTCCTCATTCAGGGTGAAGGAAGGCGTTTTTTCATTGTGAAAGGGGCAGAGGCCCGTGTGCTCGTGGCCTTTTTTGGTCAGTTTGACCCGTTTCGAGACAATATCAGCCAACCCGACCCGGGTTTTCAGTTCATCAAGGAACTGTGGCGTAAAGGCCATGGGCGAGGATCCTGAACCAACGTTGAATATGTGAGCCGACATTTTAGTCGGCGGACGGGGGCAGCAAAAGGCCTAGTTATTAAGGTAATTCACAGGCCACCGGATCATTTGGCCCTAACCGAGGCGGTCCTTGACGGCGGCACCGGCTTTGGAAAAATCCATCTGGCCCGCATATTTCTGTTTAAGCGCGCCCATGACCTTGCCCATTTCCTTGATCGATTGCGCGCCGGTCTCCTGTATGACGGCATCGACGGCGGCATTCAGCTCATCATCGTTCATCTGTGCCGGCAGGAACCTCTCGATAATGCCGATTTCCTCGGCTTCCTGCTGGGCCAGTTCCATGCGGCCACCCTTTTCGTACATGGTGATGCTTTCGCGGCGCTGTTTGATCATCGACTGCAGCAGTCCGAGAATCTCCTCATCTTGCAGGCCATCGGTGTTCCCTTTTGGCCGGGCGGCTATATCACGGTCTTTCAGGGCGGCAAGGATCAGGCGGAGCGTAGATGTTGCGCGACCGTCTTTTTCTTTCATAGCCGACTTCAGCGCATCATTGATCTGCTGGCGAAGCATGGGAATCCCTCAAGTATTTTTGGAAACGCAGAGACTAGCAAAATATCCGGATAAAGGAAACCGGAATTCTGATTTTTAACACATTGATTTTAAATACTTTTTTCGTGTCCTTTGAGTCTTGACCTTGGCCCGGTCTTTGCTTAGAAACGCTCAAATCCAACCTTCGCCCTATGGCCCTGCCCATGAATGAAAAGAAAATCCAGCCACCGCTCCGTGGGACAATGTCTCAGGAGGGTGAGTCTTTCAACGCGCCTTCATCCCAATCGCCCTATGTGGATCGCCCGGACTGGGCCGATGCGGCGCTGGTCCTTGCTGATGGAGAAGTCTTCTGGGGGCGTGGTGCCGGTGCCGCCGGTGATGCCCAGGGGGAGGTCTGCTTCAATACCTCGCTGACCGGTTATCAGGAAATCATGACCGATCCCAGCTATGCCGGGCAGATCATTACCTTTACCTTCCCGCATATCGGCAATGTCGGCACCAACATGGAAGATATGGAATCGATCACACCGGCTGCGCGCGGCTGTGTTCTGAAAACAGATATTACGGAACCTGCCAACTGGCGCGCCGCCAGCCATCTTGATGGCTGGCTGAAACAGATGAATCTGACGGCGGTGACCGGTGTCGACACCCGCCGCCTGACGCGCCGGATCAGGGATGGCGGTGCACCAGGCGGCACGGTGGTCTACGCGCCCGACAAAAACATCGATATCGACGGACTGGCTGAGAAAGCCGCCAACTGGCCCGGCCTTGAAGGCATGGATCTGGCGATTGAGGTCTCGTGCACGCAGATCTATAGCTGGGACCAGAGCGAATGGTCGCTGGCGGACGGTTATGGTCAGCAGCGCGATCCGAAATTCCACGTTGTTGCCGTTGATTTCGGGGCCAAACAGAACATTCTCCGCTGTCTTGCCTCCGCCGGGTGCAAGGTAACGGTGGTTCCGGCCAATGCCACGGCGGAAGATATTCTCGGCCACAACCCCGACGGCCTGTTCCTGTCGAACGGCCCCGGCGACCCTGCGGCCACCGGTGAATACGCAGTGCCGATGTTGCAGGCGGTAATGCAGACCGGCCTGCCGATCTTCGGTATCTGCCTCGGTCATCAGATCCTGTCGCTGGCCTTGGGGGCGAAAACCAAAAAAATGCACATGGGCCACCGCGGCGCCAACCAGCCGGTCAAGGACCTGGAAACCGGCAAGGTCGAAATCACCAGCCAGAATCACGGTTTTGTCGTTGATACCGAGACATTACCCAAAGGCGTCGTTGAAACGCACAGGTCCTTGTTCGACGGAACCCTCGAAGGCATCCGCGTCGAAGGCAAACCGGTTTTCAGCGTCCAGCATCACCCCGAAGCCTCCCCGGGACCCCAGGACAGCCATTACCTGTTCGAGAGGTTTGTCGGGTTGATGGAGAAACAACAAGCGAGATTGATGCGATAAAGATGTTGTTCGAGTTGATATAGGAAACGGATAGCGGATTTGTGGTGAGTTTCACCCCCATCCCGGCCTTCCCCCATCAAGGGGGAAGGGGAAGTGAAGCAGAATTGTTAAGGGTGTTTGGGTTTTGAAAATTTGGTTCGCTCTGGTTCCCTCCCCCCTTGTGGGGGAGGGTCAGGGTGGGGGGACTGACAAACAACGACGATGGCAAACGAGAATGCGAGGGCACTGAGGAAGAACCAGACCGAAGCGGAGAAGACGTTATGGCGGCGGTTGCGGGACAAGCAGGTTGAGGGTTTCCGGTTTCGGCGTCAGGTTCCCATCGGGCCTTATATCGCAGATTTTGGCTGTCATTCGGAAAAGCTGATCGTCGAGGTTGATGGCGGTCAGCATGCAGAGAACGAAGAGTATGACGGAGCGCGGGCGGCGCTGATGGAGAAAGAGGGATACCGGATTCTGAGGTTCTGGAACAACGAGGTATTCGAGAATTTGGACGGGGTGCTGGAACGTATACTGGAAACACTTCGGATAGTGAAGTGAGTCGAGGGTTTCACCCCCACCCCGACCCTCCCCCATCCAGGGGGAGGGGGAAAGAGATGAAAACGAGATTATGAGCTTGCCCCCGTGAATTCCCTCCCCCCTTGTGGGGGAGGGTTAGGGTGGGGGGCGATGGGAAAAAGATTGGTGAAGATTTAAACCATGCCAAAACGCAGTGACATAAAATCGATCATGATCATCGGCGCCGGGCCCATTGTTATTGGCCAGGCGTGTGAGTTTGATTATTCAG
>JAJFIJ010000170.1 GCA_021775105.1 Rhodospirillales bacterium | reverse complement strand
TAAAATGTCCCCATTTCGCAACAGCACAGCCTGACCACCGGGGGCCACTTTAACCTCGGCACCGGAAGACAGCCGGGTATTTGCCGTAAGAGGCTTCCAGACTCCGCCTGGCAAAAGAACCTGTGCGTTTGAACTTGCTGTCACTACCCACTGGGCGACTTGCGCACGAACGGGTTGGGCATAGAACCCCAGCACAACTATTAGCGTAGAGAGAAGCAGCGTACGAACTGACGCGTATCTCATTGGCCTTTTGCTGACGCCGGTCTTCACCAAATCCAATCTCATTTTCACTTATCCTTCCTGAAACTCACCAGAATATTCAGCAAATTTAGATTTCTAAAAAGTGGTTTTGGTCAAGAGCATAATAAACTATTTTGGATTTGTTGCGACTTTAATATCATTTCGATATCGAAACATCAAGTCCGCATATATTTCAATATGTTTCAAGCTGCATTGCACGTATGATGCTACCCGGAAAATTCAGATTTTCAGGGTATTAAAAGCGCCAACTGTGGTGGGTGGGGAACAGTGAGACAGGCAAAACGCGGTTTTTTCTTCTTCCAAAGACATCCCTCCGGCTATCCTCTCCTCTTTACCACGATCCTGTTTCTGATCATTGCATCGCTCAATTCAGCTTACGCACAGACAGCCGGTTCGACAAGCGTTGAACCCGGTAAAATTGAAGATAGAATCAAAAGACCCTCAACGCAACCGCCGCGTGATCAGGCCCCGGCAATGCCATTCCTTCCACAACTCCATCATGAACCGGACAGCACCGATGCAAAATTTGTCCTTGCCGGCGTGGAAGTCATCGGCGCGACGGTCTATCCCGTCGTCGCCTTCGCCTCCACCTATGAGCACATGCTGGCCCATGAAATCAAACTTTCAAAGGTTCAGGAAGTGATTGAGGCAATCACCAGGAAATACCACGACGACGGATACTTTCTGACCAGCGTGATCGCCGAACCACAAGACCTGGAACTCGGAATTTTGCGGATCAGGATTATCGAAGGAGAAATCACCCGAGTTACCTTTACCGGTGATCCGGGTGAACGCGAAGAACTGCTGGAGCGTTACGCAGCAAAGATCAAATCCGGCGAACCTACGCGCCTTGATCATCTGGAACGCTATATGATGCTGATTGACGACCTGCCGGGCGCAACGATCGAAGGCTCCCTGAAACCCATTGACAAAGACAAAGGAGAATTCGAACTCGTGCTTGCTGTGAAGCACGACACCGCAGATGGATATTTAAGCGTTGATAACCGCGGTACACGGTCGGTTGGCAGCTATCAAACACTGCTTCATGGCAACCTCAACAGGGGCTGGAGCGACAGCGAACGTACCGGATTGACAATTTTCACCATTCCGCGCTCACCCAAGGAGCTGGCTTATGCAGAATTGACCCACGAACAATATTTTGGCACGGAAGGGCTGAAGGCGTGGGTGTCGGTATCGCACAGCGAGGTCGATGTTGGCGGAATATACTCTGAAAGCGATCTCGGCAGCCGAAGTTCAAGGGCGGTACTTGGCACCAGCTACCCTGTCATTCGTTCGCGCAATCACAATCTGACGTTCTCTGGAAAATTTGACGTTTCCCGTCAGCGACAGAATCAGGATGATGCACGAATTTCAGATGATCGACTGCGACTGGTCCGCATTGGCGCCGACTATGGCCTGAACGATGACTTCGGTGGACAGAATTCGATATCGCTGGAACTGAGCCGCGGGTTGGATATTCTGGGTGCCTCCGATGGTGCCTACGCCGGGCAGTCCCGCGCCCCGTCACAAAACGGTGCGCATGTTGAATTTACCAAACTGACCGCATTCGCCAGTCGGCGACAGAAAATTGGTGAGGCGTGGGCCCTGCAGGTATCGGCGGCAGGGCAAAAATCAGACGAACGCCTGTTGTCGGGAGAACAGTTCTACATTGGCGGCACGCAATTTGGCCGCGCCTTCGACTCCGGTGAAATTTCTGGCGACGATGGTGCGGCAACATCCGTTGAGGTCCAGTTTGGTCAGTTTCTTTCCAAACCTTATCTCGATTCTTATCAGATTTACGGGTTCTACGATTTCGGTGTGGTCTGGGAGACAGCATCAAATGATTTCAGGGGTCACACCTCGTTATCGTCGACCGGCGGTGGCATACGATTAGGCATTACCAAATCTGTTTTTGCGGGTCTCGAAGTTGCAAAACCGCTGACCCGCATCGTTGCCAATGAAGGTGACAAAGGCCCACGCGTATTTTTCTACCTGCTGGTCAACAAATAACCGGGATTTTTCGATATCCTTTGCCAAAACACGGCCATCATCATGCTGATCACCTGCCGGCCATCCGCCGCTGCCTGAGCGACATCGCTGTCGGTTGACCTTCCAGTCCGGGCTGGAACGGGGTTGAGATCGCCTGCGTTGCGGTTTGCCAGTCTTTTTCGGTTTCGCCGTCCTTGACTTCAAGCGCGTCGAAGCCGCAGCGCAGCATGTTCAGATACTGATCGCGGAGGATGTTTCCGGTGGCGCGAACCTGGCCCTTGTAATTGAACCGTTGGCGCAGGCGTTTGGCGTTGGAGTACGAGCGGCCATCGGTGAAGACTGGAAAGTCGAGCGCAACCAGTTCAAAATACTGCAGGTCGTCCCTGATTTCGCCGGGCGTCTGTTCGCTGGTCAACTGGATGCCGAGCGGACAGCCCCGTTCCAGCAGGTGATCGCGGTCTTCACGCCACCGCCTGAGCGTGACAATCACCGGGCCAAACTCGGGTTCCGGATCGCCGTCCCACCAGTGAACCCACGGATCATCACTGATCTTGCCCTCTTTAAGCAACGGCATGGAGTTTCTCCTGATAGATCGACGCCTTGAACGGCTGAAGGCCGACACGACGGTAGGTATCAACAAACCGTTCGCCGTCGTTGCGCTGATCAAGATAAACACCGACCAGGGTCTCAAAGGCATCGATAACCGCATCGCTGGCAATCGCCGGGCCGATAATGGTGCCGACGGCGGCGTCTTCAGCAGCGCTTCCGCCAAGTGTTATCTGGTAAAACTCCTCACCCTTGCGGTCGACGCCCAGCAGGCCGATATGGCCGACGTGATGATGGCCACAGGCGTTGATGCAGCCGGAAATCTTGACCTTCAGCTCGCCGATGTCGAGTTGCCGGTCGAGGTCGGCAAAGCGTCGGGAAATGCGTTGCGCCACCGGGATTGAGCGCGCCGTCGCCAGCGCGCAATAGTCCATGCCGGGACAGGCGATGATATCGCTGACCAGTCCGGCGTTGGGCAGACCATACCCCATTTCCTCCAGCGCCGACCACAAATCGAAAAGATCGATCTGGCGGACATGCGGGAGTACGAGGTTCTGCTCATGTGTGGCGCGCAATTCACCAAGACTATAGCGGTCGGCAAGATCGGCCAGCGCTTCCATTTCCAGTGCCGTCACATCGCCCGGCACTCCGCCTATGGGTTTCAGGGATATGGTCGCGATGGCATAACCGGGTTGTTTGTGGGTGACGACGTTGGTACTGACCCAGCGATTGAAATCGGAATGCTCGAACCGCATTGCAGCAAATGCCGGAGCATCGTCTTCAAGGGCCTCGTATACGGGCGGGGCGAAATGCTGGCGGATGCGGCTGATTTCTTCTGCCGGTAACTTGAGGTCGCTGTCCCTGATCCGTTCCCATTCGGCTTCGACCAGACCGCTCAACTCGTCGATGCCCAATTCATGAACAAGAATCTTGATCCGCGCCTTGTATTTGTTGTCGCGCCGTCCGATCAGGTTGTAGACCCGCAGGATCGCTTCGATATAGCTCAGCAGATGACGTTCCGGGACGAAGTGGCGGATGGTTTTCGCCATCATCGGCGTCCGCCCAAGCCCGCCACCAACCAGAATTTCAAACCCCAGGTCGCCTTCGGCATTGCGTTTGACGATAATGCCAATGTCGTGGAACCGAACGGCGGCGCGGTCATGTTCAGAGGCCGAGAAAGCAAACTTGAATTTACGCGGAAGGTAGGCGAATTCCGGATGGAAGGTCGACCACTGACGGACGATTTCGGCCCAGATCCGTGAATCATCAGCTTCATCGGCAACCACGCCAGCGAACTGGTCGGCGGTGACGTTGCGGATGCAATTACCGCTGGTCTGGATCGCGTGCATCTCGACCTCGGCCAGTTCTTCAAGAATATCGGGCACGTCTTCCAGCTTCGGCCAGTTGAACTGGATGTTCTGGCGGGTCGTGAAATGACCGTACCCACGATCGTACTTATTGGCAATCACGGCCAGTTTGCGAAGCTGGGTTGACGAGAAGGTGCCATACGGGATGGCGACACGCAGCATATAGGCATGCAGTTGCAAATAGAGGCCGTTCATCAGCCGCAATGGCTTGAACTCGTCCTCTGTAATTTCGCCCGCCAGCCGTCGCGCCACCTGATCGCGGAACTGCTCCGTGCGTTCGGCAACCAGCTTGTGATCAAATTCATCATATTGGTACATGATCGTTACCTCGCCCCTTCAGACCCGGATGCAGATGCATCTGGCGATCTGGAAAATTCTGGATGAATACTGGGGCCGAAGGCGCGCAGGCGTTCGCGGTATCGGATCGGGCGAATATCATCGGCACCGACTTCAACTTCAATCGCATAGACACCGACGACAATGTCTGTGTCTTCCGCCAATTTTGCCCGAACCAACGCCGCATCCAGCAGAACTTCTTCTTCAAGCACTTCCGCCGCCTGCACTGAGGCGACCCAGCCGTTATCAGCGGCCTGATAGACAACCAGGCCGTCTTTGAGGTCATTGGCGGTAATCACATGCGCAGCAGTCATGGCCATTCCTTCACCGGTTGGTGAATTATATAGGTCAGGTTCTTTAATTGTCAAATTTTTATGTAATTTAAATTTATATAACATTTTATTTTTGTAATTATTTGAATTTCCTTGTCAGTTATACTAACTAGTGGTCGTTTAAAGGCCGGAAACAGGGAGAATTGCTTATGAAACGGCTGCACATTTCACTGGGCGTTGAGGCGTTCGAACCGTCTGTCGACTTTTATGCGACCCTGTTTGACGCCGAACCCGATGTGCTCAAAGATGATTACGCCAAATGGATGCTCGATGACCCGTATATCAATTTTGTTATCGACAACCGCTGCGCAAGTCTGGGCGTCGACCATCTGGGCATTCAGCTCGAAAGCGCCGAAGAACTGGACGAACTTGCGGCCCGCCTGAAGGCATCCGATGCGCCAACCAAGGACCAGAACGATGCCACCTGCTGCTACGCCAAATCCGATAAAACCTGGACCCGTTCGCCGGATGGCCTGATGTGGGAAACCTTTCTGACCCACGGACCAAATGAGTCCTATGGCACCGATAGGGCACCTGTCAAAGAATTGGCGGCAGTAAAAAGCGGCTCGTGCTGCGGTTAGCGTTTCCGCAAAGCCACGTTCACGAATGACCCTATTCGCTCCGGTTTTGCTCTAGATTTTGTTGGCGGCTTCAACGACGACATCCAGCAACACCTGACATCCGCTGGCGATGTCTTCCGGTGAGGCGTATTCGACCTCGTTGTGGCTGATGCCATCCTTGCAGGGAACAAAGATCATGCCGACCGGCGCGACCACCGAGACATGGCAGGCATCATGACCGGCACCGGAACTGATATCGCGATGCGCAAAACCGCGTCGTTCTGCCGCATCACGAACGGCGGTGATACAGGTCGCGTCGAATGTAATTGGCGGGATGGTGGTAATCAGTTCAATCTCCAGCCCCAGTCCCCGTGCCTCGGCGATGCCCTGGCAAATACTGCGGATTTCAGTTTCGAGCTGCTCCAGCCCCTGCTCATCCGGACAACGGCAATCCACCATGAACATCGTTGAACCGGGGATGGTGCTGCGCGCGCCCGGTCCGACGGCAACCACACCGACCGTCATCACCGGTTGCGGCTGAAAGGTGTTGGCCAGTTCATCAATCGCCACGGCCATGCGTGCGGCCCCCTGAAAGGCATCGCGGCGCTGGTTCATCGGCAAGGTTCCGGCATGCCCCTCGACGCCTTTCACGTTAACCCGAAAACAGCGCATGCCCTGCGCCCCGGTGACAACGCCGATGGCCTTGCCCTCGCCTTCAAGCACCGGCCCCTGTTCGATGTGGACTTCATAAAGGGCGGCAACCGGAAACCCGCCACATTTTTCGGGCCCGTCAAATCCAATGCGTTTCAATTCGTCGCGAACGGACAAACCTGCCAAATCCTGAAGATCCAGCATGACATCCAGTTCGCGCCGCCCGGCAAATACGCTCGACCCCATGCAGCCCGCCGGAAACCGCGACCCCTCTTCATTGGTCCAGGCGACGATATCAATCGGGCGTGTGGTCTGAAGTTCAGCATCATTAAGGGCACGCACCACTTCAAGCCCGGCCATCACCCCGTAAACACCATCAAACCGCCCACCGAGCGGTTGCGAATCAAGATGGCTGCCGGTCAATACAGGGGCAGCGTCGGCGTCTGTCCCGGCACGCCGGGCAAAGATATTACCAAGCTCATCAACGCGGATCGACAACCCCGCCGCTTCGCACCATTCGATAAACAGATTGCGCCCAGCGAGGTCCTCATCACTCAACGCCAGACGGCAAACGCCTCCCGCCGGTGTCTTGCCGATTTCCGCCATCTCCATCAGGCTTTGCCACAAGCGATCTGAATTGATTGTCTGGTTCATTTCCTGACCTGTTTGGTTTATCTCGATGTTTACAGATTCATCTCCGGGCGCAAAATTGCAAATATAAGCGCACGCGCAGTCGACGATTACGCTGGCTGACCTAACCAACCTTGCAACTGCGCGCACCGTCAACGGGCAACAGAACACCGGAGATAAATCCGGCCTCATCAGAAGCGAGAAATACCGCCGCATTGGCAACATCCCATGCCGTTCCCATTTTGCCGCCAAGTGGAATTTGCGCATTGCGTTCATCACGAACAACCTGCTTGTCGACACTGCGTTCACGGGATCTCCGCTCAATCGCCATCGGCGTATCCATCAAACCCGGCAGAATGGCGTTGACCCGGATACCGTAAGGGCCATTCTCCAATGCCATATGCTGGGTCATGGTATTCACAGCACCCTTGCTGGTTTTGTAGGTCAGCGTTGGGCAGGTGCCAATCGATGAGGTTGAGGAGATATTGATGATCACCCCCTGCCCCTGTTCGCGCATTACCGCCAGAACATGTTTGCAGGTCATGAACATGCCCTTGAGGTTCATCGCCATCAGCGCATCCCAGGTCTCAACATCAAGATCGACACTCGCCCGATCACCTTCCGAACGGCCGACATTATTATGCAGAATATCGATCCGCCCATAACGCTCAACGCAGGTTCCGGCAATCGCCCGGCAATTGTCCTCACGGGTAATGTCTGCTGCCAGAACCGAGCCGATACCGCCCTTGTCCTTGATCATTGCCAGCGTTTCAGCCGCCGAGGCCTCGTCCTTGTCGACCAGCAACACCGTCGCCCCTTCTTCGGCAAAACGAAGCGCGGTGGCACGGCCGTTGCCGGTGGTTTCACCCGGTTGCTGCCCGGCACCAACGACGATTGCAATCTTGCCCTGTAACCTCATCATTCCGCCAACGCGTCGAGCCATCTGGCGGCCCGGAACAGCTCCTCGTCGCGACCTTTTGGACCGATGACCTGCACACCGATCGGCATGCCGTTCGGTCCCTGCAACAACGGCAGTGTCAGCGTCGGCAGTCCGGTCATGGTCCAGATCCGCTGGAACGCTGCGTTGCCGGTGTAATCAAGGCCGGTCGGAGCTTCGCCGGGGGCGGCAGCGGTAACCAGCGCATCGTAATTTTCAAACAGGCCATCGAGCGCACGGACCAGCGAGTCCGCCAGTTCGGTCGCGTGTATGAAATCAGCGGCCCGGATATCGCGTCCGGCAATGACGCGCTCTTTGGTTTCGTCTTCAATTTCCTCCGGATGCTGCTCGCATAACTCACCCAGATTGGCCCACAGGCTGGCATTCATGATGGTTGCCTGAGCATCCAGCGCCTGATCAAATATCCCGCCCAGTTCAACTTCCTGAATGATCCCGCCAAGCCCGGCCACGTAGGCATCAAATACCGCAGGCATGTGATCTTCGGCATGATCCCAGGCTGGCCCCTTGACATAGGCGAGGCGCGGAGCTTCCGTGGCTTCGGGTTCGGCCGTGATCTCGCTCAGTTGACGTTCAGGATGAAAGCGCATGTCGAAATCTCCGGCATCGCGTTGCATCAGCGCATCGCCCATGATCGCCAGATCTTCGAGCGAACGCGAATATAGCCCGAGATGATCGAGATAACGCGAAATGATCAAGACACCGCGCCGCGAGATCGACCCATAAGTCGGCTTGTAGCCATAGATTCCACAAAATGACGCCGGTCGGATAACCGATCCGCCGGTTTGTGACCCAACCGCCAACTGGACCATGAAATCGGCAACCGCCGCCGCCGACCCGGAAGACGAGCCGCCCGGCGTGCGCGACGGATCATGCGGATTGGTCGTACCACGCGCCTGGGTCAGGGCAAATTCGGTGGTAACGGTTTTGCCAAGGATAACCGCCCCGGCAGCACGCAATAGAGCCGCGCAGGCAGAATCCTGCGCTGGCCGACGTCCGGCGAACAGGCGAGAGCCGGATTCCGTCGGCAAATCGGCGGTGTCGATAATATCCTTGAGCCCGACCGGAACCCCGTGCAGCGGACCGACATCATCCCCCCTTGCCAGCGCCGCATCGCATTCTCTGGCCTGCGTCAGGGCATTCTCTGCATTGAAATTGACCCAGGCGTGCACCGTACTTTCGCGATCATTAATCCGTGCGATACAGGCACTGACCAGCATTTCGGAACTTGTCTCTCCGGCGCGGATCGCCGCTGCCGCTGCTGACGCTGTCAGGCAATTGAGATCGTTTTCCACTTGTGCCTCTCTTTCAAATGTTCTTGTTTTCAGGATGTCTGGAAAAACTTGTGGAATCAACGTAGGAATTCAGGGCATACGAATATGGAGAGCGACCCGGCAATGAACACCGAAGATATTCAACTGAGTTCCACCGCGAGTTACCGGTTCTGGACCCCGGTGACCATCCGGTTTTCCGATCAGGACCCCCTGGGCCACGTCAACAATTGCGCCTACGCCGCCTATATCGAAGCGTCGCGGACGATGTTTCTCGGCAGTTTGTTGGATACCGACTCCGAGCCCGATATCGATTTCTCTCTGGCCAGCGTGACCATCGATTACCTGAAGGAAATGCACTATCCGGGCACGGTCGATGTTGGCGGGCGCGTACTGCGGCTCGGCAATAAATCGATCACCACCGGATTTGGTGTGTTTCTCGGCGAGACCTGCGTCGCCACCTCAACCAGCGTCAACGTCTTCTTCTCGACCACCCGGCGCATTTCCATGCCAATCCCGGATAATGTCCGCATTCGTCTGGAAGCCGACCCGATGCTGGAGAACATGGCAGGCACCTATACGCGCCAGCATTGAGGTGCCTGATGATTCTTTATGTCAATCAGATGGAAGAAGGAGACTTTGTTGTCTAACAAGGTCTCCTTCTTCACATATTTACAAACTCACTTTACTTGCGACTCAGGTCCATCAGGTTCCGAATAGTCTTCTTTGTAAACCTCCGACCCTTCTTCTCTGAATTTCTGTGACATGTCTTTCATACCACCTTCGGCATAATCGCGCACCAGATTGGTGATTTCCATGGCGCAGAATTTGGGTCCGCACATGGAACAGAAGTGCGCGGTTTTGTGGGCTTCCTTGGGCATCGTCTGATCATGGAAATCCTTGGCCCGTTCAGGATCGAGACCCAGATTGAACTGGTCCTCCCAGCGAAATTCAAACCGCGCCCGGCTCAATGCATCGTCACGGGCACAGGCACCGGGATGACCTTTTGCCATATCGGCGGCGTGGGCGGCGATCTTGTAGGTGATCACGCCTTCACGGACGTCTTCGCGGTCCGGTAGCCCGAGATGCTCCTTGGGTGTCACATAACACAGCATGGCACAGCCGTACCAGCCGATCATCGCCGCCCCGATGCCGGATGTTATGTGGTCATACCCCGGCGCGATATCCGTCACCAGCGGCCCCAGTGTGTAGAACGGCGCTTCCGAGCAGCACTCAAGCTGCTTTTCCATGTTGACCTTGATCTTGTGCATCGGCACATGGCCGGGGCCTTCAATGAAAACCTGGCAGCCCTTGTCCCACGCAACGTGCGCAAGCTCGCCAATACTTTCCAGTTCGGCAAACTGGGCGGCGTCATTGGCGTCCGCCGTCGAGCCCGGACGGAACCCGTCGCCGAGTGAGAAGGCAACATCGTAGCTTGCCATGATTTCAGCCAGTTCTTCGAAATTATCCCACAGGAAACTCTCCTTGTGATGGGCCAAGCACCACTGAGCCATGATTGATCCGCCGCGTGATACAATACCGGTCACCCGGTCCGCTGTCAGATGAATGTGGCGCAAGCGAACACCGGCGTGAATGGTGAAATAATCAACACCCTGTTCGCACTGCTCAATAATGGTGTCGCGATAGATCTCCCACGTCAGGTCCTCAGCCCGGTCGACTTTTTCCAGCGCCTGATAAATCGGAACCGTACCAATCGGCACCGGGGAATTACGGATCATCCATTCGCGGATATTGTGAATGTTACGACCCGTAGACAAATCCATCACCGTGTCAGCTCCCCACCGGGTCGCCCAGACCATTTTCTCGACCTCTTCGGCGACAGATGACGTGACCGCGGAATTACCGATATTGGCATTGATCTTGACCAGGAAATTGCGGCCGATGATCATCGGTTCGGATTCCGGATGATTGATGTTACTTGGAATGACTGCGCGGCCCCGGGCAATCTCATCACGAACAAATTCCGGCGTCACAAATTCGGGAATTTCGGCACCAAAGGATTCGGCATCTTTGATGATCCGCTGAGCAATCTCCGGATCATGCTCGCGCGCCATGTTTTCGCGAATCGCGATGTATTCCATTTCTGCTGTAATCTGCCCCTGTTTGGCGTAGTGGTACTGACTGACCGGTTTTCCGCCAATCGCCCGAAGCGGGTTCTGCTTGTTGGAAAATTCCGTAACAAGTTTATCACCCGCAATATTACCATTGTCTTCCGGCCTGACTTCCCGGCCCTGATACTCTTCAACATCTCCGCGCGCCCTGATCCAGCTTTCCCTGAGGCGTGGCAATCCCTGTTCCAGATTGATATTGATGGCGGGATCGGTATAAGGCCCGGACGTGTCGTAAACGACCACCGGCGGTTCATTTGCTGTTTCGTGCAGGGAAATTTCCCGCATCGGCACGCTGATATTCTTGTATATCTGGCCATCGACATAAATTTTCCGGCTCGCCGCAAGCGGGCCGGTGGTCAGTTTATCGGTTTCCGGTTTTCGAATTTCGTTCATTGAGGGATCTCCATCATCCATTTGTTAACACAGTGGAGATCCGGGAATGCGCGGGGAAATATGGGA
>JAJFIJ010000169.1 GCA_021775105.1 Rhodospirillales bacterium | reverse complement strand
GCATCGAAGTGGATGACGGCAAACTTGCCATGAGCGCGATTCATGGCATGCATGATTGGATAGGTGATGCCGTGATCGCCGCCGACTGACACCGGAATAATGTTCCGTTCGAGGAGATCCGTAATCTCCCTGTCCATCGTTTCCAGAGCATCAGAAACCAGCATCGGCGAGATCAGCATGTCTCCGCAATCAACGGCTATATTGTGTTCAGACAACGCTATATCGAGATCCGGGTGGTATTCCGGAGAACGCCAGCAGGCGTTCCTGATGCCCCGTGGTCCAAACCGTGTGCCCGGCGTCCGCGCAACTCCGCCATCATAGGGAACGCCGACAATGCCGATTTTCGGCTCGGGCACGTCACCCATCAACGGCAATCTCAGAAACGTCGGAATACCAACGAACCGCCTGAGATCGTTGGTCGTAACCAGTCCACGCTTTCTGTATCTGCCGAGGCTGTGCGGCGTGTTGAGATTTCCCGATTTATCGTCTGTATACATATTGGTACACGTCCCATCCCTGAACCACAGGACAGGTTATATCAGCTATGTTGATTTAGCACCACGGCCCGGCTTTTTATCCGGGTTACCTGCCGAACCCGGCGATATCGGGTAACCATGTTGCCGCCTGGGGGAACAGCAGGACAATGATCAGCCCGGTCAGCATGAGCAGTACATAAGGAAGAATACCCCGGATAATCTCTTCCAGCGGCGCGTTTGCGATTCCCTTGATGACAAACAGGTTCATCCCGACGGGTGGCGTAATCAACGCCAGTTCCAGATTGATCATCAGTAAAATGCCATACCAGACCGGATTGATGCCAAGCTCCAGCATGACCGGAAAAATGATCGGCGTGGTGATCAGAATGATCGCAATGGTTTCGAGAAACATGCCGAGCACGAAAATTACCAACATCACCGCAATGATGAACATCATCGGCGAGGCACCCATTGCAATAACCGCCTCGACCAGTTCGTTCGGCAGGCGCATGATTGTCACGACATGGCCGAACATCGCTGCTGCTGCCAGAATCATAAACAGCATCGCGGTCGTGCGAACCGTCTCAAACGCCGTTTCGAATAGATCCCGCAAACCAAAATTACGATAGATTGCAACGGCAATCACAAGAGCAATGATACAGCCGATGGCGGCGGCTTCGGATGCCGTGAAAATGCCGAGATAGATACCCCCCAGAACAAGTGGTGGCAGCATTAGCGCCCAGATCGATTTTCGCAACGCCGCGCCACAGGCCCGCCAGCCAACCCAGCTTAACCTTTCAACATCCGTTCGCCAGGACGCCTGAACCACGCAAAATCCGGCAAAAATCAAGGCAATCATCAGGCCCGGAATGACCCCGGCGAGAAACAACGCGCCAATCGACGTCTCGGTAACGATGGCATAAAGGATTAGTGGCCCGGATGGCGGGATCAGGATGCCGAGCGTGCCGCCTGCGGCGACCACACCGTAAGCGTCTTGCGGGCGGTACCCATAGCGCTGCATTTGCGGAATTGCGCTGGTGCCGATGGTTAGTGCCGTCGCCACCGAAGATCCGGAAATCGCGGCAAAGACCGTACACGACAGTACCGTGGCGACGCCCAGCCCCCCCGGCAGGTGACGCACGAGGGCGTGGGCAGCGGCATAGAGATCGTCGACCACTTTCGAGCGGATCATGACGTGGGCCATAAACGCAAACATCGGGATCGCTGTCAGCAGGGGCGTATCGAGTTTGCCAAACACGGTTTCGGCGATGCTGCCGATGCTGCCTTCGGTGACCAGCATCAGGACGATGGAGGCAACCCCCAGTCCGGCAAAAATCGGCACACCCGTCAACAACAGGACGACCAGCCCGGTCAGGATCAGAAATGTTGTCACGGTACTGTGCCTTGCCTGACCAGCTTCAGCAGATTTACGCCTGCCACCAGGGCCAGCATCAACGCGCCCAGGATCAGAAAGGACTGTGGAATCCACATTGGCACTTCCAGATAGCCAACAGAAAGTATGTCAAAATTTATCGAATACTCGAGGGTCTCCTTGCCACTGATCAGCAGTGCCACGGCAACCACCAGAACCATGATATTGCCGAAGATCGCGGCAATGTGTTGCCATTTTTCATTGAGGCGGCTGGTGACCAAATCGACAGAAATATGATCGCCGCGTCTGAGGGCTTCAGCCGCCCCCAGCATTACCAGAGCGACAACCAGATACCCCGACAACTCATCGGTCCAGGTTATCGGTGTTCCAAGGACGTATCGATTGATCACGCTGTAGGTCACGATCAGCATCATCAAAAGCACAACGACGGCACCAACCGATGCCGTCGCCAGGGATATGAGGGCGATCCAGCGGTCAAGACCCGAGGAGGCGATGTCCGCCTCCCCGGTCTTATCCACCGATGATGGCGGGAGTCCCATAAAAGCGGACGATTACATCTTGGAGATCATATCGAGCAGCTTCTTGCCATCATCACCCGTCGCCTCGGCGAAGGCTTTGTCAAAGGCAGGTCCCATTTGCCCTTTCATGGCAGCAATTTCGGCTGCGGTATGGATATGGACCTTCATACCTTTTTCACGAAGCTGCCCCGGCGCTTTCGCCGCAGACTCTTCCGTCAGGTCAATTGCCCATTGGGCGGCCTTGTCACTTGCCGCCTTCAACGCCTTCTTGTTGGCCGCCGACAATTTGTCATACCAGGCCGGATTGACATAACCATGGAAGAACACGCTGAACAGCGGTGAGACGGTGACGTGATCCTGAACTTCGTAGTATTTCCGCGAATAGGCGGCGGAGATATCCGTCAATCCGGCGTCAATTACACCGGTGCTGAGCGCCTGATAGACTTTGCTGCCCGACATCGCCGAAGGAGCCGCGCCGAGCGCAACAAGCCCGGCATCAACCAGCGAGTTGATACCACGAATTTTGACACCCTTGAAATCGCTCGGTTTAATCAGCGGAGCTCCTTTTGAGGTGTAGGCCGACATCCGGGTGGTGAACAGCCAGACTGCATTGCGCACACCTTTTTCAAGCAATTTGCCGTCGAGGAAAGCAGCGGCGGGCGAACCCGGCCACTTGCTGAGAACGTCCTTGTCCGTAACGGAATAGGGTTTCAGCGTGACGTTCATGGTCGGCACGGTTTTGCCCCACTGGAAATTAACAGAGAAAGCACATTCGATATCGCCTTTGGCGACAGCGGCGATATTCTGTTTGGCACCACGCAGGCTGTTGGCACCGAAAACCTGAACATCAAGATCACCTTTCGATTGGGCTTTGACTTCGGCGGCCCATTTGTCGATGACCTTGGCAATATGGTGTTTGGGCGGCAGCTGGTGGCTACAGCGCATTTCAGCCGCTTGCGCGTAGGACGCCCCCGACATGACCAATATACCCGCAGACAGTGCAATCAGTTTTTTCATAATCTTCTCCCTTTTCATAATCTTCTCCCTGATGATTTTTTAGGTTCCAGAAATTCAACGCCCTATTGACCAGGGTCGTCGCGTTTGTTGGCTGACAAGTCAGCCGCGTAATTCAGATAGCTTTCCTCCTGGTCACGCAGACCTTTAAGATCGATGATCCGGTTAAAGTCTTCGAATTCAAACATTTCATTATCAAAGCCAACCGTTGTTCCGTTGCTCACAAGATAGCCCATGAAGTCGCGCATCGCCTTGGCGATTACAAAGGTTGCAGCGACCGGGTAGGTAACGACGGCAAAGCCGATGTCCGTCAACTCGTCGAGTGATAATACCGGTGTTGCCCCACCTTCGATCATATTAGCAAGATTGGGGCCATCAAGCTCGGTACAGATGCGGCGCATTTCTTCAACATTTCTCGGCGCTTCGACAAACAACAGATCCGCCCCGACTTCATTATACAGCGCCATACGCTCCAGCGCGTCATCTATCCCGTTAACCGCATTGGCGTCGGTTCGTGCCATAATGACAAAATCAGGGTCATGGCGGGCATCAAGTGCGGCCTTCAGCTTGCCAATCATTTCCTCGGCCCCGATGACACCTTTGCCCGTCATGTGGCCACAGCGTTTCGGAAACACCTGATCCTCGATGAACATGCCGGCAAGACCAGCCCGCTCATACATTCTCACCGTCCGTGCAACATTGGTTACATTGCCAAATCCCGTATCACCATCACCAAAAAACGGCACGTCAACAACATCACAAATGCGGGCGTAGTGATCTGCCATTTCGGTCAGCGAAAGTTGTGACGTATCGGGTTGGCCCAACAGCGTCGCCGATGCCGAATAGCCGCCTCCGGTCATAGCCTTGAACCCGGCCTGGGCACCAATACGCGCCGACAGAGCATCATGAACGCCGGGTAACAGCAGGATTTCAGGCGACGCGATCAGTTGTTTGAAAAGAGTCGTCTTGCGCATAGTTTCCCGCTTGAAAATTTAAAGGGCGCGGCAGTTTAGCGTCATGGAAACGCATTGATCAATACCGGGGAAGTCCGCCCTTACGATCTTTTCATGATTTTTTTCCACAAATCTCGTCAATAGCCCCTTTCATGGCATCAACGATAATATCGGCTTCTTCCCTGGTCAGACAAAGTGGTGGGGCAAAGCCAAGAATATCACCTTCAGGCATGGCGCGCGCTATGACACCGCGCTTGAGCAACGCCGCAGCGACCCTGGCGCCGGTCGCCAGTTCCGGGTCAAGGAAGGTGCGGCGCTGGCGATCGGCAACCAGTTCTACAGCCAGCATCAGGCCTTCCCCCCTGACCTCGCCAACGCTCGGATGTTGCCCGACAGCAGCCGTCATTGCCGTCTTGAAGTACGCACCCATTCTGGCCGCATTGTCGACAAGGCCCAATTGATTGATGAGTTCCAGATTGGCAACGCCTGCCGCTGCGCAGATCGGGTGCGCAGAATAGGTCCAGCCATGGCCGATGGCACCAAACTCATCGGTGCCCTGTTCCAGCACCTTCCAGACCTTGTCCGAAACAATAGACGCAGACAGCGGGGCATAAGCCGACGTCAAACCTTTGGCAGATGTGATGATATCGGCTTCAATTCCGTAGTGATCTGATCCGAACATCGAACCAAGGCGACCGAACCCTGTGACGACTTCGTCGGCAATCAACAGGATGTCGTGTTTTTTCAGCACCGTCTGGATTGCCGCCCAGTAACCGCTGGGGGGTGGTACCAGTCCGCCAGTCCCCAGTACCGGCTCGCCAATGAATGCGGCAATTGTGTCCGGCCCTTCACTGATGATCATAGCCTCCAGTTTTTCGGCGCACTG
>JAJFIJ010000168.1 GCA_021775105.1 Rhodospirillales bacterium | reverse complement strand
GGCGTGAATTTCAGCCGCGCCTTCTGTCAGGCCCCGGTCTGCGGTCCGTCGCGGATGTCGTTTTATACGGGCCGCTATATGGTCTCGCATGGCTCGACCTATAACGGAGTGCCGCTGAACATCGGCGAGCGGACGCTGGGTGATTATCTCCGGCCGCTGGGCCTCCGTACCGGATTGATCGGCAAAACCCACATGACGCCGGACAATGAGGGCATGAAACGCCTTGGTGTCGACCCGGCATCCGACGATGGCGTGCTGGCCAGCCAGTGCGGGTTCGAGCCATGGGAGCGCGATGACGGCCTGCACCCGGATCAGGCCGCTGACCCCAATCTGGCCTATAACCGCCATCTCCGCGAACAGGGATATGACGGTGACAACCCGTGGCATACGGTGGCGAATGCCGGCGAAGGGCCGGACGGTGAGATCCTCAGCGGCTGGTCCATGCAAAACTGTCATCTGCCCGCCCGCGTCGACCGGGCGCATTCCGAAACCGCCTATATGACCGACCGGGCGATGGCAAAAATTAGAGAGCTCGGCGATTTGCCGTGGTGCCTGCATTTAAGTTACATCAAACCCCACTGGCCCTATATGGCCCCCGCCCCGTATCACAATATGTACGGTGCCAACTCAGTTTTTCCGGCCAACCGTGATGCTGCGGAACAACAGGACCCGCACCCGGTCATCAAGGCGTTCATGGATCATGAAGAAAGCCGGAATTTTTCCGACGATGCGCGTCGCCGGCACGTCATTCCGGCCTACATGGGCCTGATCACGGAAATCGACGATCATATCGGACGGATGATGGACTTCCTCGAACAGCAAGGCCGTCTGGACGACACCCTGGTCGTCTTCACCAGCGATCACGGCGATTACCTTGGCGATCACTGGCTCGGCGAGAAGGAAATGTTCCACGAAGAGGCGCTGCGCATCCCGTTGATCATCGTCGACCCGGATCAGGCGGCAGATGTCACGCGCGGCACCATTGATGAACACCTGACCGAAGCCATCGACCTGATCCCGACCTTCATTGAAGCTATCGGCGGCGAAGTGCCAGGCCATGTTCTGGAAGGTCGCTCCCTGCTTTCGCTGTTGCGCGGGCAATCGGTGGTGACCTGGCGTGACGCCGTGTTCAGTGAAGCCGACTATGCGTTCAGGGGTGCCAGAAAATCGCTGAACCTGGCGCCCGATGAAACCCGTGCCTTCATGATCCGCACAGACAGATGGAAATACATCAGCTATGACGGGTTCGGTCCGCAACTGTTCGACCTGGGAAATGACCCCGATGAACTGAACGATCTCGGCCCGTCCGCCGATCACGGAGCCGTTCGCGGTGAACTGGAGGGCCGCCTCGACCACTGGCTCCGCCACCGCCGAACGCGGACAACCATCTCCCATCAACAAATCGAACAACGCACCGACAACGCCAGGGAACGGGGATATCTGTTCGGGGTCTGGTGACATCGCCATAGCAACACGATCAACAGAATGGAACCCATCATGTTCGACCAGCAAGTCACCTTCCTGACCGTCAGCGATCTTTCCAAAAGCACCGAATTTTATGAAGACCAGCTTGGCCTGCCGCTGGTGCTCGATCAGGGGGCATGCCGGATTTACCGGGTTAGCGGCGACGGATTCATCGGCATCTGCGAGGCGAGCGCGTTGATGAAGGTCTCAAAAGACGGGGTGATTTTCACGCTGGTCAGCGACGATGTCGATGGCTGGTATGCGCGTCTGAAATCGAACGGCGTGACCTTCGACAAACCTCCTGCCGACAACCCGACCTACAACATCTATCACTGTTTCCTGCGCGACCCGGACGGCCACCTGATCGAAATCCAGCGCTTCAACGACCCGGCCTGGCCAAAACCGGTCCACACCTGACGCTGCGCCGAAGAGAATTCAGGCGGGGCGGTTTCCATGTCCGGCCTTATCGGTTAGGGTCGCCGCCGAACAGACAAAACCTGAAAAGCAGAATGAGGAGATGCCGATGACACTCGGTGGACGCATTACCCTTGCCCGCGAAAGCGCCAACCTGACAGATCAGCAACTGTCGCGCCGCATCGGCGTGTTGCTGAAAACCGTCCGTAACTGGGAAACCGACCGCTCGGAACCGCGCGGCAACAAACTGACGATGCTGTCCGGTGTTCTTGGCGTGTCGCTCGGCTGGCTGGTCTCCGGAGAGGACGATGAGACCGAAAACCTTGAGGAAACCAAAGCGCTACAGGTCAAAATGGACCGGCTGCTCAATCTGCATCAACAGTCATCGGCGCTGATTTTCGAGATTCAGTCGGACCTGACCCGGCTGCAAAGCCGCATCGATGATGATGAAATCCAAACCTAGATTTTTTTCGCAAATACGTCGTCGCGGATTTCATCCACTCGGGATTTGCTATTTTAAGTAATACTCAAGCAGTTTTCTGGCTGCGTCTGAATCCCAGTTGACGCTGCCCATGATGTAACCCTGTACCATCCCCTGGCGATCAATGACAAATGACCACGGCAATCCGTGACGGGTCTTGAACGCCGCCGGTGCGCGTGCCGCAGGGTCCTGATGGCGGGGCAGATTGTCGATGCCGAGGCGGTCAAAATACCGCGCCACCCGCTTCGCGTCCGCTTCATCGACATTCAGCGTCACCACGTCGAGCCCGTCACCGCCAAGATCGGTCTGGACCCGACTGAGCATCGGCAGTTCATACAGGCAGGATGCGCACCACGTCGCCCAAAAATTCAGCACCACGACCTTGCCCCGATAGCGCCGTAAATTAATCACCCCGCCCTTCGCCGTATACATCGGTGTCAGCGGCGCGGCGTAGGGCGGCACCACCTCGGTAAACGGTCGCCGCTCGCCTTGCAGGGGCGGTGGAGCGGCACTGGCCGACATCGGAAAGGACGAAAAGTTGACGGAAACCACTGCGCAAATCACAAGCAGGCTCAGGAGAGTTCGGCGCAAATCATTGATCAGGTCCGGCATGAAATCCATCGGCTTGTTGTTGGTCCCCCTGTTTACACCATTGATCTCTCCGCGCTGAAATCACATTTGCGGGAGGGGACCCTAATTGACCGTCGGTCCATTCAACCAGAACCGAGTATGAGAATTTTTATGGTGCAGTCGCATACACGCCCTGACAACTCAAGTGCGACAGTGCTGCATTGTTGCAAGAATTTGACAAAGTATTATTGTAATTACATATCTTCAGATACGCTTAACGTATTGGAACAAGATCGATAATTTATTGATATGACAGATTCGGAACGACCGCGGAAACGCAGGCAATCTCTGGATAAATTTGATCCGGGCGATTCTCCTCTGCAGGGGCCAGAGACCGCACAACCGGAAAACCCCCGATCCGAAGAAAATCATCATGCCCTCGACCGGCGTTACAAAACGCTATATGAACAGATCCCGGCTGGCCTGATGCTGGAAGATTACTCCCTCGTTAAACAACGCATCGACAAGCTGAAGCGTGAGGGAAATACAGATATCGCCGGGTATTTTCGAACACATGATGAAGACCTGCGCGACGCGCTTCACGACATTTATGTCGTCGATGCAAATGAGGCATTGCTCAAGATGTTCCGGCTCTCCTCAATGGAGGAACTCAGGGAATATGAAGACGAATATGACGATTGGGAAAATACCAACTGGCAGCAGTTCTATGTTGGTGAACTGTCGACTTTTGCATCGGGGTCCCTGACTTATATCGGAGAAGTTCATGAAACCCTGGAAGACGGCACGGAGATTATTCTCAGATGTACATCACGTATCGTTCAGGGGTGCGAGGACAGCTGGGCGGAAATCATCACCGTTCATGAGGATATAACGGAACGTCGACGTACCGAGAAAATGCAGAACGAATTTGTATCGACGGTCAGTCACGAGCTCCGGACCCCTCTGACCTCAATAAAAGGTTCACTCGGTCTCATCCGGTCCGGGCAGATCGGCGACATGTCGGAGCAGCAAAAAGAGTTGATTGATGTGGCCTTCAACAATTCACATCGCCTGATCCGGCTCATCAATGACATCCTCGACGTGGGTGCCATTGAATCGGGTCAGCTTGACCACGAAATGGCTGTCATGGATGTTGGCGACATGATGGGCATGGCCATTCAGGCTTCGGAAGGTTATGCCGCTGAGTACGATGTCTCTCTGGTGTTGAAAAATGAGGCCGCCGATGCACGGGTGAAAGGCGACTTTGACCGGCTGGTTCAGGTCATGAGCAATCTGATCTCGAACGCCGTCAAGTATTCGCCCGCGCAGGGACAGGTTTGCATATCTCTGGGCCGTGAGGGGGCGTCAGCCCGTATTTCCGTTTCCGACAACGGCGCGGGTGTCGCAGAAAGCATCAAGGACAGGATATTCGGAAAATTCGTTCAGGCGGATTCAAGCGACAGCCGTCAAAAAGGCGGGACCGGCCTGGGCCTGTTCATCGCCAAAACCATCATCGAACAGCACGGTGGCAAAATCGGTCTCGACACCCGCCGCCGCAACGGCGCGGAATTTTATTTCACGTTGCCCCTGGTGGATGAGCAATCTGGCGAATTAGTTCAAACGCCGGGTTAAAAGCAATATAGCAGTGATCCCCACGGGACCGGGATCGTGTACCCGGTTTTCGGGGGATGAGTAAGTCTGGCGCATCTTTCATGGACGCCCGACGGGCTTCGTTGTAAACATTCCGACAGCTTGATTTCAGAGGAGACGCAGCATGGACCAGTTCACCGGCGGGTGCACCTGCGGCAATGTGCGGATTGTCGCGTCGGGACTGCCCTACCGGGTTGGCCTCTGTCACTGTCTCGATTGTCGCAAGCATCACGGCGCGCTTTTTCACGCATCCGCCATCTTCCCCGAAGACGCGGTGACGATCGATGGCGAAACACGCGACTACGCCGGGCGGTTTTTCTGTCCGCGCTGCGGCGCGTCCCTTTTCGCCCGCAGCGCAGACGAAATCGAAGTCAACCTGGGGTCTCTGGATGCCCCCGACCAACTGATGCCAACCTACGAAAGCTGGACCGTCCGGCGCGAATCCTGGTTGCCGCCATTTCCACTGACGCGACGATACGAACGTAATCGTGACGCCACGGGGCGTTTTGAAGAGTAGGTCGCACGGAACGGGGCGAAGTCCGGGTCGATGGCAAATGCGTGTCGCCGCCGTGGATCACCGACGCGGCAGAGTAGGAAGTGGCTGGACCGGGAGGGGAGCAACGGGAGCAAGACGGGATCTCTTCAGGGTTTCAAGAATATGTCGGACAGATTGACCAACGGTTTTCAACGCTGGTCATCGACCTTCAGTTCCTTCCACATCCAGCGGGAATCATAGGGCTGTCCGCCCTGTGATCTGGCCCGTCTCGCCTCGGTATTTTCCAGCAGCTTGAGCCAGGCAACCACTTTCTCTCGGCCCTTTTTTGATTTTGCCGCCTGCCGCGGGGTTTTCCCACCAAGCGCGGGAACGGCCTGATCAAGCGTTTTACGGTAATGTTCGTCAAAAAACTCCTGAAGCACCTGTCCTGCGACGTCCGGCGGCAGCTCTGCCTGCTCCACCGGTTGCCGATCCGGATCGTTCTGCTTCTGTTCAGGTGTCTGAAAGGCAGTAAGCGGTTGCCCTACCCGGTCACCGAGATGGTCAATCAGGATATCGCGGCCCTGTTCGGCCCGCTCCCTGGAGTTGGTTGCCAGAACAAGGCGGTCATCAGTGATCTCAAGTTTGCCGAGTATGGTGTTCCCCGACAGATCTCTGCTCATATACATGAGACTCTCGCCCCCGGTTGCTTGAGTTGGCCGGGCCGCTCCCTCGACCCACGTCCAGAAGTCCTCGTCCGGATCTTCGCGTACAAAGCCTTCAATGCCGTCGATCAGCGGGACAAGCTCTGACGCATTGCCGTGGATGGGGAAGCTTACTTCCGAGAACAGGATTTCCTGACCATCCGTATTTCGCAGGTCCGGCAATGGCGCCATCATCCGTTCCAGCGTGGTGCCCAGCCAGATTTGCGAAATCAGATATGAGCTGGTTTCGAGAATGAATTTCTTCAGATCCTCATCCGTGGCCTCCATCGGCTCATCATTTTCTTTTGCCACCTTTCGCAGGGATTTGCCGAGCTTCTTTGTCGCCCTGTCAATCTCGTCGAGAAATATGTCAGCAGCCTCCCTTGAAAACGGCAGCAGCGCCCCGGTGAAGCAGGCCTTGTTGTTGACGGTGATCCTGCGCGCCGCAAGGTGATCCCATTTATGCACCGACTGCGACCCGCTGACTTCACTGACCTCCACGGCATCGCCGCCGACAACGACATCACGGACAGTTATCGAATGGCCAGGTTCAACATCAACCACTTCATAAAGCGAGCACACTGAATCGCGAAGCGCGCTCAGATACCGTTTGGCGGGCGCTTTCTCGCGCCATCCCCGGCGCTTCAGGAAGTCATCAATAATGTTGAGTTCGTCATCAAATTCGATGGTGAAAAAATCTTCCAGAATCCAGCCATAGACCATCCCGAAAGAGTCGCCCAATGTATCGGTCAATCCCTGCTCATCCATACCGTATTCGTCACAGATATCCTCAAGATGTTCCGCCACGATCTGTTCCAGCATCGGTCGCCACGTATCGTTTACTGACCACTTCATCAAATGGTTGATGGCCTTGTCAGCACCGGGAATGCGCATTTTTTTCTCCTGTAAAGATTTTCTCTTTCAGTACCACAGGCTGAAAAAAGTTGCGATAGCGAAGGGGATGAAAGGGTCGCAAAAATGCAACGGGGTACGGGAGGGCGTCAGGTTAACGGCCCCTCCCTGTGTGCCTTTATTGCGCTGCCTTCAAGATTGCAGAATTCCCAAAGGGGCCAAAAGATACAAGAAATCTGGGGGCGACTTCGCGACACAAAAAGGAGGATGTTCAAATCGCATAAAATCAAAAACCGGTTCGCGGGAGGGGCGGGCGTCGATCACCCGGCATACCGACGCTCTGTCGCGGGACAGAAAGGATTACACCATCGACGACCGAACATTATGCGAATAGGTTTGAATGTGAGAATAGCGGGGACATGACGTGATCCCAACGGGATCGGGATCGTGTACCCGGTTTTCGGGAGATGGAGATAAGTAAGGTGTCCCCGGAATTGCCAGTACGGAATTGCCTAAAAGAATTTCTTTTCGAATATCTATGAAATAATTTTTATTTGACAACTCGCATTTCTGTTAGTATTTTTTATATTACTACATAGAAATTCGGAGAATTTTATGAGTAAAAATGATGATCGTCGGGAGAAATTTGTGCGATTGGCGGAAAGTCGGACGCAAGCGGCGTTGGGTGCATTACGGAAAATCGGGAACTTGTCGAATAAGCGTGCCTACGAATATTCCGATGCGGACATCAAGAAGATCGTTCGGGCGTTGAAGGATGCGGTAACCGATGTGGAGCGAAAATTCGACTCCTCTGGAGACCATCCCGACAAATTCAAGCTCTAGGAGTTCGTCGTGAAATCAGAACCACTGAACATCGCTGACAAGACATTTCTGATAAACCGCCTGATTCAACAAGCACCACGCGCAACATTGATTCGCGAATTTTTCAAGAATGCCGAGGAAAATGCAGCGCTTGACCCAAGAGGCACGGGGAGAATTCGAATATACCCGACCGAAATCGATGGAGTTCGGAAACTTACTTTCTGGAACACCGGCACTGGGATGAGCGAGAGTGATCTTAAAAGAGCTACAGATCTGTCTTCTTCCATTAACAAGACAATGGCATTGGACGGCAATTTCGGTATCGGGGCCAAAGTGTCAGGACTTGCCGTTTCGCCAAACGGGATTCGATACCGTTCATGCAAAGATGGGATCGTATCGGAAGTGACCATCGGCTTTGACGAAGAAGTCGATACCTATGTGCGTTTCGCTGTCGAATTTGAGGACGGATCAACCGACACCGTAATCGATGTTACAGAGGTCACAATCGAAAACGGTCTGAGCACTGACTTCGACTGGACGGAAGTCGTGCTGATGGGAGAATCAGACGACCACGATACGGTATCCGAACCTCTGCGGCGCGGGGAAACTGAAGATCGCAGTTATGTGCCCAGTGAAATTTATAGAAGATTTTCCCGCTTCGAGAATGATGTGGAACTGATGGTCGACGTCGCAATGACCAAAGGCGGGGGCAAAGAGGAAACAGGCAGATACCGAAGCGTAAAGACGCTTGACGCAATCCTTGATGATCTTCCGCGCCACGAAACCTCAACGGAGGATGAAACCGGCATATCAGTACGTTATGTACACGATCCCAAGCACCGAACATCCAGCCACACCGAGAGCGCGAGAAGAATACCGGCAGTAGCTTCAACGACATTCTGTGCCATCGTCTATAAGGGCGAGCGGTACGACTACAAAACGAAGAAGGCTTGGTCCTCCGCTGCACCGAATTTTGGGATCCCATTTGGGTCGAAGGTATTGACGCTTGAAATATTACTTCCGGATCATCTTGCTGCTCCAAATCAGTATCGCGATGGCCTAACCGACACGAGTGACCGCTCCGCGATCAAAGCTATTGATTTCGATCATTTAGTACGGGAACTCATGCCCGAATGGGTGAAAGACATAATCAAATCTGAGTCACCTAAATCCGCTGAGAACCTTGATGAACTGCAAGCCGAATTGCAAAAGCTTCTCGATGAATTCCGTGTTCCGACACCATCATTACGAGATATTAAGTCGAAGACGGCTAAACCCACCGAGGAATCGGACTCGGGTTTGGACGCCTCCGAACCGACATCAGAGAACTTTTCAGAATTTCCTGGGGAAATTCATTTCGGCTCCTCGCTTCACAATGAAGATTTAGACGCGGGGCAACGCGCTAAAAATCGAAAAGTCAGGACCGCCCCTAAAGGGGCTAAAACCTCAAAGGCTCTCCAAGCTCTGGAACGGGTTCCTAAGATAATTGTCTTGGACGACCCTGAAGAGATCAATGACAAAGGCATTAAAGGACGAGCTGCCAAGTACTATAAGGATAGTCAGGAGATATTTGTGAATGGTCTGTATCCAGTGGTAGACCGGATGGCCGCTGAGTTGGAGGCAGAGCTGGCAAGTGAGGGAGAGCCCGAAGAACGCAGATCTATAATCGTCAAGGCCGCTCGCCGTTCAATGGCATTTCGGGTCGGTAAAGCCGTATGCTACGCCATCAGCAAGCGCCTTTCAGATGATTGGAATGCCGATGACCTTGAGAAGGCAACTTTACCGGAGTCTCTGTCTGTCGCCGCCGACGATTATCGGCAGGGGCTGGGGGAAGCAAAACGTTATGTAAAAACCCACTTGAAGATATTGGTTGTTGAGCAACTTGAAGCCGTCTGAATTCTACCTAGTCCAATCGTTAGCGGCTACGCGGTACACGCAATAGCCGTGCTGCCTCAGTATCTGGAGCGTCTGCTATCTTACCGAGCACGGTGATCGTTGGGTTTCTAAAGCGCGATTTTTCATCGGGCCGCCCCCCGGATCAAATTTCATGTCATCAGCGGACACAGCATCAGCTAAAAACCTTGATAAATTCATTAATTTATGATTATATTCCCTGATTAGGTTTTATAATTTTACCGGACTTACCATACCTCCGTGGATACGCGGGTCGAAGCCTGCGCATGACGAAATTGGTGGACTGATCAAAACGAAACAGGGTGCTCCCGTTGAGACTTTCACCCCCACCTCAATCCTCCCCCATCAAGGAGGAGGAAGAAACCAAGGGAGAATAACGCGTGCGGGCCTAGCCACTTAAAAACACAACAGTCACCCCCACAATGTAATGTTTTGTGGGGGTTCCGGGACCTTTTATGGGGGTAAAGTGGGGGTTTTTGCATACAATGCCACTCTTCAAAATTCGGGAACTAGCGGATTTCCGGGGTTTTATGGGAAAAACAGGATGGCGCAGGTGAAAATGATGGGGGTTTATGGGGGTAAGTGGGGGTTTTGCTGAATTGTTAACCCTCCCCACCTGTGGGGGAGCATCTGTGTTTGAAGTCAAGGAGGATTTGGGCTCCATTTTCTATTTTCGGTGATAAGGGAGTTTGCGAGAATGACGAGTTTTCGCATGACTGCGGTGAGGGCGACCTTTGGCTTTTTGCC
>JAJFIJ010000167.1 GCA_021775105.1 Rhodospirillales bacterium | reverse complement strand
GACGTCATGCCTGTGGTATCCGGAAGCTGGCGAACGTTTTCCATATCCATGCCAGACATAACTGCGGCGGCGGAAAGCGTTATGGAGGCGGCCGTGCAATGGGTCACGGCCCCCCATTCCGCCGCTGTCAATTCTGAAATCTGTTCACCAACGACCCGGCGAAGGTCGTCCATGACAAAAAACTGGCGCAACGATTCGGCGACGGCTTCAATGACCGGCTCTGGTGAGCGTGATACGCCAAGCGGCGTATAGGCCCCGCGCGCATTGATAACGCGGGGCGTGCCGAGGGTCTCATGAATTTGGCGCATAAACCATCTTCCAATCCTTCACTTTCAAGACCGCGTGAAGGGCGTTAAAACATTTTCAGGTTTATAGTTGAAAGCATCCGTAAGGGAATTACAACCTTGCTCGAACAACGCAAAAACAGTGATGTCATCAGAGACCTTCTCGATCTTCCCGGAAAACGGGTTGTTGATGTCGGGTGCGGCAGCGGAGGGTTGACTAGATTAATGACCCGCGCAGGTGCAAATGTCATCGGCATTGAGTGTAATCCGCGCCAGCTTGGCAAAGTCCGCACCATCGAAAAGGCCGGAAACGAGAGATATCTTGAGGGCTGGGGAGAGGCGTTGCCGCTTGAGGACGAAAGTGCCGACATCCTTGTCTATTTCAATTCCCTGCATCACGTCCCTGTTGAAAATCAGGATCAGGCACTTGTTGAAGCCGCCCGGGTTCTGGTCCCGGATGGACTGTTGTATATATCGGAACCGGTCGCCGCTGGCGGATATTTCGAGATGATGAAACCGTTCGATGACGAAACCCATGTCCGGAGCGAAGCCCTGAACGCCATCGGTCGGGCTGCCCTGACAATGTTCGAACAAATCCGTGAAGAGAACTATGCCTATCCGGATATCATTTCCAGTTATGAATCCTTTGCCGAAGAAACAACACGGATCGAACCCTCTCGGGATGAGCTATTCCGGACAAAAGACAAAGAACTGCGTCAAGCGTTTAAGGACCACAGCGTTCGCCAATCTGATGGTCGTTTTGCATTCGAACAGCCGGTGCGGGTGAATCTACTGAAGAAAAAAACACACTCCTCATGAACTTAGCCGTCGGATTTGCCCTGCTCAGCCTGCTGTTCGCCGGCTGCATCGACGTCACCTTCAAACTTTATTCCCGCCAGACCCGGTCACGCGGCATGTTTGTCTGTGGTATGGGGGTGGTCTGGCTGACCCTGCAAATGGCGTTCTTCGCCATTAGCGACCATACGCCCGACTTCAACCACGCAACCCTGATCTGGGGCCTGATCGCAGGTATCGCGCTGACCGCATCCAACATCCTGCTGGTCGAAAGCCTGACCCATCTGGATGTCAGTCTCGGCTCGCTGATCTACCGGCTGAATACCATTGGTGTGGTTGTGCTGTCCTGGCTGTTCCTCGGCGAAGATATTGGTGTCGGCAAGATGACCGGAATCGGCTTTGGCGTTGGCGCTGTTGTGCTGCTCTACCAGCCGCGCCAGATGATCGGGCAGGCGATTCCACTGCTGTTCTTTGCCATCGCTGTTGTCGCCGCCAGTTTCCGTGCTCTTTACGGCATTTTTTCCAAAGTCGGCCTGCAAAACGGTGCCGACCTCGACAGCATGCTGCTGATCTTTCCGTCCTGCTGGATCGTCGGTGGATTATTATATGCCGCGCTGCGGGAGAAGCGGGTTCGCATGACTGTCAGCAAAGCCAAATTCTGTGTGCTCGGGGGAACACTGGCTTACCTGCTGGTGCTGACCCTGATGTCGGCCATTAACCTCGGCGACGTCAGTACCGTGATCCCGATTGCCAATCTCGGTTTTGTTATTGCCCTGGCGATCTCCATCGCCAGCCGGATGGAAGCCCTGACGGCCCGCAAGGGAGCAGCCATCGGGCTGGCAATCGTATCGATTATCCTGCTGTCGCAGGTCAGCGGCTAATGCAAATCCCGAGCGGTCGACCAGGCCGCGACAACGCATTTGCGACAAAAAAAGAAAATCCCGAGCGGTCGACCAGGCCGCGACGACGCATTTGCGCCCCGAATAATACCCTACCCGATAATCCCGTTCAGGGTCGCACTCGGGCGCATGGCGTTGGCGACTTTCTCGGGATCGGCATGATAATAACCGCCAAGATCGACAGGTGAACCTTGTGCCGCCAGCAGTTCGCCGAGGATTGTTGCCTCATTGTCAGCCAGTTTTTTGGCAATCGGCGCGAACGCTGCCTTCAGATCGGCCTCTGCGTCCTGTGCGGCCAGTGCTTCGGCCCAGTATCTGGCGATATGGAAATGGCTGCCCCGGTTATCAAGCTCATTGACCTTGCGGCTCGGCGACTGGTTGTTATCGAGCAACTTTTCGGTCGCCAGATCAAGCGCCTTGCCGAGGACTGCGGCCCTGGTGTTGCCGGTAACCGTGCCGAGATGCTCCAGCGAGGCGGCAAGTGCTGCAAACTCGCCGAGCGAATCCCAGCGCAGATGCCCCTCGGCGACCAGTTGCTGGACGTGCTTCGGTGCCGAACCGCCGGCCCCGGTTTCAAACAGACCGCCACCGTTCATCAGCGGCACGATGGAGAGCATCTTGGCGCTGGTGCCGACTTCCAGAATCGGGAACAGGTCGGTCAGGTAATCACGCAACACATTGCCGGTGACCGAAATGGTATCTTCACCATTGCCGATGCGTTCCAACGAAAACCGGGCGGCTTCGACCGGCGACAGGATACGGATGTCGAGGCCACCGGTATCGTGATTTGGCAGGTATGTTTTGACCTTTTTGATCATTTCAGCATCATGGGCACGGGTTTTGTCGAGCCAGAATACCGCCGGCGCGCCGGTTGCCCGCGCCCGGGTCACCGCCAGCTTGACCCAGTCCTGGATCGGCGCGTCCTTGGCCTGACACATGCGCCAGATATCGCCCTGTTCAACCTCGTGGCTGTGCAGCGTGTCGCCGCCCGCATCGATGACCCGGATCACCCCGTCGGCAGGGGCCATAAAGGTCTGCGGATGCGAGCCATATTCTTCCGCTTTCTGCGCCATCAGGCCGACGTTCGGAACGCTGCCCATGGTCGCCGGGTCAAACGCCCCGTTTTCAATGCAGTACTTGATCGTTTCGTCGTAGACGCCGGCGTAGCTGCTGTCGGGGATCACACATTTGGTATCCGCCTCGCTGCCGTCCGGTGCCCAGCCCTTGCCGCCACCACGAATGATCGACGGCATCGACGCATCGACAATCACGTCGCTCGGCACATGCAGGTTGGTAATCCCCCTGTCGGAATTGACCATGTAAAGATCGGGCTGACGGTCCATCGCCGCCTGAAGGTCGGCTTCAATCGCCGCTTTCTGATCGGCGGGGAGCCCTTCGATTTTGGCAACAACATCGCCAAGGCCGTTATTGGCATCAATCCCCAGTCCGGCGAACGTATCGGCGTGTTTATCGAAAACATCCTTGAAGAACACGGTCACCGCATGACCAAACAGGACCGGGTCGGAAACCTTCATCATCGTCGCTTTCAGGTGCAGCGAGAACAGCACACCCCCGGCTTTCGCATCGGCGATCTGTTCGGCATAAAACGCGCGGAGCGCCTTAACGCTCATCACCGTCGCATCGACGACTTCGCCGTCGATCAGCGGCAATTTGTCTTTGAGAACGCTGACCGCGCCACTGCCATCGACGAATTCAATGCGCGCCTCACCGACAGAACTGGCGGAAACGGTTGTCGATTTTTCGTTGGAGCGGAAATCACCGCTGCTCATGCACGAAACGTGGGTTTTCGAATCTGACGCCCATGTGCCCATGCGATGCGGGTTTTTGCGGGCAAACGCCTTGACCGCCTGGGGCGCGCGGCGGTCGGAATTACCTTCACGCAGAACCGGGTTGACCGCACTGCCCATGACCTTGCCATAGGTTGCCTTGGTTGCCTGCTCGGCGGCGTTTTCGGGCGCTTCCGGGTAATCGGGAATATCATAACCCTGAGACTGCAGCTCCCTGATCGCTGCCTGCAACTGCGGCACAGAGGCGCTGATGTTGGGCAGCTTGATGACATTGGCAGCGGGTGTCTTGACCAGCTCGCCAAGTTCGGCCAGATCGTCGCTCTGGCGCTGATCGGCGCTCAGGTTTTCCGGGAAATGGGCGAGGATACGACCGGCCAGGGAAATATCCCGGGTCCCGACTTTAATCCCGGCCGGGCGGGCAAACGCCTGAATGATCGGCAGGAAAGACCCACTGGCCAGTTCCGGGGCCTCATCGACCCTGGTGTAAATAATATCGGGTTGCGTCCCGTTCGTTTGCTCAGCCATATGTCTCTATCCCCTGGAAATTGAACGTTTCGAAGCTCACCTCGGGGAGTCGCTGCGATCAAATCCGCCATCGGCCCAACCAGGCCCGCGACCGTATCCCCGTTAATTTGCAGGGTGCTTTTTAAGGCATTTGTCAGGACGATACAATTCACTCGCCACAAATTAGCGGGGCGGCTTGCCGGTAGCTAGGGGGCATAATGGTGATGGTGCCCTTCCCGGAAACCGTCGAGCGGGATCGAAAGGACCTTCAGGTCGTAGGTAGCGGACTGACGTTGATGGCACAAGTGTCTGTTCGGTGTTGCAAAGCGGGAGCGTTTTTCAGGGCTCGAAACCATTCGTTTTTGCTCCACAGTCACCAAAGGAACCGAGGGTTCAAATCCAACTCTCTGCCAGCTAACCACGTTCGGAACCAAACACATTAACTCACTTATATTGATGATGTTTTTTGTCATGCTTACCCCCATGCTTTACCCTCGACTCGTATCAGTCACCTGAAACTGCTATATTCGCATGTTGGGAAATGTAGGTTAACAGGCGAAAGCCCTTATATGAATATTTCATCTGAGGTGAACAGAGCGACTTTTTCGACGCTGGCGATCCAAACGCAGGCACAGCAGGTGATCGCGAATAAGCTTGCCAAATCTCAGGCCCTAACCCGCGCTTCCACTCAATCTGCAGTCAATACGGATAACTGGGTTGGCAGCAAGTGGCAGTCGCTGCAACCCGGAATCCTTGAGGCCATTGATCATCTTGAAGTCCTGGCCGGACGCATCGGCAATATTCGCACCCAGGTGGAAACCCTGCTTTTCTGGCAGGATCAGGCGGCAACCGCTTCAGCTTCCGAACTGTCCGATTATGTCGGGTATTTCGACAGCGCAATCCGCGAATTGAATACGGTCGCCAACAGCGCGGCGCAAATCCCCAATCTGCTGGGGCCTAGGCTGGATTCGGACCTCTCTTATACCCAGAACTTTGATTACGACCGGGCGACGGTAGCCTACGCAGATTTATCGACAGACTATTATATTGTCGATTCCGGCAATAATATCTGGCGCAAGGATGATGCCGCGTTCGGAACAACGCTGACACAGTATGATTCCTCCGGTGTGGCGACCGGCGCGTCCGCCGCTGTGACGCGCGATGTCCGGTTGGACAGCCTGAGCGGCGCTACGGTTGGCTTTACCGTCAATGCCGGAACCAGCAATCAGGTCACGGTTACCGGTGCGACCCTGGTGACCAGCGGTTTGCGGATTCAGGACAGCTGGTTATATGGCGGGCTGGCAACCTCTTCGGGCCGGGAATCGGCCAGAACCCAGTTGCAAAAAGCCTTGGTCAGCATTGATGCGCGGTTGGCAAGCATCAATGCCGCCCTGTCAGAGGCCCGTTATGACAGTGGAATTGCCAAGCTCAATGCAAACGCCGCCAGTAGCAGTATTTCCAGCAATAACCTTCGCCAGATGATCGATTTGCAGGAAAGCAACGCGCAATTCGAGAGAGATTCGCTTGCCCTGTCGGTTGCCATCGATCGCAACATAGCCCTCAGGGCCGCCTATCTGGGGCTTCTCAACTCCCGCCCTCTTGGCAGTCTGATTGATGTCCGGGGTTAAACAGAGAAACAGGCTCTCGAAAGCTGATCCGCCAGGACTGATACAGGTTTCTCAAGGCTTGGGATGTTAATAGTACCGTGCTGATGTTCAATAAATTCATCATTGATTGTGATGCGAAGCTGTCTGGTGATCGCTTTGCGAATGCTTCTCATCATCCTACTCAGGCCTGCAGGATAAAACTTGCAGCCCTTAACGAAGGTGAGGAGTATGGCATTTGCTATCTCTCGCGATTTCCTCTTCTGGCCATGAAGCGATATCCGACGGACGCTTCGTTTCCTTCCGCTTGCGGATCATGAGCCAACGTTAATGGACCGAAGTCAGGGAGACAGAAATTCCGTCCCGGTTAAAAATGTTCCAACACAATCGCCAGGATATCAGAAAGCCGGTCTGCAATTTTAAATATAGTTTTCCCTATTATATGTTATTAATCTGATTTTTTTAAAATAGGAAATAGAGCCTAAATCCATGGCTCTTCGACGTTTCATGTGGAATTGAAGAGTTTATCTACGGGTGCACCGATCAGGTAGATCATGGTGATGAATGTTCTGGTATTGCGATAACCTCTTGCTCGCGCTCTGGCGGCCTGGAACAGACCGTTCATAGCTTC
>JAJFIJ010000166.1 GCA_021775105.1 Rhodospirillales bacterium | reverse complement strand
CGCCGGCAAGATGATGAAAGAAGACATGGAAGCGCTTGGCGCTGTCCGTCTGAAAGACGTCGACGAAGCCCAGTCCGGTATTGTGCAGACCGCAAAAGCCCTCGCCGATGCCGGAGAAATCGTCATTGCCACAGGCGGAGATGAAGATGAACTGGTGTTCTAGAGGGTTGCTGTTCACGCAAAGTCACGGTCGCAAATGAACCCATTTGCTCTGATTCTATTTTAGCCCTCTTCTTCGAAAATTTCAATTTCAGCCAATGTTCCCTGCATCCGGAAGGGGCGCACTTTTTGTATATTTTTACCGCTACCTTCCCTAGCCCGTGACAGTGACTGAAGATGAATATTAACCTCACCGCTTGAAAGATCGACCAGACCATCCCCCACAAGGCTGAGTTGTTCGGCTTTCAGCAACAGATCACGCCCTTCGACTATTCCCCGGTCAATGGAAAAACTACCGATCAACTGTGAAAAACCAAGCGCATCGCGATTCGCGACACGAAGGTGTTCTGCCAGACTGGCACTTTTGACTGCGCCCTGAATGATGTTGAATTCCCCGTTCCCCCTTAAGGCCGCCAGCATCTCTTCGGTGCTGCTGCCGACGGAAAACAGCCCGAGACGGATATTTGCATCGCCCATCAATGATGCCGAAGCGCGCAGCCCGGCAAGCAGGTTACCGGAATTTATTCGAGACACTTCAACGTTTGCATCGATTGAAGTCATGCCCTCACGCTTGACGATTTTGACAAGACCGCTGGCGCGCCCGCCGTACATCGCCATTCGGATCAAATCCAGTTCAATCCGTTGTTTCTCCGGTAGCAAGGCGATCCGCAATTCGCCTTCGTCGAATTTTAAATCCCCGAACGATGCTTTTCTCCACCCCAGGCGGACCCCCCCTGCTACTCCATCAAGCCACCCAATTCCGGAAAATACATTTGACAATGCACCAAAGTCCATGTTCGTCGCTGAGACAACCCCGTCCATCCGGTATCCACTGCTCCCGGCATCCAGACGCAGATTTCCCGAATACCGGCCATTACCCATTTCGAGACGTATGTCATCAAATGCGGTACGGTTTCCATTGGCAAAGAATCGGAACTTCCAGTCAAGTCCGCCGCTAACCGGTCTCGCAAACACCCGGCCAAGCCAATCTTCCACCCGCTTGACACTCGGTGTATCGACGGACACCTGACCTTCCGTAACAACATACTGGCGCTTGGCCATTGTCCCTTGATACCGAACGGTCAAGGGAACAGCGGAAAGTTCTGCAATCACCGGCATCCGTCCCCCCGACAGAAACCGCTTCATCGACCCGAGGTCCAGTTGAAGGCGAACCGCCTCACCATTGATGTCCATACCGCCGTCAACGGACAGGCCGTCATCGGCACCGGTTATGCGGGAGATACTGGCGCGCAGAACAAGGTTTTGGCCAGTAATTTTGTGACGTAACAACCTGTCGTCAAACACCAACCGGCCATCGTTCAAACGAACATCACCAATCTTCAGGTCATGCCACCAGCCCCAGTCAAAGTCAGGCTTTCTAATCGCGCGGACGGGATTTGCCGCCTGATACGCTTGCCAGTTGGTTCTGCCTTGCTGGTCCCGACTGAAGCGAAAGACCGGCTGATCTATCGACAGTCGACTGATGTCGAGAACATTTGACAGAAGCGGCACTGCCCCGACTTCCAGCTGTAGCGATGCAATATCGACAAGAACCGGAAGCTCAGTGTTTTCTGCGGCAGGCACGACGATGTTGTTTGCCGAAAGCAGAATGTTCGGAAGCACGGAAAATGCGACATCGCCTGAAATAATGACGGGTCGCTGAAAGGCCTTTTCCAGAACGCTTGAAACGATGGATTTTTCAACGCTGGCAGGAAGCAGATAGGGCAACAAAAACAGGCCCAATACAATAGATGACAGTATACCTCCCAGACCAAACAGCATCCGTCGAACAGCAATTGCACCGGACGAGGACATCATGGTGTCGGTCATATCTGCCAAACCCGTAAATTCTTAACCACCTATACAACAGCCACTATGCCCCTTCTGCCTTAAGATAGGGTAAACCGGATGTACCGGAATTACTGAATGTGCGGGTAATCGGGAGCCAATTACCAAAGGATGTGCAGACCAACTGCGCGCCCTGATTGACAGCCCTTGGTCAATCACCTAAAAGCCCACTAAGCCTTTATGTCTTAACGAAAATTCAGGTTTGATCATAAGGTGACACAGGCATCCCTGTTTGGGACCATTGGAATACGCCACCATGCAGATTTATCTTCCCATTGCTGAAATGTCCGTCAACATATTCGTGTTGCTCGGCCTCGGCGGCGGCGTTGGTATGCTATCCGGAATTTTTGGTGTCGGTGGCGGCTTCCTGATGACCCCCCTGCTGTTCTTCATGGGCATTCCTTCGGCGGTTGCCGTGGCAACGGAAGCCAATCAAATTGTCGCCTCATCAGTATCAGGTGTGCTCGCACACTGGCGACGCGGCAATGTTGACATCAAGATGGGCGGTGTCCTGCTGGTTGGTGGTGTTCTTGGCTCATCGTTCGGTGTCTGGCTGTTTTCGGTGCTGCGTGAATTGGGCCAGATCGATCTGGTTATCAAACTGTCTTATGTCGTATTCCTGACGATCATCGGTTCACTGATGCTGGTTGAAAGCATCAAATCCATGCGGGCGACCAAACATTCCGTCAAGACCAAAGCCCATCATCATACCTGGATGCATGGCCTGCCATTCAAGATGCGGTTCCGGAAATCACGGCTTTATATCAGCGCCCTGTTGCCTCTTGCGATTGGCTTTTTCGTCGGCCTGCTGGCAGCAATCATGGGGGTTGGCGGCGGCTTCGTCATGGTCCCAGCAATGATCTATCTGCTAGGCATGCCGACATCTGTCGTGGTTGGCACGTCCTTGCTGCAAATCATATTCGTGACCGCCAACGTGACCGTTCTTCAGGCGGTCAACAATCAGACAGTGGATGTTGTACTCGCTTTGCTGTTGATGATTGGTGGCGTCATCGGTGCGCAGGTTGGCGCCAAACTCGGCGGTCTTCTGAAGGGCGAACAGTTGCGCGGCCTGCTGGCGTTGATCGTACTTGGCGTCTGCGCCAAACTGTCATTTGATTTGATGATCACACCCGACGACCTTTATTCGCTTGGTGGCGGAGGTGGTCATTGATGATTAACCGTATCCTTCCGCTATTGCTGGGTATTGCTCTGGTACTGGGGATTGCCCGATCCGCGCATGCCAGTGAAATTTCCGTTGACCTGGCCGATCCTGTCGTCCAGATCACAGCCGGGTTTTCCGGGACAGACCTGTTGCTGTTCGGTGTTGCGCCGGGAGATGGCGATATTGTCATTGTCGTTCGTGGCCCCATACAAGATCAAACCGTGCGCAAGAAAGACCGGGTTCTTGGCGTCTGGGTAAACAAGGATGAAATCACACTGGAAGATGTTCCGGCATTCTACGCCATGGCATCAAACCGTTCGCTTGACGAATTCCTTCCGGGCGGAATTGCCAATATTCACCAGATCGGGCTTGAAAACCTTCAATTCAATCCAAAAGACACGTCACAGATAACCGGGGACTGGGATCATTTCCGCCATGCCCTGCTCCGTAACAAACAGCGCCAGGGCCTATACACATGGGATCCCCAGCCTTTGATCTTCAAGGGCAACCGTCTGTTCCGAACCAATATCCGCTTTCCCGCCAATGTTTCGGTTGGAACTTTCGGTATCGAAACCTATCTGATCCGCAAGGGAGAACTGGTGGATTCCCATACGACCATACTGAATGTGCGCAAATTCGGTGTCGAAGCCAGTGTCTATGATTTTGCCCATCGCCATTCCTTCGCCTATGGTATACTGGCTGTTGTCGTGGCCTGTTTTGCGGGTTGGGCGGCGAACGCGGCCTTCCGCAAAGCTTGATAGCAGGTGAATCTCGTGAGTGATCAGGATACAGAACCCTCGACAACAGAAGACAACCGTTCCTTCCTTTGTGTAGTCGATGAAAGCGAAGAAATGGCTAATGCGCTTCGCTTTGCCTGTCGGCGCGCAAACAGGACGGGGCGTCGGGTATCGCTTCTTTACGTTATGCAGCCTGCAGAATTTCAGCACTGGATGGCGATTGGCGAGCGTATGCGCGAGGAGGCCCGAGAAGAAGCGGAAGAACTTCTTCAGGTCGTCTCCTCCGTGGTCCAGAAACGTACAGGGAAGATGCCAACTTGCTATATCCGGGAAGGAAAAATTCGTGAAGAGGTCGTCGATCTTATCAATGAAGAAACCGATATTGCGCTGCTGGTCCTGGGTGCCGCAACCGGCACAGACGGTCCTGGCCCCCTGATTACCTATCTGGTTGAAAAAATGGCCGGGCGGCTTCGGGTCCCGGTTACCATCGTGCCCGGCAGCCTGAGTGAAGAAGAAATCGACGCCATCACCTGAACAGGTCAGTGTACATTCAGAACCGATGTCTGGGCTTGTCCCATGACGCTGAACGAGACGCTTCCCAACAGAAACCGCTTGAAACGGCTTTTTCCTGAATCAGATACCGAGATGATGTCAAAACCGCGCCCGGTTTCGACAATGGCTTTTACCGGATCTCCCCTGCCAATGATGGTCGCGTGAACTTTTACACCCATCTCGGCCAGCATCGCTTTTGCCTCTTGCAGAATATCCTTGGCTTCGTCTTCGGAATCACCGTTGCGTGCCACGGCAAACAGGGTAATAGGGTGCCCGCAATGTTGGGCCAGAACGGCATCACGGCAGAGTGAATCAAGCGAATGTGCAGTTCCGTCCGTGCAGATCAGGTGTCCATGGTTTCGCACCTCTTCGCTTCCTGATTCGCGAGCGATCAGGACTGAACACGGTGACATGGTCGCAACTTTCTGGACAACGCCCGCCCCCCAGAATGAATTCCATTCGGCCCGCCAATGACTGGGAGCACCGAGAATGATCAGGTTATAGGGCCCCAGTTCATATTGGTCGAGAATACCGCTGGCAGGTTCGGGGGCGGTTTTCAGCTTGAGAACGATACTTTTACCATTGGCATGACGATATTCGATTTTATTATCGCCCAGCGGGTCTCCCCAGACATCCGCATGATTGGAATGAAGTTCCCACTCGTCCTCCAGCGTTTTTCCATCGACCAGCATTTCAAGACCATTCTTGAGGTGCTGAATGCCCGGCAGTTCCAGTCCCCACTCCATCATGTTCTGGCGCGCGACGCGGACCTGTAGCCCGCCACTGCGAAGCCCTTGATCAATCGGGCGTACATACAGGAGAACGATATCACATTCATCGCTACTAGCGATTTCTGCGGCGTAACGAACGCCAAGATAGGATTCATCTGAACCGTCAATACAAACCAGAACCCGAAACCTGTTCTTTCGAAACTCCCGAAGTCTTTCGAGTTCCTCGTCATGCTCGTCATCATGTTTGAAAATCATTTTATTTAATCCTCAAACCTTATCCTTCCAGAAACGGCCAATAGACCGATGCGGCAACCAACATAATGATGATCGACGTCACAGCCATCCGCCATCCGACTTTCAAAAAATCCGTCGTCTTCAGATATCCGGACGCATAAACAATCGTGCACGCCGGCGTGCCAACAACAGTAAGGTATGCAAAAGCCGAAGAGATGGCTGTGATGAAACCAATGACAATCGGACTTTCTCCGGCAACCGTCGCCATCTTCAGCACAATCGGGCCAAGAACCGCAACGGCAGCACCGTTTGACATCATATTCGTTACTGCTGTCGTCAATCCGGAAACGGCGGCCCACAACCCGATTCCGTGGTCGGCCCCGAACGGTGCCAGAATGGCGAGAAAATTCTCGGCGATCCATTGCGCCGCACCGGTATTTTTCATCTGCACACCAAGCGAGATTGCCGCTGCATAAAGCAGCACGACGCCCCAGTTGACTCCCGAATTGACATCCTCCCAACGGACCAGACCGGCAATAAGGAATATCGCGGCACCAAAAATAGCGATTGTTCCCATGCCGATATCCGACGACATGGCGACCCACCCCCACAAAATGAGCAGCAGGAACAGGATAGACAGCCAGTCGCCTGCCTTCATCGGGCCCTGCATCTGTACCTGCATACGCAATTTGGCGACCGCCCGAGACAGGTTTGAATATTCCGGACGGAACGTGAACAGCAGAATCACGGTGACAAAGGGTAATTGCAGCAGGAACATCGGATAGGCATAAGCCATCCATTTCAGGTAATCGATCAGGAATTTATGAGTGTCGGCATTGGCGGGATCGTAAAAGAATTCCTTCCAGTAACCGATCATGATGGCATTTCTGGCCCCCCCGGACGGGGTCCCGATACCGGCAACTGAAGCGCCATAAGAAATCGAGAACAACAGAACAGCGGCGAGATTTCGCACTTCCTTGGGGTCATCAGACGTCAGGGTGATCAGGGTGATTCCTACCGGCAACATCATTGCAGCAACTGTATGTTCGCCAACAAACGACGCCAGCAACCCCGACACCACGGAAATCCCGAAACAGATTCTGGATGTTTGCGTGCCCGTTACCTGAACAATCAGCCATGCAATGCGTTAGTCCAGCTTCTGTTTGACGACAGCGACCGCCAGCATCAACGATCCCATAATGAACAAAACGGAATCCGTCATCAGACTTTTGGCAACAATGGTTGACGGTATAGACAATAGCGTCACCTGACCGACGATGATTAACAAAGCGACTGTCGGCAATGGTATCGGTTCGGTAACAAACAGCACGGTCGCGACAACGGACATGGTCAGAACGATCATGCCTTCCGGGCTCAAGCCGCTTGGAACCGGCAGTGACAGCATGAACGCGCCCAACGCCATTGCGACGAAAAACCATCGTTTTTCCCAGAAATAAAAGAAATTGATATGTGATTTCAGAAGGATCAGACGTTGATACCCGCGCCGACGCAAACGCAGGGTCGAAAATCCGTATTCGGGTGATCGGGCTTGCAAACTATCCCGGACAAGGCTGATTCTGGCCACGGCCTATCCCCATTCTGTCTGGACCTGTTGCATACAGGGTTATCAGGTCAAAATAAAATTTCCGTAAATATCATTTGGAATCATCATATTACCGTTATCACGACAACATATTCAGCTTTTACAAAACATAACACTGATCGCGCACAAAAGTGAATTCTTCGATTGTACCCCGAAGAACTTGCACCAACCTGACCGGCATTCTGGCAGTTTCAGTCGGCTACTGCTGCGCGTAATTCGGCAATAGATTTGATATAATCACCGCCGTTAAAGACCGCGCTTCCGGCAACGATGACATCAGCACCAGCGTCAACAACGTCGCCAATGGTTTTCGTATTAACGCCGCCATCAACTTCAAGGTCAATTGGACGATCACCGATCATCTGTCGGATGCGGCGGATTTTCTCCAGTTGCGACGGAATAAAACTCTGTCCGCCAAAGCCCGGATTGACGGACATCACCAGAATCAAATCGACCTTGTCCATAACATACTCAATCACGTTTTCCGGTGTCGATGGGTTCAGCGACACACCGGCTTTTTTACCGAGCGAGCGGATGAATTGCAGGCTGCGATCAAGATGAATATCAGCTTCCGCATGAACCGTAATAATGTCAGCACCCGCATCTGCATAATCCTGCAAAAACGGCTGTGACGGACTAATCATCAGGTGGACATCAAAAACTTTTTCCGTATGCGGTCTGATACATTTGATGATTGGCGGACCAAAGGTCAGGTTGGGGACAAAGTGGCCGTCCATTACATCAATATGGACATAATCACACCCGGCCCGATCAATAGCGCAAACTTCTTCACCCAGTTTGGCGAAGTCTGCAGACAGGATGCTCGGAGCGATCTTGATGTCAGCCATATTTAAATCCCCGGTTATTTGATCGTCGGATCAAGCGAACCTGATGCATAACGAGTCGCCATTTCAGAAAGCGTAATCGGCTTGATCTTGTTTGCCTGACCGGCGCAACTGAACCGCTCAAAACGATCGATACAGACCTTTTCCATGGCAGCGATGGCAGGCTTCAGATATGCGCGCGGGTCGAATGCCGACTTGTCTTCAGTCAAAACCTTGCGAATAGCTCCGGTGATCGCCATGCGGTTATCGGTATCGATATTGACTTTGCGCACACCATTTTTAATGCCAATTTCAATCTCTTCGACCGGCACACCGTAAGTTTGCGGCATCTCTCCACCGTAGGTATTGATGATGTCCTGCAACTCCTGCGGCACCGAAGATGAACCATGCATGACCAGATGGGTATCCGGCAGTCTCGCGTGAATGGCTTTGACAACATCCATCGCCAGAATGTCACCGGTCGGTTTGCGGGTGAATTTATAAGCCCCGTGGGATGTGCCGATCGCCACCGCCAAGGCATCACATTTGGTTTTCTTGACGAAATCTGCGGCTTCATCAGGATCGGTAACCAGCATGTCCTTGTCGAGCGCACCTTCGAATCCGTGGCCGTCTTCCTTATCGCCTTCGCCGGTTTCCAGTGACCCCAGGCAACCCAGTTCCCCTTCAACGGAAACACCGGCCAGATGGGCGATTTCGGTAACCTTTTTGGTGATCTCGACGTTGTAGTCGTAGGACGCTGGAGTTTTGGCATCTTCTTCCAAAGACCCGTCCATCATCACTGATGAGAATCCGTAGGTGATCGCAGATACGCAGGTTGCGGCGTTGTTACCGTGATCCTGATGCATACAGACCGGAATATGCGGATACATTTCCGTTGCCGCAACAATCAGGTGGCGCAGCACGATGTCGTTGGCATAGTTACGCGCTCCGCGACTTGCCTGCATGATCACCGGGCTGTCCGTCTTGTCAGCGGCGGCCATGATCGACAGCATCTGTTCCATATTGTTGATGTTGAACGCAGGCATGCCATAGTCGTTTTCTGCGGCGTGATCCAAAAGCTGACGAAGCGATACGAGTGCCATTTTATCTTCCTCCAATTCGGGGGCTACAAGGCCCCTCAATATCTATGTAGCTGCAACTTCGAATTAAAGCCGTACTCTGGCTTCTTTCACAACATTTGCGGCGGTGATGCCAAAGTGTTCGTATAACTGTCCGGCCGGTGCTGATGCCCCGAAACTGTCCATGCCAACGAAGCCACCGTGATTGCGGATATATTTGTCCCAACCCATGCGAACCGCAGCTTCGACTGCAACACGCACCGTCCCGGCCCCCAGAATTTTTTTACGGTAGCCTTCGTCCTGCCGGTCAAACAGTTCCCAACACGGCATGGAAACCACCGCCGTCGGAACGCCGTCACCTTGCAGTATATCACGTGCCGCCAGCGCAATCTCGACTTCCGATCCGGTAGCGAACAGTGTCACCCTGCGATCCCCACCATCGGCTTCAGCCAGCACATAGCCACCTTTGGCAGAAAGGTTTTCGTCGGTGTGTTCGGTACGAACCGTCGGCACACCCTGACGGGTCAGAACCATGCCGGAAGGTGTATCAGAATTTTCCAGCGCCAGCGCCCAGCACTCCGCTGTTTCCACCGGATCACAGGGACGGAAAACATTGAAATTCGGCGTTGCCCGCAATGTTGCCAGCGTTTCCACTGCCTGATGGGTCGGGCCGTCTTCGCCAAGGCCGATTGAATCATGGGTCAGCACATAGACAACCCGCTGCCCCATCAACGCCGAAAGGCGAATTCCACCCTTCATGTAATCGGCGAACACAAGGAAGGTCCCGGCATAAGGGATAAATCCGCCATGCAACGCCATGCCGTTCATGATCGCTGACATGCCGTGCTCTCGCACACCGTAATGAATGTAACGGCCGGAAAAGTCATCAGCCGTTACCGGCAGGGTCGCTGTCGTTTTGGTATTTACAGATCCGGTCAAATCCGCCGACCCGCCAACCATTTCAGGAATCGCACTGGTTAGCACTTCAAGTGCCTTGCCGGAGGCCTGGCGGGTTGCCCATTTTGGCTGCTCATCGGAACAGGATTTTTTGTGGGCGTTGACTGCGTCCATCCAGCCATCAGGCAGATCACCGGCGAGGCCACGCTCAAAATCAGCGCGATCACCAGATGACATCTGGCCCAACCGGGCCTGCCAGTCGGCGTGCTCCGATGCGCCCCGACTACCAACACGCCGCCAGTCAGCCAGAACCGTGTCCGGAACTACGAAAGGACCGTGCGGCCAACCCATGTTTTCGCGCGCCAGATCAATTTCTTCGTCGCCCAGCGGCGCGCCGTGAGTCGAAGATGTGCCTTCCTTGTTTGGCGATCCCCGACCGATGACGGTTTTACACGCGATCATCGAAGGTGTGTCCGTGGCTTTGGCAATCTCAATCGCAGCGGCGACAGCGGCAGGATCATGACCGTCGACTTCCTGCACATCCCAGCCACTGGCCCTGAACCGGGCCGGCTGGTCATCGCCAACGGTCATGCCGACCGGGCCATCGATGCAGATGTTGTTGTCATCAAACAACACAATCAGTTTGGACAGTTTCAGGTTGCCGGCAAAAGAGATGGCTTCGTGGCTGATCCCTTCCATCAGGCAACCGTCGCCGACAATGGCATAAGTATAATGATCAACGACATCATCGCCAAAGCGGGAATTTTGCATACGTTCGGCCAGCGCCATGCCGACCGCCGTGGTGATTCCCTGCCCGAGCGGCCCCGTGGTCGTCTCGATCCCTGATGCATGACCGAATTCAGGGTGACCTGCGGTCTTGGCCCCGAGCTGGCGGAAGTTCTTGATCTCATCCAGGGTCATGTCCTGATAACCCGTAAGGTAGAGCAGCGAATACAGCAGCATCGAGCCATGACCGGCGGATAGAACGAACCGGTCGCGGTCGGCCCAATTGGGGCTGGAGGCATCAAATTTCAGGAATTTCGAAAACAGCACGGTTGCCACGTCGGCCATTCCCATCGGCATGCCGGGGTGTCCGGATTTGGCAGCCTGTACCGCATCGGCTGACAGGAAGCGGATGGCATTTGCCATATCGGCGTGGCTGGAGCTGGAATTGTCTTGAGAAACGGTCACTGGGAAGAACTCCTCGTGTTGATCGAACCACCCTACCCGTTCGGGTAATTCGTGAGCATCGACGACTCCGAAGGTTGTCGCTAAAACTGTCCAGAATGTCCAGCCGAAATGCGCTCAAATCGGCGCTTTTTGACGGTTTTCTGCCAGAGCTTGCGAATTGCCTCAGTTGGCCGCCCGGAAGACGACAAAAGACGCCTCTCGGGTCTGGCGGATCGGGTTGTGTCCGGACAGGCGGATATGATGGTCTGGATTGGCCGTCCGGCACTCGTTCAGACGCGCCATAACATTGTCCGTGCTCTTTTCGCCAAACATCGGCAGCTTCCACATGTACCAGTAGTTCACCTGTGCGCGGTTCGGCTCGACATGCTCGATAATCGGCACCAGCCCCTTCTCGAGCATGCGCGACACCTGCCCAAGAAGCTGTTCCTGATCCAGTTCCGGCAGGTAGGAAAATGTTTCGAACCGGCGACTTTTCGGATCATTCAGTTGCGAATTGTAATTTCTGATTTCAGTCATTGTTTCATCCTTTCAATGGGACGGGAATTCTTTTGCCGCAAATACGTCGTCGCAAATGAACTCATCTGCTCGGGATTCGCTCTAGGTGACATCAAGCTTGTCAACGGTATCGAATTCGAACCTGATTTCCTTCCAGGTTTCCATGGCGGCGGCCAGTTCGGGACTGTGTTTGGCGGCCGCACGCAGAATATCACCACCCTCACGTTCCAGATCACGGCCCTGATTGCGAGCCAGCGTGCAGGCTTCAAGCGCGACCCGGTTGGCGGCGGCTCCGGCGGCATTGCCCCACGGATGACCAAGTGTACCGCCACCGAACTGGAATACCGCGTCATCACCGAAAATCGAAACCAGTGCCGGCATATGCCAGACATGAATGCCACCCGACGCGACCGGGAACATGCCCGGCATATGGCCGAAGTCCTGATCGAAGAAGATACCGCGCGACCGGTCCTCCTTGATAAAGTGATCGCGCATGATGTCGATCCAGCCAAGCGTAGCTTCGCGGTCTCCTTCCAGCTTGCCGACCACGGTACCTGAATGCAGGTGATCGCCGCCAGACAGGCGCAGGCATTTGGCGAGGACACGGAAATGAATGCCGTGGTTCGGGTTACGGTCGACGACGGCATGCATGGCCCGGTGAATGTGCAGCAGCATGCCATTATCGCGACACCAGTTAGCCAGTGACGTATTTGCCGTGAACCCCGCCGTGAAGAAGTCATGCATGATAATGCGCATGTCCAGCGATTTGGCATATTCGGCGCGCTTGTACATCTCCTCAACCGTGCCTGCGGTAACGTTCAGGTAATGGCCCTTGCGTTCACCGGTTTCGTGTTCCGCCTGATGCACGGCTTCAGCAACAAAATCGAACCGCTGACGCCAGCGCATGAAGGGTTGCGAATTGACATTTTCATCATCCTTGGTGAAATCCAGACCGCCCCGCAAACATTCATAAACAGCACGACCATAGTTCTTGGCCGACAACCCGAGCTTGGGTTTGATCGTACAGCCGAGCATGGCCCGTCCGTATTTTTCCATGACATCGCGTTCGACCCTCATACCATTGGGCGGACCGCCACAGGTCATGACATAGGCCAGCGGAAAACGGATATCTTCAAGCCGCAGACTGCGAATGGCCTTGAAACCAAACACGTTACCAACCAGAGATGTCAGCACATTGACGATCGACCCTTCTTCAAACAGGTCCAGTGGATAGGCAATCATCGCGTACCAGGCATTGTCATCGCCCGGCACAGGTTCAACCGCGTAGGCCCGGCCCTTGTAATAGTCGAGATCTGTCAGCAGATCGGTCCAGACTGTGGTCCAGGTCCCGGTCGAGGATTCGGCGGCAACGGCCGCCGCTGCTTCTTCCACCGGCACCCCTTCCTGGGGGACAAACTTGAAACACGCCAGCAGGTCCGTATCCTTCGGCACGTAGTTTTCTTCCCAGTAGGTTTCGCGGTAGTCCTTAACCCCCGCATCATAATTATTGGACATTTGAATTCTCCTTATACCGCGTGGTGACCAAGGGCAGCCTTGACCATGTGGAATGTGATAAGCAACTGCGACAAAGCCAGTGGATGGCTCAGTGATGTTTGGTTTTTGTGATCCGTATAGGTGCCAAGATTTTCACGCAGATGAGCGGCTTCAGGGATCAGGTCCCACAGAAGGTCAGCCATCATGTGGGCGCGCGTTTCGTCAACGTCGCCGGGAATTTCCAGAACGTCGACCGGTTTGCCGTCCCGGTCACGCGACAGGTCCAGCCGAAAACCGTTTTTCGATCCCATTTCAAGGATTGGCGTCAGGTCGGGATGCGGCAGGGTCGGGCGCAGGATATGCGACACATTCAGTCCGGCGCCGCTTTCGTTCTCGTTATCGACTGGCGGATAAAAGCGAACCACCATATCGGCGAACGTTCGCTGCGGCTGGATGAAGTTGACCGTATCGTCTTTGCGTCTCTCCAGTGATGCCAACACTTCTTCGACCGAATATCCGCGCTTGCCGGTATCGCGCTGGATTTTCCATTGCACTCTGACCTCTTCCATCGGATCGAGGTAAACCTTGACGTCGTAGCAATTGCGCATGGCCCGCGTGCTGTAACCAAGAAGCCCTTCGAGAATGATGTACTCGCGGGGCTCAATATATTGCGGTGCATCAAGGGTCCCGCCTGAATGATTGTAGACCGGTTTCAGAATTGGCCGTCCGTGACGCAGGTTGCGAATATGCTGTTCCAGAATGTCGATGTAGTTGCCTACTGGGTCGAGCGCGGAAATCCCATTTTCTGCCCGTTCGGCGCGGGAATAACGGTGATAGTCGTCGGTGCAGATACAGGCCACACGTTCAGGCCCCAGTATCTGGGCGATACCCGCTGTCAGCGTGGTCTTGCCAGCAGCTGAGTCGCCGACAATTCCCAAAATGATCGGCCTGTTAACGGATCGATTTTTAGGCATGTGCGTTCTCCGTATTTAACTTCTCCGCGATGTCTTCATTACGGTGAAATGTTGTCAGCATCTGGCGTTCTCCGCTTTCGCCCGAAATCATCAGGGACTGCGTCCGGCTCCGGCTTTCACCGGGTTCAACACCTTCAAACAGCAGGCCGGTGGTAATTCCGGTAGCGCAGAAATATACGTTGCCGGAACGGACAAGATCACTGATACCCAACCATTTTTCCGTATCCAGTCCGGCTTCCGTTACGGCGATACGTTCACTCGGTAATTGCGGTGCCAGTCTGGCATGAAACACGCCACCCAATCCCCGAACGGCACAGGCGGAAATAATGCCTTCCGGTGTGCCACCGATTCCCATCAGGGCGTCAACACCGGAGTCGGGAATAGCCGCCATAACAGCGCCTGCCACATCACCCGCCGGATACTGGGCAACGCGCGCGCCAAGGTTCTGAATGTCTTCGATCAAGCGAATGTGGCGTGGTTTCTCAAGAACAAAGACGGTCAACTCCTCAATCGATTTCGACTGGGCTTTTGCCAGCTGCCTGAGCTTGTCGTCGACCGGTGCATCCATATCGACTTTTCCCTTGGCCGCTTCCGGAGCAACAAATTTTTCCATGTAGTAGGCGGGGCCAGGGTCAAACATGGCACCTTTCGGGGCCATCGCGATAACGGCCATGGCATTGGTCAAACCCTTGGCGAGATAACTTGTACCTTCAACCGGGTCGACAGCGATGTCGAACGCCGGGCCATCGGTCAGCTCCCCGACCTGTTCATCACGAAATAACCCTGGTGCCTCATCCTTTTCCCCTTCACCAATAACGATCCGGCCAGTGATCGGCAGTTTGTTGAGTTCGTTGCGCATGGCCCCGGTCGCGGCATGGTCGCCCAGCGTGCCGTCGCCGCGGCCGATCCAGCGACAGGCCGCAAGGGCAGCAACTTCCGTCACGTTGCGAAGTGCATAAGCAAGAAGACCGGGAGTGCTGGAGAGCTCGGGCATCAGGGTTCCTTTACAGAATTCACCCGGACCCTAACGGCCCGGAGATTTTTGCAGAACACTCATGCGGATGGGGGATTAAACTCTTATGGGCAGGGCTGAACTACCCGATCAGGCAGGTCCATTCAGATAGCGTGCGACGGCCTGGGCGCGATTTCTGACGTCAAGTTTTTCATAGAGGTTTTTCAGATGAAACTTGACGGTATTGACCGAAATTCCAAACTTTTCAGCGATTTCGCCATTGGTCATGCCTTCAGAAAGGGCACGCAACAGATCAGCTTCACGGGCCGACAGGCTTTCAAGCGGGTCGGCCATCTGGGCCCGCATATTCATGAACGGAAAGACCATACGCCCGGCGGCAACCGCGCTGACGGTATCAACCAGCCGTTCTGTTGGCTCACTTTTTGCGCAAAATCCCGCCGCCCCTTCCAGCATTGCCTGACGCGGCGTGGCGTTGGAGGTATCGCCCGTATAGATAACAATCTTTATACCTGAATTCCGATTGCGGAGGTCTTCCAGAACATCCCGACCACTGAGAAACGGCATTACCCAACCGATGATTCCAACATCAAACGGAATTTTTGCCACCGCCTCCATAAACCGCTCCCCATCCGCCGCCGTTGCCATGACGTCAAACCGGGGATCGGCATCAAACAACTGAACCAGCCCACTCAACACCAGCGGAGACTTGTCGCAAAGAACGACTTCAATGATATCCTGGACGGGATTTGTCATAATGCGGGAAACCTACCTGACAGGGTAGGTTTCGTCCAGAGAAGTCAGAACAATCCGTTTTCCTTCTGGATCGCCCGAATGTAGGGAATGATCTTTCTGACCTGTCCTTCGGTAATATCCTTAACCGGCGGCATGTTACCAAACTGCCAGTGATGGGCGCGGGCACCGCGAACGGGGGCAATCATAAACGCCCCGTCACCGTGGTGTCCGGGATGATAGACCTTGTGCAGAAAGGTTGGCCCCTTATCGGTCCCAGCCGTGTTCTTGCCATGACAGCTGGCACACAGGGCGTCGTAGTTCATTTTTCCCAGATTAAGTTCCGGTGTCATTTTTGGTAACTTGATCGATCCCGGATCAAGTGGTTTGGCGGATACGGGAACAGCGACGACCGACAATATCAGGACGGCGGCAAGCTGGTGGATGGACGAAGACATATTTCTCATGACGGCCCTGTTTATGTTTCAAGGTTTTGCACCATCAACGACAATAATCCTGCCCCTGATGGAAGGTCAAGAGGGAGGTCAGGCCGTCATCAAAATGCATGGCGAATTCGGAATCCACCCCTATATTTGACATCAGGCCGCAGAAATAACGCTCACTGAAGGACACCAGGATGACCATGCAATCGACGATCGAGACAAAAATCCAGACCGCCCTGTCCCCGGCACATCTGGAGGTCATGAACGAAAGTCACATGCATAACGTTCCGCCGGGTTCGGAATCCCATTTCAAGCTGGTGATTGTGACCGATCAGTTCGCCGGAGTCAGCCGCGTCGCCCGTCATCAGAAAGTGAACGGCATCCTTGCCGACGAACTGAAAAATTCCATTCATGCGCTTTCGATGGAAACCCTGACCCCGGACGAATGGACAGCCAAAGGCGGACAGATTATGGCCTCTCCACTGTGCCACGGCGGCAGCAAGGCTGACGCCTGAACTCAGTCTTTAACCGCCGCCGGGTTATCGACATCATGCCCAAGGTCTTTCAGATCCTGATACCGGTCACCAATCCGGTGGTGTGGTCGCCCGGTCGTTGATCCGCCCAGAACAATGACAATTTCATCGGGCCCGGGGGCGTCCGGTATCGAGAACTGGATTGTCAGATAATGTGAGCGTCGTCCGACATCGTTTTTGTCCATTAACGGCACCATGATCGGCGCATTGGCCGGCCCCCGCGTATTGGTGAACGACAGATAGGATTTGGCGGCGATGGCTTCGCGGTAGAAATTGCCAAAACGCAGCGTGTGAATAAGCCCGGATGCATGCTCAACTTCGCCATTCATTCCGACAACCGCAGCCTTTCCATAGGCTTCAATCGCACTTGCGCCACCTGCCAGATCAACAATGCGCCGGGTCAGCAACTCGCCCAGAACCGGACCAAAGGCCTGAATTTCCGGCTTTAAATTCTCGACATATCTCCCCGCCCACGGGTTCCTGACCACAGCCGCCACCGCAAACATGCGCCATGGTATTTCAACTTTCCTGAACCCTTCAATCAGGGTTTCCTCATCGAAGGTCACGATCTTGCGAATTTCCGGTTCCAAGGTTTGCCTCTCCCTTATGCCTGCCCTGTCAGAGTCAGACCAATTACCTCAAAGTCTCATGTACGTCATTACACCTTTATTTAAAAGTCCAATGCGCCACCTCTACACCAACGTCAGACAAACGGGTCATGCGCCCATTGCAGCAACGCCTGACGTTGGCGCGGACGACACATCCAGTCACCGGGGTCACAATTGGCCCGGACCTGAGCTGCATGGCGGCGAAAGGAACGCCAGCGCTTGATTTGCCAATCATCGATTTCAAACAACCTGCGCCCGAGAAAATAGCGGCAGTACCATTGAAACCAGCCGCGTGGGTCAGGCCCCCTGATCCAGCCCTTTTCACGCCACACAGCAAGCGGCTGGCGGCTTTTGATCTGGAAATAATTCAGCGCCGGGTCGGCCACCTTCCCGGTCTTTGCAGTATCAAACCAGTCCGCGGGAAGTTCAGGCTGGCAGTCATTGCAGTATTTTCCCTCAAATATCCCCATTTCCAGCATTTCCTTCGGTGTAAAATGGGGCTGAAAGTCCGCAGCAAAGTCGCACCCTGCCGGGGCATCAATCTGATAGCTGTAAGACCGTTGCATCCTGTCCCTGACGTTGATCGTGTCTCCAATCTGAAACATTGTGAATTCCTATAAAGCCCTATTTTCCGACGTTCATAAATGCGCCGATTGCAGTTAACGATATGGTGTACAGTAAACAGGAATTTCAACTGCCGAAAATCAGTTCTTCGCGTTCGTAAAGCCGGATGGTGATCAGGAAAAGCGCCATCGCAATCAGTAGAGTCGATCCCATTGATATGGCGATATGGAGAGACGACAGGCTTTCTCCGCGGAGTATCTGCCCAAACAACAGGGTTTGGGAATACGCCGGGACCAGCATCATCCAGATATTGATCTTGACCGCCGCAAAAACCAGTACCATTCCGGGAAGCGCCGGGATCAGCGGCAGTAACCCGAGATAGGTTTGTGCTTCCTTGAAACTGCGCGTCACGGTCGCAATAACGAATTGAACCGACACCGCTGCCATCATCAGCGGCAGGGTAATGATCAGGATGGCCGCCATATTGGTGATGCTCAAAGATTGCGAGAATCCCTCCCCGCCGCCACCCAGGGAAAACGCGACCTTGAACGCCGTCATCTGCACAACGACAGCAACACCGGTATAAAAAAGTGCGGCCATAAATTTACCCAGAACCAGCGCACTGCGTTCGACAGGGTTGATCAGCAAGGGTTCCAGTGAACCGCGTTCACGTTCCCCGGATGTTGTATCAATGGCAAGGTACGCCCCGCCCATGAACAGATTGAAGATGAATAGTGGCGGCACCATAAACAGCAGAATATCGGCGATATGACCGCCGGATGTGACGTTGACGTTGTCGATAGAGATTGGTTGCAAGCCTCGGAAATCGACGCCCCGTTCAGCGAGGCGTTCGCCCCAGATTTCCGTATTGAATTCCCCCAACAGTGAGACAACCCGGTTAATCGCGACAAGTCCGCTCAGACGCGACGAGTTGATAACAACACTAACAGGAGCCGTTTTCTCGGCCTTCACAAGATCGCTGAAACCGGGAGATATGATCACGGCGACATCCAGGTCGCCGTTTCGTACCGCCGATTTTGTATCTTCGGGGGCGTCAATTACGTTAACCCCCTTCCCTGTCAACCAGTCGACCAGCACCTTGCCGTGTTCCGCACCCTCGACATGAAGTGTCAGGGCCTGCTCACCATCGCCGACGGTGACCTTGCCAACGGCGGCAAGCATCAACCCCAGCAGCAAGGGTCCGAGAAGCGGGTATATCAGGGCGATCAGCAATGATCGGCGGTCGCGGGCATTGTCCATCACCTCCTTGGAAAAAACGACTCCGGCGCGCCGCCACATCTCACGCACTCCTTTCATCACCGGTAAGGCGAAGGAAAACATCATCAAGATTGTCACAGCCGGTCAGTGCCATCAGGTTCTGAACGGATCCGCTGGCGGCGATCCGCCCGCCTGCAATGACCACGATCCGGTCACAGATGCTGGCGACTTCCGACATGATATGTGAGCAGAACAATACGCAACGCCCCTGATCGCGGATATCACGGATCAACCGGTGAACCGCGCGCGAACTTGAAATATCAAGACCATTGGTCGGTTCATCAAGCAGCAGGTTCTGAGGGTCATGAACAAGTGCGCGGGCCAGCGTGATTTTTCGGGTCTGACCCTTGGAAAACCCCTTGGCCCGGCGATCAATGAAGTCCGTCATCGACAGGTCTGAATTCAACTGCTCAATACGGGTTTCAAGCGCCTGACCGGACAGACCATGCAGGCGACCATAGTATCGAATATGTTCGCGCGCCGTCAGACGCGGATAAAGCCCCCGTCCATCAGGCAACACGCCGATGGATTTTTGTACCTTCAGACGCTCATCAACGGTATTGAGCTTGTCGACATGAACCGACCCCCCGTTCGGACGCATGACCGTATATATGATCCTGAGCGCAGTCGTTTTACCGGCACCGTTGGGTCCGATCAGCCCGGTCACCTCCCCGTCCCGGGCGACGAAGTCGATTCCGTCAAGGGCGGTGACAGACTGAAACGATTTTTTTAGCCCCACCACTTCAATCATATGATGTGTACCTCCGTTTGTGCCAAATCGTACTGATCCCGGTCAATCTATTCAATCGACATCCACAGCGACCAACCGAATTTTGACGCCCCCTTCATTTTCCAGATACAATGTATTCGAAGCGCGTTCGACGGGCTGGTTTTATACGGCCCTGAATTTTCGATTATCGAATTCGCTTTTTGACATTTTGGGAGGTACATATCGGCGAAAATGAACGTCGCAAATCTCAAAATCGGAATTAAACGATTTTGAACACCAGGCAAATCATTATCGGAGCTGTTCTGGCCAGATTTCTGCCAGACTCAGGAAGTTATTTTAACGCGTCGCTATTTTACTCACCAAATTACCGCCACCCTTTCGGATATACTGCAGACCACCATATTTTAGTTTAGGGAATTATTATGGACGCAATGGGTTTAACCCAGGAGATGATCATTGTACTCATCGTTCTGGGACTTACCGTATTTCTTTTCGTGTCGGAAATCGTACGCATAGATGTAGCGGCTCTTCTGATATTGGTCATTCTGGGAACGCTGGCGTCAATTCCGGGCATTGAGCTTTTGGATGTCAGACATCTGTTTGACGGGTTTGCGAGTAACGCTGTCGTATCTATCATTGCGGTCATGATCATCGGGTCCGGCCTTGATCGAACCGGCGTCATGTCGAAGGTGGCGGGATGGATCATGAAGGCTGGTGGTGGTTCCGAACAACGGACCGTCACCTTGATCTCGGGTTCCGTCGGGGTGATTTCCTCTTTTATGCAGAATGTCGGCGCTGCTGCGTTGTTTATCCCTGTTGTCGCCCGAATATCCCTGCTGACCGGGGCACCGTTATCACGCCTTCTCATGCCCATGGGATTTTGCGCAATACTTGGTGGTACGATGACGCTTGTCGGGTCCTCTCCGCTGATCCTGTTGAATGACCTGATTCTCGGGGTGAACCAGACGTTACCGGAATCTCAACGCATGGAGACGTTCGGTTTATTTGACGTCACCCCTATTGGTCTGGCGTTGGTCGCAACCGGAATTGTCTATTTTGTCATTTTCGGACGATTTATCCTGCCTACCGCTGACAGCACGGCCGCAACCGGCGGTGAAAGCGTCTCCGAATACTATAAGCGGGTCTACAATCTGGACGGCACGATTTATGAAATCGAAATCCCGGCTGGCAATGGGCTGTCCGGGAAAGAAATCGATGAAATTCAGGAAACCTATCACCTACAGGTCATTGCGACTCATTTTAAGGGGGCCGTACATCCGGCTCCGGCAAGGGATGTCGTCATCGAGGCGCCTGAAACGATCGCCGTGATTGGAAATGCTGATTCAGTGAATCGGCTGATCGAAGATTTCGGTCTGGTAAAAAACGATGTTCTGGACAAGTTTGCTGACGCGCTGATGCGTAGTGAAGCTGGTATTGCGGAAGTCGTTATTCCGCCCGGATCCAACCTGATCGGCAAGACCGGGCGCGGACTTTGGTTCCGAAAGGTATTTGGATTGACCCCGCTGGCGATTCATCGCGGCGGCGAGACAATTACCCGAGAGGTCCATGATCTCGGTGATGTGCCCTACTTGGCGGGTGATACGCTGGTATGTCACACCCAATGGAACGCCCTTGTCCGGCTGGAAGACAACCGCAACATTGTTGTCGTTACTACCGACTACCCGCGCGCGGAAATGAGGACCCACCGGGTCGGGATGGCATTGTTTTTCTTTTTGATTGCCATCGGGCTGGTCCTGTTCTCCGACCTCCGTCTGTCCCTGTGTCTGATGATCGGTGCCGTAGGAATGATTATCGGTAACGTCCTGAGCATGGAAGAAGCCTATGAAGCGGTGAGTTGGAAAACCGTATTTCTGCTGGCCAGCCTCATCCCTCTGGGGGATGCCGTCCAGTCAACCGGTACGGCAGAATGGATTTCTCGCGAAGTGTTGAACCTGATCGGGGATGTTCCCGTTTGGGTTCTGCAAATCGTAGTTGCCGTTATGGCAACGGGTTTCACACTGATCATGTCGAATGTTGGCGCGACCGTACTGCTGGTTCCGCTGGCCGTTAACATCGCCATTGCGTCTGGTGCAAATCCTGCCGTATTTGCCCTGACGGTGGCGATTGCAACGTCCAATTCGTTCCTCATACCAACCCACCAGGTCAACGCCCTGATAATGGGTCCGGGAAATTACCGTGTTGTCGACTTCGTTCGGGCCGGGGGAATAATGACAGTGTTATTCCTGATTGTTTCAACATTGGTCTTGAACCTGCTGTTCTGAAAGATTTGAATTCTGATCCAGCGATCCGGGTTATTGTATTTGGATCAGGCGATACCGGAGTCATGTACCGGGATGGAAATTTTGACGCCAGCCGTGTTTCACGGATAGATTTAAGCTGAGAAACGTTCAAGGAATTATTCAATGCTCTCCTGGGTTCTTGGCAACCGTAACAAAAAGAAGAAAAAGTCGGGTAAAAAGCGCCCGAGTTATGATGATGCCAAACGTCTGGCCAAAAGCGGCAACATAGCCGAGCGACGGGAACTGGCGGCACATGAAGACCTTGAGCCGGAACTCCTGTATTTTCTGGCTGAAGATAAGGATACCGGTGTTCGCGTCGAAATCGCCAAAAACGAAGGCACCCCGCTACAGGCCGACAAGCTGCTGGCCAAAGACCCGGAAACCGAAGTCCGCAGTGAACTAGCCTACAAGATTGGTCGATTGATACCGACCCTGACCAACGAAGAAAACACCCGTCTGACGGAAATGGCGATGGAAGTTCTGGAAATCCTCGCCAACGATGAACTTCCAGATGTCCGTGCAATAATATCTAATGAAATCAAATCATTATCAAACGTTCCGAAGAAAATAGTTAAACAATTGGCGGAAGACGTGGAGACACTTGTTTCAGCGCCGATTTTGGAATATTCGCCGTTGCTCAATGAACAGGAACTGGTGCAGATTCTTGCCAGTGGCGTACAGGGCGGTGCCCTTCTTGCGGTTGCCCGTCGGCATGGCATCAGCGATCTGGTTTCGGAAGCCATCGTCGATACAGAAGACCAGCATGGCGTCACCCAATTGCTGAAGAATCAGGCCGCCAAGATCAGCGAAAAAACCATGGAGGTGATTGGCATGACCGCCAAAAACATCCCGCAAATGCACCGCCCTCTGGTTGAACGGTCAAATCTGTCAACCAACACCATCAAGCGTATTGCGACCTTTGTCAGCGCGGCTTTGGTTGAACGTCTGATCCAGCGTCACGGTCTGGATGAAGACATTACCCACGATCTCCGTCAATCGGTCAGGGAACGCATCTTGCGCGGCGACCCCAGCGCTGTCGATGCAGACGATGAATTGCCGGAAGACCGTGCCCGTAAACTGTTCGAATCGGATGACCTTAACGAACAAACCCTGCTGAAAGCACTCGACGCTCATGATATTACACTGATTCCACCGGCCCTCTCGCTGCTTGGAGATATCGAGCTTGAAACCGTAAAACGTATTCTTATGGGCGACAGTGGCAAGGCCGTGACAGGACTGGTCTGGAAGGCCGGATTATCTATGGAAATCGCAGAACTGGTACAGCTTCAGGTCGCCAACGTACCGGCCAAATCGGTCATCCCTCTTCCCGCCGATGGCGAATATCCGCTGTCACCCGATGACATGGAATGGTATCTCGCCTATTTCCTTGAATGATCATGAGAAAATTCGACGACGGGATTTGATTACACCACCCATTCGGCCATGGCTAAAATACGCTACAGCCTCTGATCCGTTCCGGCATGTTTCAGACCAAAACGTAACCGGTTTATGCGGAGGTGTTCTTATGCCCGTCGGTCATTGGAATGCGATTGGCAGCAGACATGATCCGGATGATAAGGTCTTGCTCGTCCATATCTTGAAGATCGAACTGTACTGCGATTTCGATTTCACCGACACGTATGACAGTGCCTTTCAGGGCATCGAAATCTTCAATTTCGATCTCAACATAATTGCCCAGAGCAAAGCTGTGTTCCGCCTTGCCCGTCGGATAGGAAAATTCAAGTATCGCGCCGCTTGCCGAGATGTTCTTCAGTAATCCACCACGGGCATACTCACCCCGTTTGGCGAAGGCCAGTCTTGCCAGATCGAGACGCTGGCGGTCACGTTGTTCTTGCATTGCAGTCTCCTGTTATATTTTGCACTTGTGTGCATTTCGTTGTTTGCGGTCTATCATCTTTCGACAGCGTTGTTTTCGCGATTGGCCGGAACTGTTAGACTGGCCCTTCGACATTCAAATTGATCTTTCGCATCGAGCGCCAAATGATTAACCCAGATCCGCCTGCGGGACCGAAAAACTTCACCAAGCAAGAGTTCGCCACGGGTTCCCACATTTTCAATGAGGGGGATACCGGCGACATGGCATACGTCATCCAGTCAGGCAGCGTTGAAATCTTCAAGGGTCTGCTGGTGGATAAGGTTTCTCTGGGCAAGCGCTCCAGGGGTGCCGTCATTGGCGAGATGGCCCTGTTTGGCGATTCTGCCAGAGTTGCCACCGCCGTTGCGCTGGAGAAAACTGTTGTCGTTGGTATATCACGAGATGCCTTTCGTAAACGTCTGGACTCCATGGACCCCTCCATGCGGGCCATCATGGAAAGCCTGGTTGACCGTGTTTCCGATCTTTCCACCAGAATGGTCATGACCAAAAACCAGGATGTCTGGAACAAACGCCCCTGATCAAAGCATCACCGTCGGCGTCATCAGTTCCATTCCTGCCATATTTCCGTTTCCATACGCCACCATGATGGTGATAACGCATAATAACGCGGCTAAACCAAAAGCTTTAACGACAGTCATCTGAAGGTCCTTTCTGGGAAACGGGGTGGAACCAACTGAACTGTCATGACCGTACAGAACCCACACACGCGTTGCAGTGACGATTGTCACTGGAGTTAATGATATGAGATTTATATGAAGATCGGGGGAACTGGGGTGGCTGACGGGACTTGAACCCGCGACAACCGGCACCACAAGCCGGGGCTCTACCAGCTGAGCTACAGCCACCACACTGGAAGGCGCTTTAAGTACCCCGCGCTCCGTCAGGCGTCAAGCACGCTTTGCAGGTTTCGGGGTGCCCCGCCCCTACATCACCGCTTCGATCAGATACGGCCCTTCGCAGGCCAGACCGCGCTGGATTTCACGGGCCAGCGTTTCACCGTCCGCCGCCCGGCCCGCTTCGACGCCCATTCCGTTCGCCAGCGCGACCCAGTCCAGCGCCGGGCGGTCCAGTTCCAGCATATCGAGCGCACTTGGCCCCGGATTCTCAACACCGACATTGCGCATCTCGCCGAGCAGGATTTTGTAGGCGCGGTTATGAAAGACAATGGTCGTGATGTTGAGGCCTTCGCGGGCCTGGGTCCACAATCCCTGAAGCGTGAACATCCCCGACCCGTCTGCCTGCAAGGCGATCAGCGGGCGGTCCGGCGCGGCGATGGCGGCCCCGACTGCCAGCGGGAAGCCGATGCCGATGGCGCCGCCGTTGATCTGCAACCAGGTATGCGGGTTTGCTGTGCTGGTCACCGGAAAAAACTGGCGTCCGGTGGTAATCGCCTCATCAATGATAATGGCATTTTCCGGAATGGCATTGGCAACAACGGAGACAATACTGTCAGGATCAAGCGCCCCGTTTGCCACCGGTGGCAGCAGGAAATCCGATACCGGCGGTTTGGCATTCCGCACGCCAAGTTCATCGGCCAGCATTTCGAGCGCCAGCAGACCGTTGTCTTCGGGGGCTGCCAGTTCATGAACTTCGCAGCCTTCCGGCAGGAAGCGGCTGGGTTTTCCGGGGTAGGCGAAAAAAGCGACCGGGTCGCGGGCCTCTATCAGCACTGCGTGTTTGAACCCCTTCAACTGGTCAACGGCAATATCGACGGGATAGGGAATGCGGTCAATGGCGACACGCCCCGCCCCGCGCTCGACCCGCGCATTGGCGGCTTCGGCTTTCAGGGTTGTATTCGGCGTACCGGCAACGATGGCACCAGCCAGCCCGAGCGGCGCCTCGCGCAGCGTGCGCCCGCCTATGATCAACACCACCGGTTCGCCGGATTTGAGGACCCTGGCAATTTCGCAAACCCGGTCGGCATCGGGGCCAGCGGGCGCGGGTGCCGTGGCAGCAGTGATGATTGGCTTGTCGGTCTCCGTCCAGGCGCTGTCGGCGGGCAGGATCAGGGTTGTGATCTGGCCGGGGTGGGTTCCGGCACGGGTGATTGCTTCTGCCGCATCCGTCGACAGGTCATCGGCGGTTGGCGAGGTACGGACCCAGTGCGATACCGGATGCGCGATGCCCTCGATATCGGACGTTAGCGGCGCGTTGTATTTCCGGTGATAGGTCGCATGATCACCCACCACGTTGACCATGCCGGTGCGCGATTTCTTGGCGTTATGGATGTTGGCGAGACCGTTCGATAACCCCGGCCCGAGATGCAGCAGGGTCGCTGCCGGTTTGTCGGTCATGCGGGTATAGCCATCCGCTGCTCCGGTCACCACGTTCTCCTGAAGCCCCAGAACACAACGCATATCAGCGTGGGCGTCGAGGGCAGCGACGAAATGCATTTCCGACGTACCGGGATTGGTGAAACAGATATCGACGCCACCGGCGAGCAACGTTTTAACAAGGCTTTCCGCACCGTTCATCAGGCAAACTCCAAATGGGATTCGTTTGAATTATGAGTTGAAATAGCGTTTCAACCGTTCGCAGGCTTCTGTCAAGACGACATCGTTTTTCGAGAAACAGAACCGGGCAAAATGGTTGATATCGGCATCCTGATAAAACGCGCTCATGGGGATCGCGGTGACCCCGGCTTCACGGGTGATGGTTTCGCAGAAATCGACATCATCACCATCCCATCCGACAGAGCGGATATCGACCGACAGGAAATAGGTTCCGCCGACGTTCATGATCGCGAATCCGGCATCGCTGAGACCATTGGCAATCAGGTCGCGCTTGGCCTCAAGATCACCGGCCAGCGCGGTAAAATAGGCATCGTCCTGCTGAAGACCGTAGGCAACGGCGGATTGAAGGTTTCTTGGTGTGGTGAACGTCACGAACTGGTGCGCCTTGCTGATCGGGGTCAAAAGATTTGGCGGCGCGGTGACATAACCGACCTTCCAGGCAGTCATCGAGAAGGTCTTGCCGGCTGATCCGATCCGCACACAGCGATCGCGCATTCCGTCCAGCATCATCAGCGGGATGTGTTTGCGGCCATCGAACAGAATGTGCTCATAAACTTCATCGCAGATCGCATAGGCATCATGTTTGAGCACCAGATCGGCGATGAACTGCACCTCGTCACGGTCATAAACTTTGGCCGCCGGGTTATGCGGTGAATTGAACAGGATCAGTTTGGTTTTTTCGGTGAACGCATCACTCAGGCGCTGACGTGGCAGGTCCCAGTTTGGCGGCTCGACCCGGACCAGTTTGGGGATACCGCCGGCGCGGCGGACCATTGGCAGATAACAGTCATATAACGGCTCGATCAACACCACTTCGTCACCGGGCTCGATCAGGGCCATCAGACAATCACAGATCGCTTCGGTCGCTCCGGAGGTGACCATGGTCTCGGTCTGCCAGTCGACATCAAGACCGTAAAAGCGTTTGTTGTGATCGGCAACGGCCTGGCGCAGTTCCGGCAAACCCATCATCGGCGGATACTGGCTTGGCCCTTCGATCACCGCTTCAGCCGCTTTCCGGCGCAGGATTTCCGGCCCAAGTTCATCCGGGAACCCCTGCCCCAGATTGATCGACTGGCATTCCATGGCCAGGCGCGACATGGTTTCGAACACGGTGACGCCGGTATTGGAAAAGATACTGTTGGCTGGTTTCATAAGGGCGGGCTCACGGTTAGGATGATGCTGTCCAGTATGTTCACCATATTTGATGCCAGCACAACGATTTCATCAATTGCCGAACGCCTGCCAATTCCCTAAAGTCCGGTCCATCATTATGGGAGATCAGAAAATGCTGCAATTGGCCGCCTCCATGGGACGCCTGGGTACCGAATCCGCTTTTGAAGTTCTGGCCCGCGCCAACGCGCTGGCGGCGGAAGGCAGGGACATTATCAACCTTGGCATCGGTCAACCCGATTTCAAAACGCCGGATCATATTGTCGAAGCCGCCGCCAAGGCCCTGAAAGACGGGCACCACGGTTACACACCGGCCAACGGCATCCCGGAACTCAGGAATGCTGTCGCCGCCGACATCGCCAAATATCGGGGCGTCGAAATTGACCCGGCCAATGTGATGATCGTGCCGGGCGGCAAGGTGACCATGTTTTTCGCCATTTCCATGTTCGGCGAAGCGGGCGCGGAAATCATTTACCCCAACCCCGGCTTTCCCATATATGAGAGCGTCATCAAATACACCGGTGCCACACCGATCCCCATGCCGCTGCATGAAGAAAGCGGATATGCTTTCGATGCCGACGAGGTATTGTCGCTGATTACCCCCAATACCCGGCTGCTGATCCTCAACACCCCATCGAACCCGACCGGCGGGGCCGTGCCGCGTTCCGAAATGGACAAGCTGGCGACGGGGCTCGAGAACCATCCCCACGTTTGCATCCTGTCTGACGAGATTTATGCCCGCATGCTGTATGACGGGCGCGAACATGTCAGCCTGCTGGAATACAAGCACCTCCGTGACCGCACGATCATGCTCGATGGCTGGTCGAAAACCTATGCCATGACCGGCTGGCGGTTGGGCTACGGGGTCTGGCCGAGCTCCCTGATTGCCGACGCAACGCGGTTGTCGATCAATTGTCATTCCTGTGTCAGTGCATCCAACCAGTATGCCGGAATCGCTGCCCTTGAAGGTCCGCAGAATGCGGTTGACCAGATGGTCGCGGCGTTTGACGAGCGCCGCAAGGTGATTGTCCGTGAAATCAACCAAATCCCCGGTTTCACCTGCCCTGAACCGGGCGGCGCGTTCTATGCCTTCCCCAACATCACCGGCACCGGTATCGGCTCAATAGAGATGCAGAACAAGTTGCTGAACGAAGCCGGAGTGGCGCTCATATCCGGCACCAGCTTCGGCCATTTCGGCGAAGGCTACGTGCGCTTCTCCTATGCCAATTCAACGGAAAACATTGTCGAAGCGATACGACGGATCAAGGCGTGTTTGATGGCGGACTAATCTTGCCACTCCCTATTGAGTGCTCACGATCACATCCTTGATTATCCCCAGGCACGCATTCTTCTTGTCCGGGTCCTTAATTGAATCGCAACTGCTGAACATTTTGGCGTAAGTTTGTGTTTCAGCGTGTTGTTGTCGGCGGGCACGCATTTCCTCCAGATGCGGAAGAACGTTGCTCTTGCAATACGTCGTCAGTTCGGTTTCTCCCAACAACCGGGCATATTCCATAACCGCCGTTCTGGCTTTTTCCATTTCCCGGCCAACTTCCGGGTTCAGTATCATCGACTGCGCGGTTAAGTGGTTGTTTTTGCCGCCCTTTTTGCCGTTTTTCAATAAGGCGATTGAATCAGTCCCCGAAAACGCCTTGCTAAGCTGTTTCCAGGATGCGGCGAACCCGCGCAAAACCTCTTCCTCAGCATTGATATCTTTACCTCCAGTTGTTTCAGCATATGCGCCTGACAATTTTGAAAACTGATTTGTCATCTCGACGATACATGCAGAGACCAGTGATCTGGAAGCGTCGTCAGCAAGAAAACTGGCTTGCATGGTGGCTAACGAAGCCGCAACTTCTTTCACGGGAAGAGTCGCCTGATCGGACCCGCCCGGCTGAACCGTCACCGTGACAGTCGTATCAGATGACGTTTCGGCTTCATCTTCGTTATTATTACCACCTTCTGCGCTCCCCGGTTTTTTAGACGTCGTATCAGCCGTCGCTTTAGCTGTTGCTCCACCTGCAATTCCTGCACGCTTTTGCTTGAGCGCACCTGTCGCGGCTTCGCTCAACAACAGGGTCACCATGGTGTCGTTGATCCTGCTCATCAGCAGACTGTAAGTCACTTCGCTGATGGCGCCATTTGCATAGGCTTCGCAGGACCGATACATCTGATCACGCAGTAGCTGAGCGGTAGCTGTGCGACCCGCCAATTCTGCCAGACCTTCCGCTGTAGACTGAGACGCAGAACCGCTGCCTTTTCCAAAGACACTAATTCCAGCGCTCAGGGATTGTGATACCGCAATCGCCACATCCGGACTGGGTTCTGCACAGATGATATTCGCCGGGTGCACGCGCCCGGGTCGAGACAGCGGGCCGACCGGACGATTGACAATCGCACGCTGCCTTGCCCCTGTCGTTACCGAACTTGTCCCCGTTAAATCAAATGATTTGAAAATCGTCCCAGGCTGCGAACTGCAGCCAGTTAGTCCAATCATGATACTCAATGCAAAAATCGACCTGGATATCGACATCTCTAACCCCTTCCCGTGTAAGTCCTGACAACCTGGCTTCGCCATAAAAACCGGCGCGCGTTTATTATTGTTAGGTTACGGTTACTATAGCATGTTGTTAAAATCTATTCTAGATATCATCTAATAAATACGATTACTCCTTAAGATTGATTTATAATTTACAGCCAAAACCGCCCCATCAAGCTCGCATTAAAACGAACTTCATGCAGTTATCGATAACGCGCAAAATGTTGGAAAAATAAGAAGTCAGGCGATGTTTTCTGGTTGGCAGATATCCGGAAGAATAGTACGAAACAACGTCAATTGTGCCCGCAATCAGGGTTGTTTCTGAAGACCAGTAATTGTCAAAGCACCGCTGCCGTCACCACAACCTCAACCAGCGCGGCACCCGCCAGATCGGTGCCGACACAGGCCCGTTGCGGCCAGTTTTCTTCCTCGCCGACCCATTCGTTCCAGACCGCATCCATTTCCGCTTTCAGCGACATGTCGGTGATATAGACAGTTGCCTGAATCAGACCGCTGATGCCACTTCCGGCATCTTTAAGATTCTGCTCAAGCGTCGCCAGCGTCTTTTGCGTTTGCTCGGTCATGGTTTCGGAATCCGTGGTATCCGTGGCGACGGCATGAACAATGCCATTGTGTACCGTTGCCCGCGAACGCCCCTGATACATACCCTTGAGTCGTTTAATGGTCATTGATGGTTTCCTGATTTTCTGCTGCAAATCAGATGTCAGCTTAGCAGAAATCGATCAGGTGTTAACCTTCTGTGTGATTTCGCAGGCGCAGCGTCAGATCAGGCGGAGGCCCAGATCAGCCGGAATACGTGTTGCGTGGGAACGGGTGCAGATGGTGATAACACCAATGTCAGCCAGCAGATTTGCATCGAATTTGGCGAGGGATTCATTGGCGGAAGGAGCGACAAGGTTCTTGATGAGTTTGATGAATTTCATGGTCCTGTTCCTTGTATCTTGGGCGTTGAAATCACGGATGCGGTATGGGGTATTGAAGTTCTGAAATCTGATGCCTCCATCTACGCCTGAACGGCAAATTTGACTAATGCCGAGATCACAGCGCAGGTATGCAGGGCGTGCATGAAGGATTGCTTCACCGGGACGCGTGGGTGTCGGTCAATCAAGTCTTAACATTCGCGCGGCATTCAGACCCAGCCATTTCTCCCGAACGGAATCCTTGATCGCCAACGCGTTGATGTCGTCAATGGCCTGCTCGACCGGCTGCATCGGCCATGCCGAGCCGAAGATGATCTTGTCCTGCAAAATCGTATTCCCGTACTGCAACAGAGGCTCATACCCGGAATGGGCAACACCCAGGTATTTCGGTCGGACCGCCACCAGCCCGATATGGACATTGGCGTGACGCCAGGCAACACCGATCAATTCCTGAACCCACGGGAACCCCGGCGGTGCGGCGATGACGCGGAGTTCCGGAAAATCCACCATCACTTCATCAAGCAGTTGCGGATGTCCATGCGCCATCAGGGTCTGTGTCGAAAAATTGATACTGGTGTGGATGTTGACCGGAATATCGAGCTCAATGCATTTGGCATAAAGCGGGTATAGTTTTTTGTCGTTGATCGGCAGTTTGTTCTCAAACCCCTGAATATTGAGTCCAATAAGACCCAGTTCCCTGACCGCAAATTCCAGTTCCCGTATGGCGTCCATTCCCTTATGCGGATCAACGCCGGCAAACCCCTTGAAGCGGGGCCCGTTTTCCTGGCAAAATTCGGCAACATCTTCATTCCTGATTTTCAGGCCAAATGTAGTTTCAATGTCACGCGCCTTGATGATGACGTGTTCGGCACCGACCCGGTCATACATGGCAAAATAGTCATCCAGCGCTTCCTTCGACGTTATCCCGTCTCTGCCGGCGCGTTTTTCGCTGCTTGCATAGATCCGGCGGTAATTTGCCAGATGCTCCGTGTTTGGCGGATTGAACGGCTCCAGCGGTGGCGTGCTTCCGAAATCAATCATCTGAATGCAGTCTCCTCATCGCTTTATTTCAGGCTTTGGAACATTCACCGCCAAAGTCCATCTTCTTCGTCCCAGCAATCAACCCGGGGATCAAGGCCTTCGATACAGAGCTTGTTTTTGGCGATTTTGGCAGACGGCGTCCTTGGGAATTCATCCATGAAGGCGACATACCGCGGCACCTTGAACGGTGCCAGTTTGTCGCGCGCGAATGCAACAATATCCTGGGGCCTGATCTCATCGGGTGAGACTCCCTCTTCCAGGATGACA
>JAJFIJ010000165.1 GCA_021775105.1 Rhodospirillales bacterium | reverse complement strand
CCGCGGATCAGGCAGCCGCGGATCAGGCCGCAGCAGATAAAGCAGCAGCGGATAAAGCTGCGAAGGAAGCAAAAGAAAAAGCGGCAAACGACGATGCCGATGATCCCGTCGTTGTTCGACCTCCCCCACCAACCCCGGCTGAAGTCAAAAACTTCGCCGTTGCCGGAACGGAAGACACCGCCCAAACCCTGACGCGGGATAATTTCCGCTCCGGTTATCAGCAGAATGATGGCGGAGTGCTGAGCGATGTGCGGATTGAGTCGCTGCCTGCCAATGGGCTGATCAAGCTTTCAGGCGTTAATATCACCGCCGGCACCATCGTCACGCAGGCGCAACTGGTGGCTGGCAAGCTGACATTTGAGCCCAGTACAGACCTGAACCTCGACAATACCACCTTCACCTTCGGGTTCACGGCGAGGTCGGCAGGTGGTCAGTTTATCAGCGCACCTGCCGTCGCGACCGTCAACGTTGCCGCCGTCAACGACATCCCGGTTGTTGCCGGTTCCAGCGCGTCGCTGCCGTACGGTATCGGCACCGGTGCCAAGGTGATCGACTCGACCTTGACGTTTACGGATGTTGATTCAACCAATCTTGCGACAGGCGTTCTGAGCGTTCAGGTAACGACCAACAATTCGGCAGATGACCGCTTGACCGTCAACAATGTTGGCAACGCAACCGGGCAGATCGGTTTTGCCGCAGGCACGGTGACATACGGCGGCGTCGCCATTGGTACGGCGGTTGGCGGCAGCGGCACGACGGCGTTGTCGATTACCCTGAATACCGCGGCCACCCCCGCCGCCGTTCAGGCGCTGGTTCGCCAGATTATGTACGAAAATGTCAACGGTGCACCGAACGCAGCCAATGATCCGGTGGTCACGATCAGCGCAACCGACGGCGACGGCGGAACGTCTGCGGTGTTCACCCGAACCATTGATCTTGGCAGTGCGGCGGCACCGGTGGTTCAGCTAAAAGGGGGGCAGACCGGGTTCTTGACCGGCGACGGCCCGGTCAATGTCGATCCGAACCTGTCAATTTCCGATCCGCAGGTCGATTACAATGGCGGCTTCCTGCGCGCTACCATCAGCGCCAATGGTGAAGCGACGGACCGCTTGAGCATCGAGAACCAGGGTACGGGCGCCGGGCAGATCGGCTTTGATGGAACGACGGTAACATACGCCGGAACGACCATCGGTACAGCGGCGGGTGGCACCGGTACCACGGCGCTGACCATTACCCTGAACGCCAGCGCGTCGGATGCCAGCGTCACGGCTTTGGGCAAGGCCATACAGTACAACAGCCTGTCATCCGACCCGACGGCGGCGAACCGGACGATCAGGTTTGAGGCCCGTGATGCGGCCAGCAACGACTCATCTTCGACCACGCGCACTGTCAGCATTGATCAAACCACAGAAACCTTCTCGACCAGCACGCCGACCCAGCAGGTGTTGACCTTCGATGGGGTTGACGATCATGTGACCCTCGGGAATTCGACAACGCTGGTCAATGGCAACGCCACGACCTGGGAAGCCTGGATAAACACATCGCAGACGACGGGCACGCAGACGATTCTGGGTATGGGCGCGTTGGGGGATTCCACGGTTATTTCCCAAGACTTCAATACCGATACGGCAGGAATCTCATTGACACAAGCGAGCCGCGTCAATAATGCGCTACAGGTGACTGAGGCTAACACGATTGCCGGGGGCGCTATGCGCGTTAATCCCACCGGTGTTGCGGATCAGACGAAGTATTTCGAAGCGACATTCAAGGTTAAGGTCGGTGACGGTAGTGTTGGCGGGGACACTTTCCACTTCAACTACGGGACCTACAACGGCACGCCGCTTAACGGCGTTACGGATGGCCTGTCGATCACGTTTGATACATATGGTGCAGGTGCCGGCGTCGCCACGGTCAGGCTTGATGGTGTAACGAAAACGACGGGTACAGCCCCTTCATCGACTCCGAATTTCCGAACGGACACGGACCGTTATGTTGATTTTGGCGGAACCGATGACGCGCTTGTTGCGAACTCCAGCGAACTCCGGATTTCAGATAATCTGACAGTTGAGGCCTGGGTCAATCCCGACGAACTTTCGACAACCGGTGGTGATTCAATTATTACGATTGGTGGCAAGGCCGTCGACGGGAACTCTGCCGAGAACTTTTTGTTCCGAGCCCAAATTGAAGTAGACGGCTCTATTCAGGCATTTCATGAATCGAATTCTGGTGATGATCGCTCTGTCAATTGGGCGAACGCCGGGATCACGCCGGGACAATGGCAGCATATCGCTATTACGCGTGATGTCAGTGGCTCCGCCGGTGGGGATTACACACTTTATGTCAATGGCGTCAGCAAGGGAACGATATCCTACAACACCGCTGCGTTGATTGATGACCCGACCGGCGGCAGCAACGCAAAATTAACGATTGGTGGACAGCAAGGTTCAACAGGCGGCGTTACTTTTGATTACAACGGCAAGATGGATGACGTGCGGATCTGGAATGTCGAAAGATCAGCAACCGATATAGCCAATAATTACACCAAGGAACTGACAAGCGGCACCGGACTGGTTGCCTCTTACACCTTTGACGGGACCGTCGGCACGGATTCCGCCGGCAGCAACAGCGCGGCCACTGCGACCGGCACGGTTACGCAAATATATGGCGAGCCAGCCGCCAAGGTCGACAACGCAACCTTTGTCGATGTCACCATCCGTAACGACGCCAATGGCCTGGATGTGATTTATGACGGGTCCACCAGAATTTCCAACTACCAGCTTGGCTCCGGTTTCGATCCCCAGTCCGGCCACGAATTTATTATCGCGACCACAGGCAAAAGCACCGGCGACCAGCTCGCTGTTGATGATCTGACGATTACCGCCAACACCGTCGGCACGGCCAATGCGCTGGTGGTTGAAAACGGCAAACTGGCCTTCAAGACAACGGCGCAATCGGGCGCAACGATCACAGGAAGCGGCGCTGTCGTCGCCGACGGCGACTGGCACCACGTATCCATGAGCCACGACGGTGACAATACATTAAAGATGTATGTGGACGGGCTTCTGGTTGAAACCGTAACCGGTGTAACCAAGGAAATGATCACCGGCAATGCGTTTATCGGTAAATCCTCCACCGGTTCCACCGACTGGTTCAACGGTCAGATCGCCGAGACGCGGATCTGGGACAAGGTCATGTCCGATACGGAAATCGCCGATAATTTCGGATACAATCTGGCGAACCCCGTTACGACAGCCAATCTAGCCGGTTACTGGAACATGAAGGGTGTCACCGGCCAGAACGCTCCCGATACTTCAGCGAATTCCAATAATGGTACACTCGGCTCCTCAACCGGCGATGCGACGGGTGATCCGTCCCCGACGGCGAACGTCTCTCTCGCGACCTTGAGTTCATCCGACTGGACGGTGGTTGAAGGGACGGCGACAGAAGGCAAGGATTCCGTCCTGATACAGGGTGGTGAGGCATCGATCACCAACCGGGAAATCCTGCGCTCCTCGACCCAGTTCGATCCGACGTCAACCGACCCGCTTCATTTCACCGGGCGGTTCACGTTCGGAAATACCAGCGACTTCCTGCATCTGATGACCCGCGCCGATCCGTCAACAACATCAACCGACGGCCTGCCGCAAAACGGGATCGAGTTCAGGGCCGACCTTAACGGCGACTCGATGGGCGTAAATGTCATATCGGGTGGCACTTCAAGCGGCCTGACGCTGACCGGTGACGCCGGTATCAAGCTGCATCTAAATGCCGAGTACGAGTTCGAGATTTTTGACGATGGCACGAACCTGAAATTCAATATCATGGAAGTCGGCAATGCCGAAAACGCCGGATCGGTTACAACGTCGAGCACCTTCAACCCGTCAACCAACTATGTTGTCATCACCAACCGCAACGGGGTTAACGAAAATCACACGATGGCGGTTGATGATCTGCGCATTGATCACGGCTATTTCACCGATGAAGGAACAGCCGTCTCCGGGACGCTCAACGCGGAAACGGCGACGGGAACGCTGACCTATGCGGCGCTCGCCAATAACGCCGCCGAGCACGGAACCTTTGCCTTCACCAACACCGCAACCGGGGCCTTTACCTATACCCCGACCGCCGGGTTCCACGGTGAGGACACAATCCGTTATCAGGTTGCCGGGACCAATGGCAATGTTGATACACGCACGCTGAAGATAAATGTGCGTGCCGATCTGGATGTTGACGTCAGTGGTTCGACAATGAAGTTCGATGGCGGCGATTCGATCGCCCTGGCAACCACCGGCCTGAATACAGGAACCGGCGCGTTCACATACGAGATGTGGGTTAATTCGTCATCAACATCGACCCAGACACTTCTCAATATCGGCAATACGGGCAATACCAACGCCGCCTTCCTGCAGTTGGCCAATGGCAAGCTATCGTTCTCTGGCCTGTCGAGCGGTGCGACAACAACGGTTGCATCGACGGAAACAGTGGCAGATGGCCAGTGGCATCATGTCGCCATCGCTTACGATGGTGCGGGTTATGCACATCTGTATGTTGATGGTGCGGAAGTTGCCGAAGGGGCGATGGCGTTGAATGTCGCCAGTGGTGCTGCCTCATTGGGTGCGCATTCCACGGGCTCTACCAATTTTACCGGCCAAATGGATGAAGTGCGCATCTGGAATACGGAACGATCCGCCGATGATATCCGCCTGAATTACAACCAGCAGGCTAGCGGGTCAGAATCCGGCCTGACCGCCTATTACCGGTTTGAAGAAACCAATGACGGCACCATCACGGACCGGGCCGGGGCCAACAATACGGGCACCCTCGGCGCGTCCGGCACTGAAGGTGATGCCGCGGAACCTGTGCTTGCCAACACGACGGGCAAGACGCTGAAGCTTGACGGCACAAACGATTATGTCCGGATAGCCGATGCCGCCGCTCTGGATGTGACCAACAACTGGACACTGGAAACCTGGGTGTTTGCCGAATCCGCTGGCACCTTGATCAGCAAGGACGGTCCGGGTAGTGATCCGACGGGTGCCTACAATATCCATGTCAATTCCGCCGGGCGGATTGAGTACGAAACCAACAATACGGGAAGTGTGCTGGCAGAAAATGGCCTTGCGCTGAATGAGTGGCATCACGTTGCCGTCTCGTTTGACAATGGCGCGTCGCCCAAGCTCAGTATTTATGTGGATGGCGAGTTGGCCGGATCGGGCGATGTTGGCGCGCCTTCCGCATTGACCAGTGACTTGATGCTGGGTCGGCGCGGTGTTGCCGACAGTTTCCTGAAAGGGCAGCTGGATGATGTCCGGATCTGGAATGACACGCGGACGGCGGACGAAATTCAGCAGAATTATCAGCAGACCCTGACCGGCAATCAGGGCGGCAATCTGGTGGCCCATTATACCTTTGATGACGGCTCTGCGATTGATACAGCCAGCACCAACCACGGCACCCTGACCGACGGGGCGACCGTGGTTGATGGCATTCCTGATGGTAAAACGCCGGATGTATTTGGTTCCATCGTCAACACCTCGGAAGGCCAGACCCGGCAGAGCGTGCTGGTGGTTGATGGTGTTAATGACATTGTCACGGTGCCAGATGATGCATCGTTGAATTTCGGTGCAAGTGGATCGTTCTCTCTGGAAAGCTGGGTCAAGACCACGTCCTCTGGCGCATACGAGCGGGTTCTCATCAAACCTGTCGGCGGCGGGCAGTCCTACAGTCTGGCGGTTAACAACGGCAAGGCGCATGTGCGATTTGATGATGGCACCACCTCTGGCGGAATTGCCGCTGAAAGTTCCGAGAGTGTCAACGACGGGGCCTGGCATCATATTGCCGGTGTGTTCGATAATGCGGCCAATACGCTGAAAATTTTTGTTGATGGCGTACTAACAACCACCACCGCCGTTACCACCAATCCTATACAGGGCACCGAGGCGCTTCAGATCGGTGGTTTATCCAGTCAGGCCAACCAGTACTTCGACGGTCAGCTCGATGATATCCGGATATGGAACGATGCCCGTTCGGATGCGGAAATCGCCGCCAATTACACACAAACTCTCAGCGGCACACAGGGCGGCAACCTGGTTGCCCACTATACGTTTGATGACGGCACGGCGAATGATTCAGCTGGCTCCAACAACGGCACCCTGACCAACGGGGCGGCGATCACGGACGGTATCCCGACCGGCAAGACCCACGATGTTCAGGGCAACCTGATTGTTTCGGCGGGCGAGGCGTCGACCCACGGGCAGATGGTTTATAACGAAACCCTGTCAGGTGATGTGACCTATTACGTGCTGGACGGGGCGAGCGCCGAACAGTCGACCTATACAAACGGAAATTCGGGGACGCTGGATATCGATGCCGATACCGGATACTGGACGTTCACACCGAAGAACAATTTCAATGGCCAAGTCACCTTTACCCTTCGTGCCAAGGGCGCATCATCGGGCACCGATGATGAAACCATCACCATTAACGTCACTTCCGTTCCGGAAAAATCGCTGGGGCTGAGTGACGGGGCGTTGCAACTGGATGGCGGTAACGACAAGGTCGTCTCCGATGGCAACATCACGCTTGGCAGTCATTCGATGGAATTATGGCTGAATACCAGAGAGACAGAGGCTGATCGTGGATATTTGGGAACGGATGATTCAACGGGTGATGTTGCACAAATTCTGTCCAATGGCGATGGCACCTGGCGGGTTGAGGTGGCGACCGACGCGACCAATGCAGCGACATTCAAAACCTATACCTCCAGCAAAGCCATCAACGACGGGCAATGGCATCACCTCGCCTATAGTTATGATGCCTCGGGAACTGGAACGCTCAGGCTCTATGTGGATGGTGTGGAAGACACCTCTGTTACGAAAACCGCAGATAATAACCACACCGGATTCAGTGTCACCGACAAGCTTGAGATTGGTATTGAACGGTTGCAGTCCAACTATGCCGAAGGACAGATTGATGAGGTTCGTGTGTGGACCGATGTCCGGACATCCAGCGAGATCGCCGAAAATTACCAGAAACAGATCGACGGCACGATCCCGACGGAACTGACTGCCTACTACCGCTTTGATGATGAAATCGATGCGACCAAGGTGCAGAACCTCGGGTCCGGCGGCAATACGCTGGATGCGACGATTACCGGCGCCAAGGTCGTCAACACGCTTGGCCGCGCACTTGATTTTGATGGCACGGATGATGTGCTGTCGATTGTCGACAACAACGCCTTTGATACCACCAGCTACACTATTGAAACCTGGGTACAGCTGGATACAGTTGATAAAAACACCATCATTGGAAGAACAGCTTCGAGTGGCTTTGATACTGGCCTGTCGAATGCTATTTTGGTTCGCGACGATGGCAAGATTTCTCATTATTCAAATTTTGGCAATACTGACACATGGATAGATGGCACAACGACTGTTGTAGCTGGCCAGTGGTATCATGTGGCGATTTCGTACAACGCTTCCACAGACACCGGAAAAATTTATGTTGACGGAGTTTTGGAAAATACCAAAACGGGCCTTGGCGACGTCTGGACAGGTGGCGATCGTTACTGGGTCGGCGCCGCCGGTCGGTCGACCAATGCGCCCAGCCGATTTGATGGTCAGATGGGTGAGCTTCGGATTTGGGGAACGGCGCGCACGGATCAGGAAATCACCGACAACTACAACGAAATCATTGACGCCAGCCAGCACGCCGACCTGCTCGGCCACTACACATTTGATGAAGCGTCCGGCACATCGGTTCCGGATGAAGCAGGCGCGATTAACGGGACCTTGACCGGTAGTCCGGTCTGGGTCGAGACAGCACCGACAGTTTACGGCACCAAGGTCACGGTGCAGCAGGATCAAACGGCCGCGGGCAATATGGCAGCCAATGAAGTTGAAGGCACCGTCACTTATTCGGTGCAGACGGCGGCCAATAACGGCACGGTCACCATCGATAGCGACGGCGACTGGTTCTATACGCCGAAGGACAACTACCACGGCACTGATACCTTCACGCTGAAAGCCGTCGGATCAACCAACGGCACCGACAGCGAAACGATTACGGTGACGATCAATGATATCGTCCATAAATCGATTGATGTCAGTGACGGCATTGGATCGTTTGACGGGATTAACGACAGGGTTACCGCAACCGGGGTCGATCTGTCGAATTCGTCCTTCTCCATTGAATTCTGGTCGCAACGCGCCAGTGACACTGGGTTCGATATCGCTGTTGGTCAAGGCATCAGCACTAACAATCAGGGTCTTCATATGGGCTGGCGCGGCGGCGGCGAACCCAATACGACATTTACTTTCGATTTTTTTGGCAATGCCCTGAATTTCACCAACGACACGACAGGGGTTGGCGAATGGATTCACTGGTCGGCCACTTATAACGCAACGACAAATCTCAGGAGCATTTACAAAAACGGTGACCTGGTCGCGCAGGACACGGCGAGCGCAGATTATTCGGGAACCGGAACCCTTTTCCTTGGCGATTCCATTCTCGGCGCGTCCGTATACCACGGCCTGCTCGACGACGTGCGCATCTGGAACGATGCCCGCACGGCGGAAGAAGTCCGCGATAATTATGACCAGCAACTGACCGGGTCGGAAGCGGGTCTACAGGTCTATTTCCGTTTCGATGACCAGTCGGAACCCGCAAAGGTCCAGAACCTCGGTGCGCTGGGGAATGCGGCGGACGGCACGCTTATCACCGGCGCGAAAATCATCAATCTGCCGGAAACGGCGATCCAGTTTAACGGTTCGACCGATTACATTGACGGCGGGCGTGGGACCAATAATGAGCTGGCGATTACCGGCGACCTGACGCTCGAGACTTGGGTCAAACTGGATACTTTGAGTGAACAGACGCTGATTAATTTCGCTGCCAGCGGTGAATCGTCAGCAACGAATTACTTCTACAGTGTTCAGGTTCTGGCCAACGGCGATATCCAGTATTTCCATGAAAATGGCAGCGGGACCGACACCGCTCTGGTTTTTGATACAAACCTGATCGCAGGGCAGTGGTATCATATTTCTGCCGTCCGTGACGCATCAGCGAAGACGGTCAAGCTGTTTGTCGATGGTCAGGTGATTGATGCTAAGAGCTACACGAACGATCCCGATGGCGGGTCCAGTGATGTTCTTAATATCGGGCGCAATATTTCCGGGCCATCAGATTATGTTGATGGTGAGATGGCCGATGTGCGCATTTGGAACACGGCGCGCACGGATCAGGAAGTCGCCGACAATTTCAACCAACAGCTGACCGGCGATCAGGGCGGCGGACTTGTCCTCAATTACAAATTCGAGGACGGGCAGGGCCAGACTGTTACCGATACGGCGGGTGCCAATGACGGAACTCTCAAGGGAACGCCGACCTACGTCGATACGGGACCGGAGATTTTTGGCATCAAACTGACCGTTCAGGAAAATGAGAGTGTAACCGGAAAAATCGCGACCAATGATATCGTTCAATCGGTTCTGGATATTGCCAACCCCGGTGTTGACGGGGTTGCGACCGCCATGCGCGCCGATTTTACCGATTTCCCGACAACGGCAATCAGCGTCGAGATGTGGGTCAATCCGGATGCCCTGGGGGGTGAACTGTTCTCCTACGCGGTAACGGGTTCCGCAAATGAAGTTCTGATCTCGACCGGGTCCGACGGTTCGCTGAACGTATATACGAACGGAAGCATCAATTCTTTCCCGGATGCCAAGGTGCAGATCGGCGAATGGACACATGTTTCCGCGACATGGGACAGCGCGACCGGTGCCGTCAATCTTTACCTCGATGGCGTTTCGGCGGGAACGAAAACGGGATCAACAACAGCAATTGACGCGACCGGGACCGTCTATCTGGCCAATGATCAGGACAGTGTCGCCGGTGGCTTCCAGAATGCAAGCGCATTTGATGGGCAGATGGCGGAAGTCCGCGTCTGGAGCGATGTCCGCACGGCAACCGAAGTTTCCACCAACTACAACAAGGAACTTGTGGGCACGGAAGCCGGGTTGAAAGCTTACTGGCAACTGAACGAAGGGGCGGGCACGACCGCCATCGACAAGACCGGCAATCACAACGGCACCTACGAAGAAGCCTCGACCGGATTTATTTCTGACATACCAACAGCCCCCGTTCTGCCGCTGACCAATGACGGCACCAGCTTCTCTGTCACCGGTGCGGGGACAGTGGATACGGACGGCAAGGTCACGGCAACGACGACCAACGGTGGCACGGTAACGGTCGATACGGTCAGCGGTGAATATACCTATACACCGGCGCTCAATTACAACGGTACGGATACATTCGTGCTGACCTCGGTTGGCGATGGCAGCACCGGCATCACGGATTCCGAAACCATCACTGTCACCGTCAAACCGGAAGCCCATGACTCAGTAGATGTATCCGCCAGCGGCCTGGTTTTGGATGGCACGAACGATTATGTCGTTCTTCCAAATGCGGCTTTGAATAACCTGAGTTCAGGGACCATTGAGGCCTGGATTTTCCTCGACGCCAATACGGGTGAGATGATCACCGCAAACCAGAACGATGGCACCGGGTCATACGCCGGTTTTTCCGTCGGCTCCTATATGAATGAATCCGGTGCGGTGGTCACTGGTGTGGCAGGGAGATTATATTTCCAGGGATCGACAGCGATCGCGGGTGGACAGTCAGGCAGTTACGGGTCCATCTCTACAGGCGAGTGGCACCATGTAGCCGTTAGTTTCAATAGCACTGAAACCCGTTTCTATATTGACGGGAACCTGGACAAGGTTGCGATGAAGCAGTCTGTCACAAATGATACCAGCGCAACCGGAACGATAGGGGGGTGGTTGAAGGATGGGACCCTTGAATTACCCTTCGACGGCAAAATGGACGACGTCCGCATCTGGAACGACGTTCGCACCGATCAGGAAATTCGCGACAATTATGATCAGCAACTGGCAGGAACAGAAGCCAATCTCAACGCCTATTACCGGTTTGACGATAATGCCGTTGGAACGACTACCGAAGACCAGACCAGCAATAATCATCACGGCACCCTGACGAACGGTGCATCAATCTCGACCTTCACTGGCAAGGCGTTGAGTTTTGATGGCGTTGATGATGCGGTTAATCTGGGCGCGTCAGGAACGATGGCGACAGGCACAGGCGAATTTACCTACGAAGGTTGGGTCAAGATCTCTACTGCGCCGGTTGGAAAGAACGCTGTCATCTTCTCGACGGGCGATATTACGTCAGGTAATCAGGCGACGTTCTTTGTCGTTAATCCGTCTGGCAAGCTGCAACTGGGCGATAACGGCAGCAACAATGTTCAAAGCACGGCAACGATTGCCGACAACGCCTGGCATTATGTCGCCGCTGTCAGGACCGGCAATACCGTAACATTATATATAGATGGTGAATCTGACGGTAGTGGAACCATTGCGGCCAATGTCGCTGGCGGAAATGCATTCATCGGCGCATCTGCGTTTAACCCGACGCAAAGCTGGAGTGGCGAGATCGCCGATATCCGGGTGTTCTCCGACGCCAGATCGGCTGATGAGATCAAGGCCAATTATCAGGGTGATCTTTCGGGCAGCACAGACAACCTGATCGGCCACTATAATTTCGATGACCCCTCAACAACGGCGGTCACCGATCTTTCCGCCAGCGCGCATAACGGCACCATCACGGGTGCTGCCAAGGTCAACTCAACCGCCCCCATCGAAGGGCCATCTGTCCTTGGAAATGCCATCGATGCCGTCGGTGGTGTGGCGACCAAGGGCATTATGCTGGCCAATGATATATCCGGGACCCTGACGTTCAGCAAAACCGACGGCACCAACGGCACAGTGACAATTGATGCCGATACCGGTGAGTGGTCCTATACGCCAACCGCCGGATACATCGGCACGGACAGTTTTACCCTGACGGCGACGGGCGGCACGGGCAGTGCAGAAACCGAAACCGTCAGTGTTACGGTTTCAGGTCGCAGCAAGGTCAACGTGCATGACGGCGGGTTGCAACTGGATGGGACCAATGATCATGTCGCACTCGCCAACATAAATAACAGCCTCGATATTGGCCGGGCCGGAACAATAGAGACCTGGATCACCAAGGAAACCTGGAACGTTACGTTCGAGAGTATTATCGGCACCGGAAAAGATACCAATGTTAATGATACGATGTATCTCAATCTTCAAACGAACGCCGGACTTCATTTCCGCTATGGTCAGGAAGCGCAGAACGGCGATGTGTTCCTGAACTATCTTGATGCCAACAATTTTGCAGCCGGGTCATCACATCATGTCGCCGTGACATGGGAAGTTGACCCGAACAATGCCAATCAGACACTTCTTAAAATGTTTGTTGACGGCGAACAGGTAGATACGAAAACGACAACGGGTAATTTCAACATTACCAACTCTGATCCGACGTGGTTGCTGGGCAAACGGACGACGGGTGATACGTCGACGATGAACGGCCAGCTCGACGATGTGCGCATCTGGAACACAACCCGGTCCGCGACCGAAATCGAGTTGGCCTATGACCAGCAACTGGCCGGTACGGAAACCGGGCTCAAGGCCTATTACAAATTCGATGATCAAACCGACGCGACCAAGGTTCAGGACAGCACGTCGAACAACAATGATGGCACCCTGACCAACGGGGCCAGTGTTTTCGATATACCCGAAAACGCGCTCAATCTTGATGGCACAGGCGACTATGTAGAGATTCCATCCGCCATCACCAGTTCCCCCAGCATGACTATTGAGTCAACTTTCAACTGGGACGGCGGCAACAACTGGCAGCGATTATTTGATTTTGGAGAGGGTAGGGCGAGCGGTCCCAACGATTATATGTTTCTGTCGCCGAAGGGTGGCAGTGGCAAGCTGCTTTTCAACATTTCGACCAACGGCAACACCAAAGCGATCGCATTGGAAGGACCGGCACTAACCGTCGGTCAATGGTATCAGGCCTCCGTTGTTCTGGATGGGACCAACAATATTGGAAAGCTGTACCTCAATGGCGATCTGGTGGCCTCTGCCAGTCTTCTGGATACGGACAGTAACATCCTCAACCCAAGTACAATTGCTACAACCACAGCCTATATTGGTCGTTCAATGTTTTCGGCAGATGCTGATTTTAACGGCCAGATTGGTGATTTTCGGCTATGGAGTACGGCGCGCACTGATGAGCAGATCGCCGAGGGTTTCAACGAGCCGCTGGTTGGTAATGAAACCGGCCTGACAGCGTATTATACTTTCGATGATGCAGATACGACATCGACAGTTGCCGTCAACAGAGTCGGGTCAAATAATGCGACGATCACCAATGGCACTGTTCGCGAAACGACCCCCGATATCTTCGGCAACGCTCTGGTGATACAGGAAAACGAGATGACCGGCGGTGTCTATGACGCGGTTGCATCAAGCTTTGGTGTTCAGACCGCCGCATCGAACGGGACGGCGACAATCAACACATCAACCGGTGAATGGACCTACACGCCGACAGCCAACTTCCACGGCTCCGACACCTTCACCCTTCGCGCCACCGGTTTTGATGGCGTCACCCGTGACGAGGCGATCACGGTTACGGTCAACCGGGAAGATACGGCGTCGACCAATGTTAGTGGTGGGACACTAAATCTGGATGGTGCAAACGATTATGTAAAAGTTGCCAACGATACGACGCTTAACCCGACCAACTGGACGATCGAGACATGGTTCCAGACCTCGGGTCACACGGCGGCGGGTGATGGCAATATCGGGCGGCTTGTTTCGAAGGCGCAAGGCACTGGCGGAAACCAGTACTCGATTTATATGTTGCAGGGAAAACTCAGTTTTGTCACCAACGGAACAACGCCCGCGACGACCTTGACCACGGACGCTACCTACAATGATGGTGGCTGGCATCATGTTTCCGGTTCCTACGACGGCAGCACGCTGAATCTTTATGTCGACGGCAATTTGCTCAAAACCGCCAGCGTGACCGGTACGCCGACGCTCGACTCCAAGGACGTATATTTCGGGTCATATGATGGCACCCAGCAGTTCTTCGACGGACAGCTCGATGACGTTCGTATCTGGTCTGATGCACGGACGGCAACAGAGGTGCGTGAGAATTACGATCAGCAACTTTCCGGAAGCGAGGCCAATCTGGTTGGTTATTACCGCCTTGATGATGATGCAGCCGGGAAAGAAGTTCGTGACCTGACGACGAATGGAAATAATGGCACGTTGACCAATGGTGCGTCCCTGACACCGAATCTGGGAAAATCGCTGACCTTCGATGGTGGCGATGTGATCAATCTGGGGGCCATCACGGGCACCGATCTGGCGGTTGGCAATTCGTTCACCTATGAGGCCTGGATCAAGACGTCAGACATCACCGGGACGCATCAGATCGTTTCTCAGGGGACTACCACACCGACCGGTGCTGGGACGTTCTTCGCGGTTAATTCATCCGGCAAGCTTGCGCTTAGCGCTGCCGGTAAATCGGCAATTGTCTCAACTACGACGGTCGGTGACGGCAACTGGCATCACGTTGCAGCGACCGTTGACAGCGCCGGAAACGCAAAGATCTATGTCGATGGTGCCGAAGAAGCAACCGGTACCGGTTATGCGCTCAACATTTCTTCGGGGCCGGGTTATATCGGGCAGGGGATCACACTGGATACACCTTTCAAGGGTGACATGAGTGACGTTCGCATCTGGACGACAACACGCACGACGACTGAAATCAGTGAAAATTACACCCAAAGCCTGGACGGTACGCAAACCGGTCTGGTGGCTAATTTCACAATGGACGAAATCGTTGGCGGACAGGTGGTGGATAATGCGGGAACCGCCAACAACGGCACCCTCGGGGCGACCACGGCGGACAGCACGGATGACCCGACCCTGACCGATACGTCGCCGACAATTTACGGATTGTCCGGCAAGGCCTTGCGCTTTGATGGCGGCGATTCCATTGACGTCGGCGGTTCCAATACGTTCGCGACGGGAACCGGAACCTTTACTTATGAAGCCCGCATCAAGCTTACTGATGTGTCCGATTACCGGCATATCTTCTCTGCCGGGAATGCCGTGGGTGGCGGACAAAGCGAGACGTTTTTCTACGTTGACCGGACAACCGGGAAACTCGCCTTCGCCGTCAGAAACAGCGGACTGTCGATTTTGTCGAGCCAGAGCGTCGCTGATGGCGATTGGCATAACGTCGCCGTCACCTATTCCGGTGGAACGGCCACGCTTTACATAGACGGTGTCGCTTCGGGTACTAAAGCCGGATTCTCCGCCAATATCACCGGCACCAATGCCCGCATTGGCACACAATCCACCAATACCCAGGAACTGTTCCTGGGCGATATGAGTGATGTCAGGATCTGGTCGACGGTCCGCAGTCAGGCACAGCTATCGGCCAACGCCGACAACAGTCTGGATGGCAACCAGACGGGGCTGCTTGCCAATTATACCATGGACAAGATCAGCAGTGGACAGATTGAAGATACGGCCGGGACCCAGCAGAACGGTACACTAGGGTCGTCAACAACATCGGGCCAAAGCAACGACCCAACACTGGTCGATACGTCTTTCGCCACCTTCCGTTCGGAAGTGACGACGGTGAAAGACCAGAATGTGTCCGGCACAATGACGTCGAATGACATCCCCGGAACATCGACGAAATTTTATGTACTCGATGGCGCGTTGGCACAGCAGGCGACCTTCACCACAGGTAATGGCGGCAAGGTGACCATCGATCAGTCCTCCGGCGCGTGGATTTATGATCCGTCGACGACATTTATCGGCACCGATACCTTCACGCTTCGCGCGACGGATGACACCCGCAATGATGATGAAGTGATTACGGTGACGGTCCGTAATGATGATCTGGTCAATGTCCACGGCAGTTCATTACAGTTTGACGGTGTCAATGATTTTGTGGATATCGCCGATGTTCCGGGGTTAACAGGGGCCTATACCATTGAAACCTGGGTCAATGCGTCCCGGTATTTTTCCAACTCCGTTGGCTACGCACGGTTCGTTGAACTGGCGCAGGGAGTCGGGGCGGACGACAATATCTTTCTCGGGTTCAATGCAAAGAACGGCACTATTGATTTGGGTAATTATGTCGGGACGACCGGCAACTCGATCGTCACAACGTCGCAGCTTCCACTGAACGAATGGGTCCATGTGGCTGCGGTGAATAACGGCGACGGCACGGGTGCCATCTATTTCAACGGCATAGAACAAAGCCTGAGTGATTCGAGCATAAGCGCGGGCAGTGGCGTTGCCCTGACGTCCAATTATCTCGGTCGCAGCAATTTTTCGCAGGACGATTTCTTCCAGGGCGGCCTCGACGAAGTCCGGGTCTGGAGCGATGCGCGGACGGCGGATGAAATCCGCGATAATTATAACCGGCAGATCACCACCAACGAAGACGATCTGGTGCTGAATTATCACTTTGATGATGATCCGCAGGGAACGACGATCACCGACAGCGCGGGTACAACGCAGAACGGTGCGCTGGTCGACAGGGCCAGCACGCTGACGTTGGATGGAACGGGCGACTACCTGCAGATTGGTAATCCGTCAGCCGTCGATTTCGCGACCAGCATGTCGTTTGAAGTCTGGGTCAAGACCACCAGTAACAGTGAACAAGCTATATTTGCCATGAATCCAGCTGGAAATCTGGTGAACGATGCCAAGCACCTTCTTATCGGTTCGGGTGGAAACCTGTTGTTCAGTGTTCATCCGATTGGCACCAGCATCGGTACGAAAACTGTCAATGATGGCAATTGGCACCATGTCGCCGTGACCATCACGGAAAATGGCGCGAACGATGTCGTCAGGCTTTATGTGGATGGTGTCCTCGATACTTTTTCCTCGGGTACTGGCAGCGGGACAACGTCGGCAACTTATAATATTCCGGCCGATCCAGCGAATAGTTTACTGACGATTGGACGGCTTGCTGACGATGCGCCGCGATATTTCAACGGTCAAATCGATGACGTACGGTTCTGGTCGGACGTACGTTCAGAGGCGGAAATTCAGGCCAATATGAGTTCGTCGTTAAATGGCGATGAATCAAACCTGAACAAGTTTTTTGATTTTGATGGCGACTCCGGGACGACTGTGGAAGATAAAGCATCCACCGCCGCTGCCGCCGATAACGGTACACTTAACGGGAATGCCGCAGTCACGCAGGAAGACAGTATACTATTGGTGACAGGTCAGGACGGCTCTCTCGATTTTGATGGTTCGACCACCTTCATTAATGCCGGACGCGGTGGCGGAAATGAATTGGCGATTGCCGGCGATATGACCATGGAAACCTGGGTCAAATTTGATGCCATAACCGGAACGCAGGGATTGTTTGATTTCGCCCACCCCAATGACGCGCAGGCCGACAATGTTCTTTACCAATTGAGCCTGAATTCAAGTGGCAACCTTGAATATGCTCATGAGTTTTCAAGTGGCAGCAACTCGACGTCAATTATTGCAACGACCGGTCTTGTCGCGAATCAGTGGTATCATATCGCGGCAACCCGTAACGTTTCTTCCAATCTGATCAAGATTTATGTGAACGGGCAGTTGTTCTCCAGCAATACCTATACAACGGCGGACCCCGATGGCGGCACCAGTGCAGAACTGATTATCGGAGCCAATGGCGCAGGCGGGTCAATCGGCACCAACAAGCTGAACGGCAAGATGAGCGACCTCCGTATCTGGAAAACCGCGCGCACGGATGCTGAAATCGCCGACAATTACAATCAGGAACTGACCGGTAACCAGGGCGGCAATCTGGTTCTCAATTACAAGTTCAACGAAGGTGAGGGCACGGCCCTGACCGACAGCACCGGACTTGTGACCGGAAAAACCGTGACCGGCACGGCTAACTGGATTGATGCGCCGGAAATTTACGGCACCTCTGTTTCGGTGGTCGAAAACAGTTCGGCGTCGGGAGTGTTTGAGGCCAACGCGACATCGTTCTCGGTGACGACAAACGCAACCAATGGATCAGCGACAATCGGCTCGGACGGCACATGGGTCTATACCCCGAACGCTGATTACGTCGGCAGCGACAGCTTTACCCTGCTGGCCGCCGGGGGTGGATCGGAAACCATTAACGTGACCGTCGCCAACAGGGCACAGGATTCGGTGAATGTATCGGGCGGCGTTGCCCAGTTCAGCCGCACACCGGCCAATACAGGCGTGGCCAGCAACGGGAACATGGATCGCCTGACAGCGGACCTCGGGACAAGCACGTTTACCAATCAGGTGACTATCGAGGCGATGGTTCAGTTCAATGACCTGACCAGCGGGCAACAGCACAATTTCCTTAATCTGTTTGGTGCCACCAACAATCACGTTTTCAATATTTTCAAGAACGGTGACAATACACTGCGGGTAGCTGCAACCGGTCTCACTGGTCATCTTGAAAGTGGCGTCACTGCGGTTGCGGATACCTGGTATCACATGGCAATGACTTATGATGGTACCACGGTAAAGCTCTTTATCGATGGCGATTTGAAAGCTCAGGGCACGGCATCGATTGATCTGAACAACAGCTCACAATTGGCGAAACTGGAGATCGGCGGCAACCCGTTGGCCTCAGCAGGGTTCACCCAGGGCGTCGACTTTGACGGCATGATCGACGAGGTGCGTATCTGGAATGATGTCCGGACACCAGAAGAACTCCGCGAAAATCTTGATCAGCAGCTGACCGGGTCGGAAGCCAACCTTCAGGCTTATTACCGTTTTGATGACGACGGGTCCGATCAGGTCACCGATTATTCCGGCAACAACCGTCATGCCACATCGACCAATGGACGGGTGCTGACTCTGGATGGCACCGGGGATTATGTCCAGATTGCCCATGACAGCTCCCTGAACGTCGCCAACTGGACGATTGAGGGATGGTTCCAGACGACCGCACACGGGGGGGCTACCGATAATGATATCGGGCGCATTGTCTCGAAAGCACAATCCACGGGCGGCAATCAGTATTCTCTGTATCTGAAGGAAGGCAAGGTCAATGTTGTCTCCAACAGTCTCAGCACATCGACAGTGACCTCGACCGGTATCTATAACGACGGACTATGGCACCACGCCGCTGGAGTTTACGACGGCAGCACGCTGAAACTTTATGTGGACGGCAACCTCGTCCAGTCAGCGAATGTTACCGGAACACCGGTTCTCGATACCAAGAACCTGTTTATCGGCTCCTACGACGGCACCCAGCAGGGTTTCAATGGTACCATTGACGAGGTCCGCGTCTGGTCGGATGCCCGCACGCAGGCGGAAATTCAGGGGGCCATGCACAAGGGTGTCGATGCCGGGTCATCCAACCTGCTCGCTTATTATACGTTTGATGATGATGACGCCGGGGCGACGCCGACGGTACAGGATGTGTCGGGTTCGGCGACAACGCTGAACGGCACAGGCGCCGGCAACGCGGTGATAACGGCCACCAAAGATACCCCCGTTAATTCCGGCCCGGAAATTCTTCATCTGCCGACCAAGGCACTCAATCTGGACGGCACCAACGATTATGTCACCGTTCCGAATTTGGGGGTCAGCTTCCAGGACATAACGATCGAAACCTGGATCAATCTTGATACCCTGCCCGCTGACGGTGATTTTGATATGCTACTTGGCAATGCGGTGTCCAGCACGGCGGGTGATCTGCATCTTCAGTTTCAAAGCGTATCCGGTGTCAAGCAACTTAGCTGGGGCGAGTTCGGCAATCCCGTAACGTTCAGCCACGATTTCGCCTCCAATATCGGCGACTGGCTCCACATCAGTGTGGTTCGGGATGTCTCATCCAACCGGGTTCAGCTTTATCTGAACGGTGATTTGACGGAAACCATCTTATATGGCTCGGAAAGCGCGGTTACCCTGGACGATGCGCAGATCGGATCGTTTAACGGTGGTGTCCGTTTCCTCGACGCGCAATTGAGTGATTTCCGGGTCTGGAACACGGCACGCACGGGAGCCGAGGTTGAGCAAAATTATAATCAGACCCTGACCGGCAACGAGGGCGGTGATCTGGTCGTTAACTACGTGATGGATGAACTGACGGGAACCACGCTTGCAGATGAAGCTGGCACCGCCAGCAACGGCACCACCAGCGGCAGCCCGACCATCGTCACTGTTGCACCGAACGTATTCGGCAATACGCTGACGATAAACGAAGGCGAAACCGCCACCGGCACCATGACCAACAGTGACGTGCAGGGTACGGCGACCTATTCGATTACCTCGAACCCGGTCCAGGGTAGCGTCAGCATCGACTCGTCATCCGGTCAATGGACCTACACGCCGCCGGAGAATTATGCCGGTTCGGTCAGTTTCAACGTCCGCGCCACCGGCGCCACTTCCGGAGTCGATACGGAAACCGTCACCGTCACCATAACGGCCGATGCGGAAAACGCCGTGCACGGCGGGGCGATCCAATTCGACGGGATCAATGACACGGTCGTTGTGACCCCATCAACCAGCCTGAATTTCGGCACCGGCGATTTCAGCGTCGAAGGCTGGATCAATCTCGATCAGACCGGTGTCAATCAGGCGATCATCGATAACCGCGGGGATAATAATTTCCTCGGTTATCTGCTGGCCGTCAATTCTTCGAACAAGCTGCAGATCGGTTTGAGCGATGGCGCCAACGGCACGACGATAAGCCATGCCGGGTCGACCACGTTGTCGGCGGATACCTGGTACCATGTCGCCGCGACCTTTGATCGCGACGGCAATGCGACGCTTTATGTCAACGGGGCGGCCGACGGGACGACCGTCTCGATTGCCGGCGAATCAGCATCCGTTAACGCGCAGGATATCCAGATCGGCGGAGAATCGGCAGCTTCGGGCACGGCCTTTACCAACTTCAAGGGCATGATGGATGAGGTGCGGTTCTGGAACGACGTCCGCACGGCGCAGGAAATCGGCGATAATTATAATGAACTGATAGACTCTTCGTCGACCGGGCTGGTCGCCAATTATCGGTTTGATGAAGCGACAGGCAGCGTTGTTCAGGATTCGACGGCCAACAACAATGATGGCGTCATCAACGGCCCCGGCACGCCGACCCAGGTGCTGGCGCTCGATGGAACCAACGACTACGTCGATCTCGGCACCAATGCGGCTTTCGCCACCGGTTCCTCTGATTTCACCATCGAGACCTGGATCAAAACATCCTACACCGGGGCGCGGCAGGACATCTTCAGTTTTGGGGCTGGGGCAGCGCTTAACGATGCCGGGTATCTTTATGTTGATCCAACTTCCGGGAACCTGCGCTACGGCCAAGCCTTTGTCTTCGGTCCGACCGGTGGTAGCGTCGCCGATGGCGAATGGCACCATGTCGCCGTTACCAACACGTCGGGCACCATGCAGCTTTATGTGGATGGCGTAGCGTCTGGTGCCAGCCAGGCGATGTCGCCGGCGATTGCGACGGGGCTCGCCAATATCGGCCGTTCCATTGGTGGCGGGAATCCTTTCAACGGTCAAATCGACGAGCTCCGCTTCTGGAACGATGCACGCACGGCTTCTGAACTCAACGAATTCATGAACCAGAAAATCTCAGACGCGCCGTCCAATCTGGTCGCCAGCTATTCCTTCGATTCGGATGCCGCCGGAAGCACCGGGTCAATCGACAATACCCAGGGCACAGCGGCGCTTGACGGCACGCGCACGGGCGGGGCCACGGTTGAAGCCGATCAGACAGCGCCGTTGCAGACGGAGTCCGGCAAGGTCAGCGGGCCGACCGGAAATGTCCTGAACATTACAGACGGCAACGGTGCGGCCACCCGCGACGATATGACCGCTACCCTCGCCGACAGCACTGTAACCAATGCGGTGACGCTTGAATCCTGGGTCAAATTTGACCGGGCGGGCGTGCAGGAAAACTTCATGGGCCTGGCGACATCTAGCGGCAATAATCCGCGTTTTGTCATGTCGAAGCTCTCAAATGGAGCGCTCCTGTTCTTTGCCAATGATGACGCAAGCAGCGGTGGTGTAGCTACATCAGCAGCCGGCGTTACCGAGACAGGCGTCTGGCACCACATCGCAATGACCTATGATAACTCGACGGCCAAGGTTTATCTTGATGGTGCCGAAGTCGCCAGTCAGGCCATCGCCGGGTTCTCGCTGAATACCGGTACAGCGCAGTTGTTCTCCGCCGGGACGGACAACGGCGGCTTTCCGTTTGATGGTCAGATGGACAATGTGCGGGTCTGGAGCGACACCCGGACGCAAGCTGAAATCCGTGAAGGCATGACGAAGTCCTACGACTACGACACGGCTAATCTTGAGGGACAGTATACGTTTGATGACGTTTCGGGCACGACGGTCCGCGACAGTGATGGAACCCAGGAAAACGGAACGCTCAACAATGGCGCAACTATCGTCGATTCCGGCAGTGGCGATGCCCAGTTCGTCAATCATCTCGGCAATGCCCTCAGTTTTGATGGCTCCGGTGATTATGTCGTGACAACCCTGCAAGGCCCGAGCGGCACCGGTGCCAAGTCGGTCATGTTGTGGGCCAAAACCTCCACCGACGCTCAAATGGCACTGGCGGGTTGGGGAGAATTCTCTTCCGGAGGTCTGATCCATTTCGGCATCGGCGGAATTGGAAGCGCTACTGAAGGAGTCGTTTTGAATACTGGCGCAGGGGCTATCAGCTTCCAGCCGGCGGTAAATCCTATCGACGGACAGTGGCATCATTACGCGCTCGTGATACCGGCCTCCACCACCGATTTGAAGAACGTGAAAATGTATCAGGATGGTGAATTGCTGACGGGTATTACATCAGTTATTACCGGCACGGCTACGACGATTAATACAGGCACCACAAAAAAGGTCACTTTTGGCGGAAATTTTCTTACTCCGACCAATCAGCCGTTCACCGGCGAAATGGCTGAGGCCAGCGTCTGGTCGACGGAACTGACCACAGCGCAAGTCAACGATTACATGACCAAGTCGCTGGGCGGCGGCGAGACCGGGCTTGCCGGGTACTGGAAGATGGATGAGGGAACCGGAACAACGATTAAGGATTCGTCTGCAGGTGGAAATGACAGTACGATTACCGGTGCCACCTGGGTTTCCAACGCCCCGACTATTGAGGGCAGTACGATCAATATTGCAGAAGATACAGCGGCGTCCGGTAAGATGACATCTGCGGATATTACCGGCACAGCGACCTATACCACCATCGGCAGCCCGCAGAACGGCAATCTCGATATCGACAGCGCGACCGGCGAATGGACCTATACACCGAATGCGGATTATCAGGGCACCGACAGCTTCACATTGCGCGCCAGCGGGGCGACGTCGGGCGTTGATGATGAGACGGTTTCGGTGAAGGTTGGTCAGGACCCGACGACAACAACGGACTATGCCCTTAAATTCGATGGTACGGACGATTATGTCGAGGTCTCACAAGGTGCTGCTGACCTTAATCTTGGCGACACAGACTGGACTTTTGAGGCGTGGTTCAAGACGACGGATGCCGATACGACAATTTTTGGCAAGTCCGCAGCTGGCATTCAAAATTGGGTCAATGACGGAAAAGAGCTGTTTTTGAGTGGGGGTAAGTTCAAGTTCGACTCGTTTGGTCAAGTGCAGGCAGAAGCGACGTCGACCGTCAACGACGGGGCGTGGCACCATGTATCGTTAACTTATGACGCAACCGCCAACGCAGCACGTCTCTATCTGGACGGTGCCGTTGAGAAATTCACTTCTGTTACAGGCGGTTCAGGCGGCACTGTCGATGCTGGCACCGGAGTCCTGAATGTAGCGATGAACGCAGATATTGCTAATGACACGTTCAAGATTGGTTATGTTGCAGCCAATACGGCAGGTGCCTTTACCGGCGAAATGAACGAAGTCCGGTACTGGGACAAGACGCGCAGTGAGGCAGAAATCAAAGCGGACATGGATCGTCAAATGAATGGCGATGAAGCCAATTTGCAGGGCTACTGGAGTTTTGATGAGGCTTCGGGGGTAATTGTCGAAGACGAAACGGGCAATGATCACGACGGTGCTATCGCTAACGGGGCCAGTTACAAGAATCTGACGACCGTTGCCGTCGCGCAGGGGGAATCCTATAAAGGTATGATCCTCGGTGAAGATGGAGATGGTGACGGGCTAAGTTATGAAGCGTCTGCACTGGCGGGCGGTGCCGGTACAGGAAGCCTGACGTTCTCGGGCAACACCTATACCTATGCCAATAATGGCAACGACGGGACAGATGATAGCTTCGTTGTGACAATTACCGACGATAACGGTGACCAGACAACAGAAACAATATCGTTCGTGGTTACGTAAAGTTTTCTGCTAGAATGGAAAAAACAATAAACCGGAAATTTGAGGGACGGGAAACGGGACTGTGTTTGACAAATTAGCCCATCTGACAAAACGCCAGATGTTTGCAGTCATCATCGGGGTGATAGCATTCATCGGATTGCTGTTTTCGATCATCACCAATATCACCGTCCTGACACGCGATGATGATGATGCGATTCGCTTTGCCGTCGTCGGACCGATGAGCGGAGAATCGGCGAGAATCGGTAAATCCATGAAGCAGGGTGTCGAGCTTTATTTCGATGTCGTCAATGGCTCGGATGGAATCGGCGGAACCTTCCTCAAAGCCGATATTTATGATGACAAAAATGATCCGGTCGAAGCGGCTAAACTGGCGGCAGAAATTGCTGGCAGCAAGGCGCAAGCTGTTATTGGTCACTGGACGACGGATACTGTCCGGGCGGCTGGCAAGGTCTATGACGAAAAGGGAATTCAGCTGATTGTTCCGGCGTCTGTAGATCCACAGGTGATCAAGGAAAACGACTGGGTTTTCAGTTCGCTGTTCAGCGACACCCATCAGGCCCGCTTCCTCGCCAACTATGCGCGCAATGTGCTGGGCCACAAACTGGTTTCCATGGTTGTCGACAAGAAACGGTTTGGCGAAACGCTGGGGAATAATTTTCGCGATACTTATCTCAGGTTTGGCACCAAGGTTCGCTACACTTGGGAATATGATTCAAGCGATTCCGTTGTTCGCCAGATGCAGAAAATTGTCGAGGAACTGAAGGGTTATAAGGACGCTGGCGCCCTGTTTCTGGCAATGAACGAAGTTGACGGTGCCAGAATGATCAAGCTGATCCGGGATGCAGGTATCCGCAATGTGGTGATTGGACCCAACTACCTGTCGACCCAGGCCTTTTTTGACACCATCAGGGAGTTGCCGGGGCAAAGTGACGACTTTGGCCGTTACACCAACCGGATGCTGGTGACCGCACCATTGCTGTTCGATACCGCCAATGAAACGGCGCAAAATTTCAAAAACCGGTATATCGAAAAATACGGCGAATCACCGGACTGGGTTGCGGCCTATGCCTATGACACAGCGCATATGCTGGTGCAGGGTTTGCAAACCGTTAGTCAGGACGAAGAAGCTGCCGGAAATCTGGTGGCGACCCGTGAAGGCATCAAGCTTGATCTGGCCGGGCGGTTGCGCACCGAAGACGCGATACAGGGTGTCAGTGGTAACACCTTCTTCAGTCGCGAAGGGGAAGCCCAGAAACCCGCCTTCATTGGTATATACAGCGGTTCGGATATTGTATCCGCCCTGACCCAGTTGCAGCCGATCAAGCCGGGCGGCAACCGGAATTTGATCGAAGAACTGAAACGCGGGCGCGTTCTCTATGTCAATGATCGCTTCATGTACAAAACCAATGTCGTTTATACGGGGCTGGAAGTCATTGAAGTTTCAGAATTCAATCGTGCCGAAAACCATTTCCAGATGGATTTCAAGATCTGGTTCCGTTACCGCGGCAACTTTGAGCCGCAGGATCTGAAATTCATAAATGCGGTTGAACCAATAGCGCTGGAAAACCCGATAGATGAGCAGAAGGTCGGCGACATGACCTACCGGTTATATCGGGTGAAAGGCCAGTTCAGGTATGGTTTCTCTGACACCTACCGGGTTTATGGAGACCATCTTGTAGGCGTTGCCTTCTCGCACAACAAACTCAACAAAAACAATCTGCAATATGTTGTTGATGTTCTGGGGGTCGCACTCGGCCCGGGTGAAACCATGCGGACCAAGCTCGATAAGGCACGTGCGGTCAAGGCCTCTTCCGGGTTTGTTATCGATCGCGCCTGGATTTCGCAGGATATTGTTGCGGAAGGCACATTGGGTAATCCGTCTTACGTCGGGTTTGCCGCTGATGATCCGGAATTCTCGCAAATTGATTTTGGCATTATCGTCCAGAAGGGTGAAATCAAGATCAGGGACTTTATCCCGGCAGAATACTTTATCTACATCGCCATTTTTGCTCTTGTCGGTATGGTATTTGCCGTTGGTATGGACCGCCGCGAGCGCGGCCGGTTTTGGGCGGCACAGTCGTGGTTCCTGCGTCTGGTGTCGTGGCCGGCCATGTTGCTGTCAGCAGGAAACCTGACCCTTGATTTTGCCACCCAGAACCTTCCTGAATATTATATCGACATAATTATCCTCAGTTATGAATTGTTGTGGTGGTTGATCCCTGCACGGATTTTTGGAATTGCACTGGAGCGGTTTTTGTGGACGCCGCTGGAAGATCATACAGAGCGCATGATCCCCAATGTTATCCGGGTGTTTGGCTCCGTCGTTATTTATAGCTTTGCGGCCTGCGGTATTATTGCCTTTGTATTCGATCAGCAACTGGCCAGCTTGCTGGCAACTGGTGGTTTGATAACAATGATTGTCGGTTTGGCCGTGCAATCAAACATCGCCAACATATTCTCCGGCATCGTCATCAATATGGAACGGCCTTTCAACGTTGGTGACTGGGTGCAGATTGGTGATGTTGATGAAGGTCGGGTTGTCGACATTACGTGGCGGACAACACGGGTTAAGGTGCGTAACGGCTACGTCGTCAGTCTGCCGAACGGGCAGGTGTCGGAAGCCCAGATCCATAACTTTAATTCCTTCGATGCGGTTCGTTTGGAACTGCCCCTCTACCTTGATGCCAGATTCCCGATGATGAAAACCTCCGACATTATGGAATCCGGTTTGATGAAGGCGCCGAACATTCTCGACACGCCAGAGCGTGAGGTTCGGTTCAAGGGGATCGAGCGGCAATACAACGTTTGGGTTGCTGAATATGAAGTTCAATTCTGGATCGAAAATTACGGGCGGCGGGAAGAAATTGCCGAACAGGCATTGGCCTGTGTCTGGGAGGAATTGGCGCAGCACGATATCCGACCGTTTGAAGACAACCCGAATGTCGAGATTGTTGAAGATGCAGGTGTTGAAATGAGTTCTGCGGGAGAATAGAACGAGCTGCCGACTGAATTTTTGACATCGCTGTTCCGGAGGGCCGATATGTTTCTAGATGAACTGGATTCCCGGCAAAAGTGTTCATTTTTAGCTCTGGTTACCCGTGTCATTCTGGCCGATGGCGATGTTGCACCTGAAGAAGACGCTATTCTGAACAGGCTGAAAGGCAGTTTCGGAAACGACATTATTGCACCGGCCGAGGAGGTGTTCGGAACCACCAATGCGTCTGTTTTTCCGACCCGCCGGTTGCGCCTGATTGCATTTCTCGAACTGATGGTTCTGGCGCATGCGGATAACCGGATTCATCCGGACGAATCCACAGTTCTTGGCGAAGTTTCCAGAACCTTCGAGCTGGACGGTCTAATGGTCGAAAAACTGACCGATTGGGCCAGACGGTTTGTCGCCAGCAGCGATAGTGCTCGGGGTGCACTGGAAGCCGAGGCCGAATCCTTGATTGACGGGTAAGAGAAAACCCGCCAAAACAGGCGATCAGCTATAATTTGATGTCGTTTGAGGGGACACATGTTTCTGAGCAGACTGAATCAGGATCAGAAAAAATCATTTCTGGCGCTGGCAACCAAAATGGCGCTGGCCGACGGGCGCGTCGCTGTTCAGGAAGTTGCCCTGCTGGAAGGACTGGCCGATACTTTTGGTCACGATATGGATGTTCCTGCCGAAGAAATTTTCGGGGCAACCAACACGGGGCCGTTCGATACGCGGGCATCCAGAGTGATAACCCTGTTTGGCATGTTCACTGTCGCCTTTATTGACGACAACCTGCATATCGATGAATCAACAGTGCTTCTCGAAACCATCGCGGCATTCGGGTTCTCGGATGAAGAAGTCGAACAGATCAAGGACTGGGCGCAGGCCGAAGCCCGGCGGTTCAACGAATTGAACGCATTTATTGAAGCATTCTGATCTGTTAGCGCAAATCCCGAGCAGATAAGTTCATCTGCGACGCCGTATTTGTCGCGGACACAATGACTTCTAAAGATCGAGAATCAGGGTCTCTCCCGATTTTGCCCGCGATGTACAGATCATCATTGTTGTTTGTGCCTGTTGTTCTGCAGGACTCAGGATTTCATCACGATGATCGGCTGCACCTCCCAGCAAATCTGTCTGGCAGGTTCCGCAAATTCCTGATTCGCAGGATGATTCCGCCACGACACCTGCCGCGCGGGCAACTTCCAGAATGCTTTTGCCGGGCGGAATTTGCAGGGTCTTGTTGCTTCTTTTCAGAACCACCGTGAATGTCCCGTCTCCGTCCTGAGCGACGTCTTCAGAACCGGTAAACAACTCATAGTGAACACTCTCCTCCGGCCAGTGAGAGGCGGCCTTACGAGACGCATCAATCAATCCCTTAGGGCCGCAGATATAGAGATGCGCACCTTCGGGGCGGGTTCCCAGAACAGCGTTGAGGTCAATGCCCCTGGTCGGGTCGCCGCCATCATGATGAAACGTCAGGGCATCGCCAAAAACGTTTTCGACATCGCTTTTGAAGGCCGTTTGATCGGGGTTTTTCGTGCAATAATGAAGGGTCTTCGGGGCTCCCTTGTCTTGCAGATATCGTCCCATTGACAGGATCGGGGTAATTCCGATGCCGCCGGCAATAAACAGATGTTCGCTGGCATCTGTTGCCAGTTCGAAATTGTTTTCAGGGGGTACGACAGTGACCCGATCACCTTCGCCAAGATTGTCATGCA
>JAJFIJ010000164.1 GCA_021775105.1 Rhodospirillales bacterium | reverse complement strand
ATTCACACGTTTTCCGCCTACCCGATGACCTCGTTCAGTTCGGCCGTTACCTGATCGATATCGGCCATTCCGTTTACACTTCTCAAGACACTTTTATCATCATAATAGGCGATAATCGGTGCCGTCTGCTCATGGTACGCCACCAGTCTGGCACGTACTGTCTCTTCGTTATCATCTGGTCGACGGGAAAATTCGGTACCGCCACAAACATCACAAACACCCTCTTTTTGAGGTTTGCGGTATTCATCGTGATAACCGGTTCCGCAGCTATCACAGGTAAGCCGTCCCGTGATGCGCGAAATCATCGCTTCGTCATCAACAGCGAACTCAATAACGTGGGAAATTTCCAGTCCCTTGTCACTCAGCATGATACTTAACGCATCCGCCTGCCCCAGTGTTCTTGGAAATCCATCCAGAATGAACCCATTCTGACAATTCGGCTCGTCAATCCGCTTGGAAATCAGTTTGACGATAATGTCATCCGATACCAGTTGCCCGGCATTCATGACTTCCTTGACCTGATTTCCGAGTTCCGTTTCTTCAGTAATCTCGAGCCGCAACATATCGCCAGTAGAAAGCTGGACCAGCCCCCTCATCTGTTCGATTCGTTTGGCCTGGGTACCCTTGCCGCAACCCGGCGGGCCCAAAAAGATCACATTCATTATCGACGGCCCCGCAATTTCGATTTCTTGATCAAACCTTCATATTGATGGGCCAGCAAATGAGACTGAACCTGGGCAACCGTATCCATGGTCACCGTAACGACGATCAACAGGCTGGTTCCGCCAAAATAAAAGGGTACCGAATATTTGGAAATCAGTAATTCGGGCAGTAGACAAATGATCGCCAGATACCCGGCACCGACGCAAGTCAATCTTGTTAATACACGATCCAGATAGGCGGCAGTGTTTTTACCCGGACGGATACCTGGAATAAATCCGCCATATTTCTTCAGGTTGTCCGCCGTTTCTTCCGGATTGAAAACAACTGCCGTATAGAAAAATGCAAAAAAGACGACCATAGAAATAAACACAATCAGATATACCGGCTGACCACGGCCAAGATAAGCAGCGACAGTGCTCAGCCATTCAGGTCCCTGCCCTGCCGAAAAGCTGATAACCGTGATTGGCATCAACAAAATCGAGCTTGCGAAAATCGGCGGAATAACACCGGCTGTATTCAGTTTCAGGGGCAGATGAGAAGTCTCACCACCTGACATCTTGTTGCCGCGTTGACGTTTTGGGTACTGGATCAGAATCCGCCGCTGGGCGCGCTCAACAAAGACGATGAAATAGATCACGCCAACCGACATCAAAAGCAGGAACATGATGAAACCGGTCGACAGGGCGCCGGTACGGCCCAGCTCAAGAGTCCCGGCAAGGGCCTGTGGAAGATTGGCAACAATACCTGCGAAAATTATCAGTGAAATTCCGTTACCAACGCCACGTGCTGTGATCTGTTCACCCAGCCACATCAAAAAGATCGTGCCGCCAACAAGTGTCACAACAACGGAGAAACGGAAGAACAGGCCGGGATTTGCGACAGCAGCCCCCTGACTTGACGTCATGCCTTCAAGGCCTGCAGCGATACCGTAAGCCTGCATGGCACAGATCACCACTGTCAGATATCGGGTATATTGATTAATCTTCTTGCGCCCGGATTCGCCTTCTTTCTTCAGCGCCTCCATTTGCGGAGAAACAGCCGTCATCAACTGCATGATGATGGATGCCGAGATGTAGGGCATGATATTCAGGGCAAAAATGGTCATGCGACCCAGCGCACCGCCGGAAAACATATCGAACATTCCCAGAATTCCACCTTGATTCTGGCGGAAAATATCTGCCAAAACCGCCGGATCAATGCCCGGAAGCGGAATAAAGGTTCCCAGCCGATAAACAATCAACGCACCCAATGTAAACCAGATGCGTTTCTTCAATTCAGTGGCCTTCGCAAAGGCACCGAAGTTCATATTAGCTGCGAGTTGTTCGGCGGCTGATGCCATTCTTGAGTTCTCTTACTGCTGCTCCAGACCCGATCAGCGTCAACTGCCAGTTCTGGAAATTCCGACTTTACTCTTTGTCCGCTTCTTTTTCGGCGGCTGCGGCCAATTTGGCAGCAACAGCCCGATCGCGTGCCCGGCCCTTACCTTCCGGCCGGGGTTTAGGTATCTGCACGCTAACGCTGCCACCTGCCTTTTCGATCGCTGCAATAGCGGCTTTGGAAGCCCGCGCCACATCAACATTCAATTTGGCACTAATTTCGCCCTTCGCAAGGAGTTTCACGCCATCTTTATTTCTGGAAACCAGTCCGGCGGCCAGAAGAACGTCGCCGGTGACAGGCTGTTTGGTATCAATTTTACCAGCGTCAACGGCGGCCTGAAGTTTGCTGATGTTGATTTCGGCGAAATCCTTGGTGAACGGGTTGTTGAACCCGCGCTTCGGCAACCGGCGATAAAGCGGCATCTGGCCGCCCTCAAAACCGAGAAGGGAAACACCACTACGTGACTTCTGCCCTTTGTGTCCGGAACCGGAGGTTTTACCCGTGCCCGAGCCAATACCACGGCCAACCCGTTTGCGGTCCTTGGTAGCGCCCTTGTTGTCGCTGAGATCATTAAGTCTCATATCGAAATGTCCTGTCTAATCGTTAAATCGTAAAAAAAGCTTCAGACAGCTTCTTCAACGCGAACGAGGTGTTTCACCTTATTAATCATACCACGAACAGAAGGCGTATCTTCCAGTTCGCGGGTACGATGCATTTTGTTCAGCCCAAGTCCGATCAGGGTTTCACGCTGAGACTTATGCCGGCCAATCGGGCTACCGGTCTGGGTAACCTTAACTGTTTGTTTCGCTGTCGCCATAATGCCCTACTCCTAAACCTGCGCCGCTTCAGACTGATCGGCGCGCCGGGCAACAATCTCACCAACTTTCTTGCCGCGACGTGCTGCCACTCCACGAGGGGATTGGCAGTTTGTCAGCGCTTCAAAGGTTGCCTGGATCATGTTGTGCGGATTGGAAGTTCCAATTGACTTGGTCACAACGTCCTGAACACCCATGGTTTCAAACACCGCACGCATCGGACCACCGGCAATAATGCCCGTACCCGGAGGGGCCGCGCGAAGAACAACATGCCCGGCACCAAAGCGGCCTTCAACATCATGATGCAGTGTGCGGCCCTCACGCAGAGGAACGCGGATCATGGCTTTTTTGGCAAGCTCTGTAGCCTTGCGGATGGCTTCAGGAACCTCACGAGCCTTACCCGTCGCGTATCCGACACGGCCACGACTGTCACCGACGACAACCAGAGCCGAGAACGAAAACCGGCGTCCGCCTTTTACAACTTTGGCGACGCGGTTGATGTAAACGAGCTTGTCGACGAGATCATCGCCCTCATCATCACGCCCGCCGCCCTGGCGGTCACGACCGCGTCCGCCGCCGCCACGTTGGTCGCGTTTTTGTCCGCGCGGGGAATTTGTATCAGCCATCGTTACCGTACTCCTAGAAACTCAAGCCGCTCTCGCGAGCAGCGTCTGCCAGGGCTTTGACCCGGCCGTGATATCTGAAACTGCCGCGATCAAAGACAACTTCCTTGACCCCCTGCGCAGTCGCTCTTTCGGCCACCAGCTTGCCAACAACTGCGGCAGCTTCGACGGTTGAACCGCTTTTGAGCGCCTTGCGCTGGTCTTTCTCCAGAGTCGAAGCTGCGACCAGGGTACGTCCGGCCACATCGTCGATGATCTGGGCGTATATATGTCCGCCAGAACGGAACACGGACAGACGGGGCCGCAGGCCCTTGCTGCGCTGAATTTTCAGCCGGGTACGCCGTTGACGACGTGCCACCAATTTGTTTGAATTGGCCATGACTATTTCTTTTTCCCTTCCTTACGGATGATGTATTCACCCGCATACCGAACACCTTTACCCTTATAGGGTTCCGGCGGACGATAGCTGCGGATCTCCGCAGCGGTTTGACCGACTTTCTGTTTATCCGTACCAGAAACCGAGATGTGGGTCTGATCCGCACATTTGATCTCGATACCTTCCGGAATGGCATGTTTCACGTCATGGCTGAAGCCAAGTTGTAAAACCAGTTCCTTGCCCTGAACCTGGGCGCGATAACCAACGCCACTGATTTCCAGTTCCTTGGTGAATCCTTCGGAAACACCCTGAACCAGATTCTGGATCATTGACCGTGTTGTGCCCCACATTTTGCGGGCAACCATGGAATCGTC
>JAJFIJ010000163.1 GCA_021775105.1 Rhodospirillales bacterium | reverse complement strand
GAAAACATCTGGGTTGGGCTTACTTCACAGCCGTTCCGTTTGGCCTCACCTACACGGAAATAAACGCCTGGATTCGCTTCGGCGGCGGTCCGGCCCTGTGGGATGAACTCGGTGCCGAGTTTGGTCTTAAAGGTGTCATGGCGGGTAACACCGGTTGTCAGATGGGCGGCTGGTTCAACAAGGAAATCAATTCCGCAGATGACCTCAAGGGTCTGAAAATGCGTATTCCGGGTCTTGGCGGCGACGTCATGGCCAAACTGGGCGCATCTCCGGTTTCCATCCCGGGCGGCCAGATTTACGAAAACCTTGTTTCCGGTGCGATTGATGCGACCGAGTGGGTTGGTCCGTGGAATGACAGCTTCATGAAGTTCTATGAAGCCGACAAGTATTACTACTATCCTGGCATGCATGAGCCCGGCTCGATGCTTGCATTCGGCATGAACAAAAAATGGTGGGACAGCCTCGACAAGGTTGATCAGGCAATCATCGAAGCTGCTGCAGCATGGGAAAACGATACCATGATGGCCGAATACAACATGAAGAGTGGTTCCGCCTTGACTGATCTGATCAAGAATCAGGGTGTCAAACTGCGGAGATTCAATGACGATGTCTATGACTCCTTCGGTGAAGCCGCTGAAGAAGTCTTTGAAGGTGTGCGAGCACATAGCCCGCTGGCCAAGAAGATCGACGACAGCTTCCGCGCTGCCCGTACTGATCTTGGCGGATGGTCGAAGATTTCCGATCAGGCCTTCTTGTCACAACGTAACCGCGTTCTCGGCCTCTAATCCAGGTCTGTTACGCAGTTTTAATGAAAGCGGAGCCCATAACGGGCTCCGCTTCTCATTAGATCGTTCGGCGTAACTTCATGTTTTCATTCGGTTTTGATGTTATCATTGGCCAAATATGACAAACGACTCTCCAAATATTTCCAACTTCGCCACAGTGACCGTATTGCGCATATTCGCGCTATCGATGGTGGCATTATCGCTTTTATTTGTTTTTAGCAATTATCTCAATTTCTGGCACGACTGGCCCGGCGTCCTGACGTTGTATTCACATCTCGGGTGGTTTGGTGCAGAACCGCTAAGCGGTCCTCTGGACAGCGGCCAGAGCACACAAGGCTGGACCCAGTTGGCTCTTTATATTGTGCCAGTCTTGGCACTGGTGGCCTACGTCCTGAAAAGCCCGAACCGGACCATGCATGAGGACGCCGATGTTCTTTCAGACATTTCAGCCTTCATTATTCGCACCGCCTTCTGGGGGGTGCTGCTGATCGGCCTTGTCGATACCGTAATTTCATTTCTTCGGGTCGAAAACTTCCTCCATTATTTTATTGGCGCTCAATTGATTGAAGACCTTGGTCGAACGAGCTTCAGAGGCGTTTATGTTCATTATCCGTTGATCGCGGTCTCGATGGTGATTGCCGCATTAACCCGTTCCGTCGGGTTTATCTGGCTTGCCCTGCTGATCGTTATTGCCGAGATCCAGATCGTGATTGCCCGGTTTGTATTTTCCTACGAGCAGGCCTTCATGGCTGATCTGGTCCGCTTCTGGTATGGCGCACTTTTCCTGTTTGCCAGCCCTTATACCCTGATTCACGAGGGCCATGTGCGCGTTGATATCCTTTACGCCAGCTTTAGTGAACGGGGCAAGGCCTGGACCAATACAATTGGGTCGGCGGTTTTGGGCATGCCACTTTGCTGGGTGGTCATCACCCGGGGGATGTGGGGGAAATCCAATGTCATTACCGGGCCATTGCTGAATTACGAAGTCACACAAGCGGGGTACGGTCTTTATGTCAAATACCTGCTGGCCGGATTCTTACTGGTTTTCGCGGTGACAATGCTAATCCAGTTCATGAGTTATTTTTTAAGCAGTGCGGCCGTTTTGCTCCGTGAGCCGGGCCATCACCCTGACACAACCGAACACGCAACCGTGTAGACCGGCGGAAGATTAATCCATGGAAATTCTGTTTCTTATCATCCTTGTTGTGACGATGGTGACGGCCTTGGGTTCAGGTTTTCCTGTCGCCTTTGCGCTTCCGGGGTCAGCTATTTTTACCATCGCCTTGGCAGCAATCAGCGGCGCAATTTTTGGTGGCGGTACGGACGCCTATTTTGCTCACGGCGATCCCATTCAGTGGCTGAACGCAGGCGTCACCAATTTCCGGGGTATTTACTGGGAAGCTGAGCGCGATACCCTGATCGCTATTCCACTGTTCATTTTCATGGGCATCATGCTGGAACGCTCGAAAGTTGCCGAAGACCTGCTGGTAACCATGGCCCAGTTGTTTGGTCCCGTTCCGGGCGGACTTGGCATTTCGGTCGTTATCGTCGGCGCGTTGCTGGCAGCAACCACGGGGATTGTTGGTGCCACGGTTATCGCCATGGGCCTGATTTCGCTGCCAGTTATGCTGCGGGCCAATTATTCACATTCGCTGGCGACCGGAACAATCAGCGCATCCGGGACACTGGGACAAATCATTCCGCCTTCGATCGTCCTGATCATTCTTGCCGATCAATTGTCGAACGCCACGGATCAGGCCGTCTCCATCCGTACCGCCGATTATAAGCAGGGCACCGGGCAGCTATCCCTGCCAAGCGAATTTGACCTGACATCAACCAGTGCCGGCGACATGTTTCTCGGCGCATTTCTGCCGGGCCTCGTGCTGGTCGGACTATATATTCTGTACATTCTTGTGATCGCCTTCATTAAACCAAAAATGGCCCCTCCGGCCCCTTATGAAGGCAAATTCGATTCCAAATTCCTGATGCGGGTTCTGCTGGTTCTTGTCCCACCTCTGACGCTGATTTTTGCTGTTCTGGGATCAATCGTTATGGGTATCGCCACCGTCAACCAGGCGGGTGCGATCGGCGCCATTGGTGCCATGATCATGGCTGGATACCGATTGATGGAAGGTCGCAAAGGCGCGTTCACACCTGCCATTGTGGCCGGCATCTCGCTTGGTGCAATAATGGTCGTCCTGTCGATCTATGACATCAACGTTAAAAACATCCAGAGCCAGAGCGATATCAACGGTATTATTTTTGCGGGCATCGCCTCGACCGGGTTGCTTGTGGCGATCGCCTGGAGTGGCTGGCGGGCCTTCAAGATTGACGACACCCTTGAAGGTGTGATGATCGAGACGGCGAAGACGACTTCTCTGGTTTTCATTATCCTGCTGGGTGCTGCGATGCTGACCGCAGCGTTCCGCGCATTTGGTGGCGAAGAGCTTGTACGCGACTTCCTGACCGGAATGCCAGGTGGATTCGTGACCAAGTTTATCGTCGTTATGTCGGTGATTTTCCTGCTCGGCTTCTTCCTCGATTTTATCGAGATCGCGGTCGTCGTGGTGCCGATCATTGCTCCGATTCTACTGGCCGATCCGTCGGCCAACGTCACGGCCGTGTGGCTGGGCGTCATGATCGGCGTCAATATGCAGACCTCATTCCTGACCCCACCCTTCGGCTTTGCCCTGTTCTATCTGCGCGGCGTTGCCCCGCCCCAGGTCAAGACCATTGAAATGTATCGCGGCGTTGTTCCGTTTATCCTGTTGCAGTTGCTGGGATTGCTCATTGTCGGCCTGTACCCGCCCCTGGTGAACTACCTGCCAAACAAAGTATACCTGACGTCGGAAACTGCTCCACCGCCACAGAATCCGAAATTACAGCGCTGTATCGAAGGTTATCTGTTTAATCAATATGAGCTGACATCCGATCAGTTGAAGGCCAGCATCAGCAAGGCCAAGTCTCTTGATTTCAGCGCATTACCCGATAAATACCAAAGCTCGCTGGGCGAAGGGTTCCAGTCAGCCGAGAAATCTTTTGATATGATCGCCAAGATCAAAACTGCGGAAAACGCATTGTTTGCCTATATTCCGGAATACCGTCCCCTGCATGAAGAAATGCGGGCCATTCGGGTTGAACTGGCAACCGTAGCTCGGGAAATGAAAGAGCTGAACAAGACCAGTCGCCGTCTTTCACGCGGTGGCGCGGCGGACAAGTCAGAATTTGATGAGGTCGAAGCTGAGCTGGCCGAACTCAAGGAACTTCAGAAACAGATTCTGACCAAAACTCCGGTTGGCTGGGAGGATGCACGTAAACGCTACACCACCCTTGAAAAAACGGAGTCCAACGCCAGACGCAAATACCGCCGAACAGTTGACGATGCGTATGAGCCCATTGTCGAAGTACAGGGTCTGATTGCTTCTGCTGATTTATTGGCAACGTTTGAAGACAAGATCAAGGGGCTGGCAGCCGTGATCGCCAGCGACCCGCCCCCCCAGGCCATGGAAAAGATCAAGGCCCTATCGTCAGAACTGAGCGCCGTCAAAGGAAGCAGTCCGATTAAATCGAAGCTGTCGAAAGCCCGGCGTGCACTGAAGGGCGACAATCCAAAACCTGAAAAAGCAGCAAAGGAACTGACCAAGGCGCTGAAAATTTTCGCCAAGGAAGTTGCTTGGCGTCAGGCGGCCAAGGCGAAGGTGCTTGGCGGACTCCAGAAATATGATTCCGATATCAAGGAAACCATTGGTCTGCGTCAACAGGAGCGCCTGACATCTGAACAGGCTGGCGAAGTCGCCACTTGCCTGTCCAACCACCGGGATATCTCGTTGAGTTTCTAGAGCGTATCGTATTTGACCAGATTCAGGATTCCCAAAGTGTGGGAATTGTGATTCACTCTCTATGAGGCAGATATAGGGGGTCACCGATGGGCAAGCCACATCCAGTTGAGTTGCGAGAGCGGGTCGTTGCGTTTGTAGATGAGAACAATAGTCACCGTGAGGCGGCGCGTCATTTCCGTGTTTCACCGAAATTTGTGAACGATATGGTCAAGCTGCGCCGCGAGACGGGCAGCCTTGCTCCGAAGCTTCAGGGCAACCAGGAGCGGCGTGGCAAGCTGAAGGGGCTGGAGGAGTGGGTCCGGGGCCGCCTTGCGGATCAGGGTGATCTGACGTTAGACGAGCTTCGTCTTGAGCTTGAACAGGTCCACGATATCTCGGTTCACCGGGCCTCGGTTGGTTATTGGCTTCACCGCCTTGGGCTGAGCCATAAAAAAAACACTACTCGCCACCGAGCAACACCGGCCTGATGTTGCACGCGCCCGCCACGTTTGGATTAATCATCGCCAACCCTTTATGAGTAAAGCCGTGGGACGTCTGGTTTTCATTGATGAAACATCGCTCAATACCAAGCTGGTAAAGACCACCGGGTGGGCACCCGTTGGCGAGCGGTTGATCGATCATAGCCCGTTCGGTCATTGGTACACCCAGACTTTTATCGCCGCCCTGCGCCACGACGGGCTGACCGCTCCGTGGGTAATCGACGGCCCGATCAATCGTCAGCTCTTCAATACATACGTGGAAACCCAACTGCTGCCGACCTTGAAGCCGGGAGACATCGTGATCCTCGACAACCTGTCGAGCCACAAAAGTGCCGAGGCCTCCGAGATGCTGAAATCCATCGGTGCCTGGTTCTTGTTCCTGCCTCCGTACAGCCCCGATCTGAACCCTATTGAAATGGCCTTCTCCAAACTAAAGGCTCTCATTCGAAAGGCCGCAGCAAGAAGTTATGAGGCCCTATGGAAGGCCGCTGGCGCAGTTTGCGAACTCTTCTCTCAACAAGAATGCTTAAACTTCTTCAATGCTGTCGGATATGGAACCAATTAAATACGACACGCTCTAAAGCAGATCCGGTGTGAATGGACCCAGTCGCACCGGTCGTTTTGCACCGAAATTCAAGTCAACTGGTCTTCGGTTTCGGCCAGCGGATGGGCGTCGTTGACCAGTGCTTTCAGGCGTTCATCCAGAACATGTGTATAGATTTGCGTTGTTGAGATATCGGCATGGCCCAGCATTTGCTGCAACGAACTGAGATCCGCGCCATGCGCCAATAGATGACTGGCAAAGGAATTGCGCAGCACGTGGGGCGAAACGCGTCGGCGGTCTATCCCGGCGGCAACGGCAAGCTCCTTCATCAACTGCCCGAAGCGAGCGCGCGTCAGATGCCCGTCCTTGCCACGAGACGGAAACATCCATGATTCCGGATTACCCGT
>JAJFIJ010000162.1 GCA_021775105.1 Rhodospirillales bacterium | reverse complement strand
AAAGGTTCGCCCGCCATTTGTCCCGACCTTGAGACGTCCGCCGAAAATATGATGCTCGACAATATTGCCACCAATGGCATTTTTCATCTGTTCGACAAATTGCTGGGTCGGGAGCTTCTTGTCGTCAGTGCCGACAGAATTAATCACATACGCCAGCGCGGCGCAGCCTGCCAGTGCGATCACGCCAACGCTACCATAGAACAGTACACCCCGGGTCTTCGTCTCTGGAGAAACGACCTTTCTGGCGGGCATCGGCCGGGTTGATTGGCGGCGTTCAATCCCCATGGGTTGAAAACCTTCGGAGCTGACCTGATGCTCGAACGACTTTGCCCCCTGTTTGGCCAGCACAAATGCTTCGGCCTTTTCAATACGTTCTGTCTTGACCTGCCGCAAGATGGCTATGATGGGGTCGATCATTTTGGGCAAGACATCATCAGGGGTGTCATCCGGCAGCATGACCGAAATATCGGCGATGAACTGTTCTACGTGTGCCGGGTCGTCCTTGCGGGCATAAATCCGTTTGATGATGACAATGGTGCTGTCACGAAGTGCACTTATCGTCCGGACCTTGGCAATCCGTGTAAGCAGGCCTTTTTCCGGACCTTCAAACACAGCTTCCCAGTCGGTAACACCGGATGGCAATTTGGGCCATGACGGTTGTTTCGGTTCTGCCATACCTTACAGCTCTTGAATTCCAGAAGGTTACATCAAAATTACCGAGGTCATTAACATGGCGCAAATTGGTTAATATCCGGGAAACAGTAGGATTTGCCTGTTATGCAAGACCTTCCGGAATTTCAACTTGTTCCGGTTTCGGGTGTAGGATAGCGTTTCGGTCGTCTCAGGTCATGTCGTCAAAGCAGAATTTCTGCGGGAGAGGAAATTGCGTCAAGTCATCATCGGCATGATAATCGGGATAATCGCCGGAATAATCGCCGGGGCGACCGTCATTCGTCCGCATATCTCTCCGCAAAACACCGCATCTGAGCAAACCCAGGTCAATCCTGACGTACCAACCCTGACTGACGCCGCAAGACTTCCTGCAGGAGAATCTTCGAAAATCGAGGAACCTGTCACCTCTCCAGAACCGGATGTCATTCACTGGCGCATGACCAGTGCGTATTCCAGTTCTCTGCCGGTCCTCGGGGAACTGCCAAGACGCATCGAAATGTCACTTGCCCGAGTATCCGGCAACCAATTCAGAATGGAATTTCATGAACCGGGTACGCTGGTTCCCCCTGAAGCACTGTTTGAAGCGGTGCGTTCGGGAACCATTCAGGCGGGATTTGCTTCACCGGCGCTGTGGGCCGACAAAATCCCGGCGCTACAGCTCTTTTCTTCCATACCTTTCGGCCCGAAAGCACGCGAAGTTCTGGCCTGGTTCCATGAGGGCGGTGGACGCGAGATTTTTCAAGAAATCTATGGCAAACAGGGAATACATAGTCTTCTATGCGGTGTCACATCAGCGGAGGCGTCGGGCTGGTTCAGAAAACCCGTCACCTCGGTGAATGACCTGAAGGGGATGCGGATGCGGATATCCGGTCTGGGTGCCAGAATAATGGAAAAATTGGGCGTGACGACGGAAATATTGATGAATAGAGATATTGTCGTTGCGATGAATTCCGGAGCTATTGACGCCGCTGAATTTTCCCAACCCGCAACCGATTTTGCACTTGGCCTTCATCAAACCGCCAATATCGTCTATTTTCCCGGCTGGCATCAGCCTGCAACCCTGTTTGACCTGATGATCAATGAGGACGCCTGGCAAACCCTGCCGGATTCTGCGAAAGCCCAGATCGAAACAGTTTGTGGCGACAATATCTGGCGCGGACTGGCTGCCGCCGACGCCCGGCAATTCGCAACCCTGAAACAGTTCACAAAACTGGACATCGAAATGAAAACCTGGCCGCCTGACCTGCTTCAGGCGTTTCGGGCAGCCTGGGCCCAGGTCGTTCGCGAACAGTCCGCCCAGGACAAGAATTTCAAACGTATTTGGGCCTCGATCCGGAAGTTTCGCGAAGAATACGGGATATGGCGGGAACTGTCCGCACCATAAAGTTGCCTTATTTGATGGTTATCAAGACTGATATCCGATACCCGGCAACCACAATTTCAGCTATAAAAGGTGTGGTTTTTGCTTGTACATCGTTGTTCAGACAGGTTATCAGAAGACTAGCTTGACGAATTTCGGGACCTTGTCCCCATTATTTTTATGTTTTGGAAAACCGGATGGAGAATTCCATATGATCAGTTTCAAGAAACTTGCCGTTGCCGCCGCCATGGTTGTTGCCGTTGCCTTCACCGCTGGTGTCGCAACCAATTCGGCGTATGCCGCTGAAGGCAAAAAAGTTTTCAAAAAGTGCAAAGCCTGCCATGGCTTCAAAAAGAACAAAGTCGGACCAAACCTTGCCGGTATTGTCGGCAAAAAAGCAGGCATGGTTGAAAAGTTCAAATATTCAAAAGCCATGAAAAAAGCCTCCGCTGATGGCCTGGTCTGGACGGAAGAAAACCTCGACAAGTTTCTCACCAAACCAAAAAAATTCATGAAAAAAACAAAAATGTCATTTGCCGGCCTGAAAAAAGCAGATCAGCGTAAAGCCGTTATTGAATACCTGAAAAGCAATTAAGCACCCTTCGGTTTTCAGATAAAAAAAGCCGCCGCCCTGAAAAGGCCGGCGGCTTTTTTCTGTTCTGACCTGTTCAGTCTCGAATAACCATCACCGAACAACCCGCGTGGCGAACGACGCGCGCAGCGTTGGGACCAAGCAGGTAATCTTTCAGTTCTGGTCGATGTGAGGCGACCATAATCAGATCAGCATCAATATCTTCAGCAATTTTCAAGATGACTTCATAGACCGTGCCTTCGCCAACAATGTGCTGGACCCGCACATCGTCAGGAACGTGCTCATTAACAAAATCACGAAGCTGTTCCAGAATTTTCCCGGCCATTTCCTTCTCATAACCTTCCGGAAAATATTGTCCGACAATACTCATACCAAAATCAGGCACGACAGTCAGAACGTGCAGATCCGCTCCCGTATGTCGGCACATGTCGATAGCGCAAGGCAGGGCTTTCTGCCAGGAACTGTTCTGATCGAGGTCAACGGATAGAAGAATGTGTTTGAACATGATACGTCCTCCCTTATGCCGCGACGGCGCTGGTCAGGCGTTTGCGCCGACGCTGCAAAGCGATGATGAAACCCAGGAAAATAACTGCCGGGATGTAGAGCAACTGTTTGGGCGGGCTGCCGGAAGAAACGATCACACTGGCAATTTCGCCCGTATCCAGTTCGGCCAGGCCCTGTTTTTCTGCGGCTCCGCCAAATTGCACGTTATCCAGCAGGAATTTGCCGCCTTCTTCGCGCAGCTCAAGCCCGGACGCGGTCATCAGACGCTCGCTGCCCTCACCCGGTTTACCGACCGGCAGCATGACGATTTTGTCGACCTGACGTTCATCAAAGTCAATGCCGACAACGCGCACCCTGATTAAACCATTCTCGGGCAACTCTCCCGCCACCTTGTAGATGTTCGATGCTTCCACCGGCACCAGCGGCGGGTAAACCCGATCCATCCAGTAACCCGGCCGGAACAGCGTAAAGGCAATCAGCAGCAATGCGACGACCTCCCACCATTTGCACCTCGTTATAAAGAAGCCCTGCGTCGCGGCGGCAAACAACAGCATCGCCATAATCGCGGTAATTATGGTCGCCAGCAGATGGTACCAGGTATCGACCCCGATCATCAGGATTTCGGTATTGAAAATGAACAGGAACGGCAGAATAGCCGTTCTGATATCATAGGCAAAACCCTGCAAACCGGTCTTGATGGGATCACCGCCGGAAATCGCCGCAGCGGCAAATGCAGCCATTGCGACAGGCGGCGTGTCATCCGCCAGAATACCGAAGTAAAAGACGAACATGTGGGCGGCGATCAGCGGAACGATCAGACCGTTTTCCGCACCAATGGTCACAATCACCGGCGCCATCAGCGAAGACACCACGATGTAGTTAGCGGTTGTCGGCAAGCCCATACCGAGAATCAGGCTGAACACCGCCGTGAAAAACAGCATCAGAATCAGATAACCGCCGGAAAGGAATTCAACAAGTTCCCCCATGACCTGACCAATCGGCGTTACCGTAACGGTTCCGACAATAATCCCGGCCGCCGCTGTTGCGACACCAATCCCGATCATGTTTCTGGAACCGCTGATCAGCCCTTCAAACACATCCGAAATCCCTTGCGCCCAACACTTGCCCTGACTTTCATCCGTTTTATGCAGGATCGCCTTCAGCGGTTTCTGGGTCAGCAGCAGGAACAGCATAAACGCCGTCGCCCAGAATGCAGACAGGCCCGGCGACAACCGCTCGACGATCAGGCACCAGACCAGCACGAAAACCGGCAATAAATAATAGAGACCCGCTTTGATGGTTTCTCCGGCATCCGGAAGTTCAACAATTTCCAGGGTTGTTTCGAGTTCCGGAAAATTGGTCGCGTATTTGACAAGCCCGATGTAGGCGACAATCAGTGCCGACGTAGCGATATAGGGGGTCGCATCGCCAAACACCGTCTTGGTCCAGCCAAGGCCGTAATAAACAATGGCGCAAAGAACCGCCAAACCGAGGAACGACAAAAGGAAATTTGTCAGGCTTTGAACAAATTTGGGCGGGTTCCGCCGGGGCAGGCCCTGCATATCCGCTTTAACAGCTTCCAGATGGACAATGTAAACCAGCGCCATATAGGAAATCAGCGCCGGCAAGGCCGCATGGGTGATCACTTCCGTATAGGAGATGCCAACAAACTCAACCATCAGAAACGCAACGGCGCCCATGATCGGCGGGGTTAACTGGCCGTTGGTCGATGATGCAACTTCAACCGCGCCCGCTTTCTCCGCAGAAAAACCAACCTTTTTCATTAACGGAATGGTGAACGTTCCTGTCGTCACAACGTTGGCGATCGCCGACCCGGAAACCAGTCCCGTCAGGCCCGAAGACACAACAGCGGCTTTCGCCGGGCCTCCACGCATGTGCCCCATCAGGGCAAAGGCAACGCGAATGAAATAGTTACCGGCACCGGCTTTTTCCAGAAGCGACCCGAACAGCACGAACAGAAACACCATACTGGTTGAAACACCGAGAGCGACACCAAACACACCTTCGGTCGTCAGGTAATAGTGCGACATCCCCTTGTTGATGCTCAGTCCCTGGTGAGCAACGATTTCAGGCATGTAGGGACCGCCGAACGCGTAGCCCATAAATACGATGGCGACAATCATCAGGGGGGGTCCGAGGGCACGGCGCGTGGCTTCCAGCACAACCGCCAGACCGGCCACCGAAACAACAACATCCGTCGTCGTTGGCAGTCCGGGGCGTTCAGCCAGTTCGCGATAAAACAGGAAAATATACGCGGCACATCCCGCCCCGGCCAGGGCAAGGACCCAGTCCTGAACAGGTATATAATTGCGCGGCGAGCGTTTTAATGCGGGGAATGCGAGGAATGACAGGAAAACGGCAAACGCCAGATGGATTGACCGGGCTTCCGTTGAGTTCCACAGTCCGATATCGAAAATATAGGGCAGCGGCGAGACATACCATAACTGGAACAGCGCCCACGCCAGCGGCACATACCAAAGCAGCTTGGCTGAAAATCCCGCAGGATTACGCCCACCGGTATCGGCTTCGGCAATCATGTCCTGAAGCTCGCCCTGGCCCGCAATCGCCCCTGATTCTTTATTTTCCTCTGACATAACAACTCCCTGTTTTATGTGTTCTGTTCCACTTCCTGACCAGAAAGCAGCACGATCTTTTGATTGGTTGTTTTTCGTGAGTCCCGATTTCGATCTTTTTTTTACATCAACCCTTTGTTCCGAAAATAGCTGATTGCCCCATCATGAAACGGAATGACATTTTGTTTCCCCATCAGTGTCGCTGGAGAAACCGCCCGCAACGCCGGATGCAATCGCGACAGCATCGAGTTGTTTTCAACGACAGCACGGACAATCGACTCGGCAAGATCCGTTTCTATATCTTCAGACGATACCGCCAGAATCCGCAAACCAAATGTCTTGACACTTTTCTGGCCCGCGTATGTCTCTTCGCCAATACCCAATTCGTAAAAGTATGGGTTGTCGGCAACCAGTTTTGAAATTTCGGTTCCGGTCAGATCGACTAACCTTGAATCACAAACCCGGAGAATCTTCGCAATATTTGCGTCCGGATGCGATCCGCTGACTATCATGGCCTGAATGCGGTTGTGACAAAGCGCCAATGCCTGTTCCGAGACGGATAGTTCCTCGGCAATTGAGAAGTCGCTGCGCTGCCAGCCCTTGGCCGCCATGATCATCTCCATCATCGCCCGCTCGTATGATCCGGGATTGGCGATATTGATCCGTTTGCCAACGAGATCGTCAAGCGACTTGATCCCTGAATCCCGGCGGGCAATCAGGCCTAATGACTCCCCGTAAAGATTAAACAGAACCTTCAAATTATCGTATTTGGCATCAAAAAATTTTGCAGGCCCGGATCCAGTGGAAGCGTGAAACACCCAGTCTGACGGTACAATTCCAAGCTCCAGCGCACCATTGCCGACATCATTCATCACAGCCAGCGGACCCGGCGCATCGCCAGCGACAATGCGACGCGGTTCACAGGTAATTCCCTGAATGGATTTGCTGATGACCCGGCATAGAGCACGTCCGATGTCATACTGAATCCTGTTCTGGTTGTTGACGCCAACAACGATGTCCGCCGCTTTCAGCTCCGCCGTGGCGGTCAGACTGAAACCAAAAATGGCCAAACAAAAAAGCATCTGAATATTTGATCGTTGACTTAACATTGTTGCCTCCCATAGAGAGATGGATTCCCAACTTTAAGTAATAACGACTTTATTCCAATTTTAGCTCGACTGATGGCTTGCCTGTCGGTTTCGGGCGTTCAACCGCCCGGTTAAACGATTGCAATATAAAAATTTGTCAGGAGGAGAGACGGTCCCTCCTCCTGACAACAGGGTCGACTACATCCAGCCGCGTTCCTTGTAGTATTTGACGGCACCGCCATGCAGCGGAGCAGAAAGCGCATCCTTGATCATTTCACTTTCCTTCAGACCACCAAATGCCGGGTGCATTTTCTTGAACTGCTTGAAGTTATCAAACACACCCTTAACAACCTGATAGACGGTATTGTCGGAAGACCGGGTAGAACTGACAAATGTCGCCCCGACACCAAAGGTTTTGGTGTCGTTCGGGTTGCCACGATACATTCCGCCCGGAATTGTTGCCGTCCGGTAATAAGGGTTGTCGGCAACCAGCTTCTTGATCGCCGCGTTGTCGACAACGGCAAACGTTACGTCACAAGTTGTTGCCGCTTCCTTGTTAAGCGCCGCCGGATTACCGACCAGCCAGAAGAAGGCATCGATCTTGTTGTCGCAGAGGGCGGCAGGCGTTTCAGCGGATTTCATCTGGGCGGCAAGTTTCAGATCAGATTTTTTCTTGCCCATGGCGCTCCACATGACCTGCCAGGTGGCTTCTGTACCTGAACCGGGGTTGCCGATATTAACGCGTTTGCCAACCAGGTCATCAACCGTTTTTACGCCGGAATCCTTGCGGGCAACGATGCTGACGGGTTCAGCATGAACGGAGAACACGGCACGCAGTTCCTTGAACGGACCGGCTTTCTTGAACGACTCCTTACCGGTGCCGTTATAGGCATGATACTGCCAGTCAGACTGGGCAACACCCATATCAAGCTCGCCGGCACGAATGGTGTTGATGTTGTAGACAGAACCACCCGTCGATTCAGCCGAGCAGCGCACACCGTGGGCTTTGCGGCCCTTGTTGACCAAACGGCAAATCGCGCCACCTGTCGGGTAGTACACACCGGTTACACCGCCGGTGCCGATGGTGATAAATTCGGCCGCACTTGCGCCCGTGGACATGCCCGCGCCTGCGGTCAGTCCTGCAACAGCCGCGCTAACGGCCAGTGTTTTTTTGAACTTCATTTATTAAGCCTCCTTGAGATTGTTTCCCATAATTCAGGGTCCAGGGGTCACCCAGCGGTCGCCCCAGTTTCAACGAACCCTCATCCGGTTTTCCGAATGACGGTCTGGTTTGATCAGGTAAAAAAATCGACCCGACCAAAGTTCCCGCAGGGGTTCGCCCAACGGTTCGAACACCGGCGTCAGCAACTTTGCCATTCAGGCAAAGCCGTTCTCCGCACAATGCACGAATTCTTTGAATTCCAATTCTGATGCCTGAGCTTTCGCTCTTTGTCTTTGCAGGCGAGGCGACATTCAATTCTCGCAAGTTTCTCCCTAACGTGGCCAATGCAGACCATCTCTTATTACTTTGATCAGAGTGTAACACAGGCTCGATTCGGCGCAAGTTGTATGCAGTCATCACCTATACCCCGGCCTCGGCGAGTGCACCATCAACCGCCTTGCCCAGGCGGTCCACCAGTTCACCCAGTTCCCCGTCGCTGATGATATAGGGCGGTGCCAGCAGGATGTGATCTCCACTCTGGCCGTCTGCCGTTCCACCCGACGGATAGCAAATCAATCCTTCGTCCATCGCCCGCGCCTTGACCCGGGCATGCATGTTAAGCATCCGGTCGAGTGGTTTTTTTGTTGTCCGGTCGGCAACCAGTTCGACTCCGATGAACAAACCACGGCCCCGAATGTCGCCGATATTGGCATGATTGCCAAACCGTTCATGCAGCAAATTAACCAGTCGCTCCCCCTGTCGGCGCACGTTCGAGAGCAGGTCCTGATCCCTGATTTTCTTCTGTACGGCCAGCGCCCCGGCGCAGGCCACCGGATGGCCCATATAAGTATGGCCATGCAGGAAAACACCGCTTCCCTGGCGAAAGGCTTCATATATTGTCTCGCTGACCAGCGTCGCCCCGATCGGCTGATACCCTGCCCCCAGACCCTTGGCGACAGTGATCATGTCAGGTGAAACACCATCCTGTTCGCAGGCAAACAGGGTTCCGGTTCGGCCCATGCCACACATGACTTCGTCAAGGATCAGAAGCACGTCGTATTTATCGCAAATTTCGCGCACGCGTTTGAAATAACCGGCAACAGGCGGGATCACACCCGCCGTTGCCCCGCCAACGGTTTCGGCAATGAACGCAGCAACCGTTTCAGGCCCGGTCGCCAAAATTGCCGCTTCCAGTTCATCAGCGACCCGGACGCCGTATTCTTCTTCCGATTCATCGCTCCGCTGTTCGCGATAGGCATAACACGGTGCAATGTGACCAACATCCATCAACAACTCTTTATAGGGCTCTCGTCTCCAGACATTTCCGCCAACGGACAGGGCACCCAGGGTGTTGCCATGATAACTCTGGCGGCGGGCGATAAAGCGTGTACGTTCGGGCTCTCCGGTCTCAATGAAATATTGCCGCGCCATTTTCAGCGCCGTCTCCACCGCTTCCGACCCACCGGAGACAAAATATACCGCACCAATGCCATCAGGGGCGGCGTCAATCAGCAGGTCCGCCAGTTCCTCAGCCGGTTCTGTTGTGAAAAATCCGGTATGGGCGAACGGCAATGCGTCCAGCTGTGCCTTGACCGCCTCAATGACATCCCGATCACTATGCCCCAGACACGATACCGCGGCACCGCCCGATGCATCGAGATATCGTTTGCCATCGGAATCCGTAATAAAGATGCCTTGGCCCCCGACAGCCCGTGGCATTTCGCTTTTGAGTTGGCGATGGAAAATATGAGTCATGGATGAATATTCCGGTTTACAGGTTTGGCCGTATGTCCCCAGTAGGCGTCGAAACGATCAAGCTGGCGTTCACTTTCCTCAATCGCACCGAGAACCCTGTCTCCGTCGTTCAGGACCATAAGTCCGACCAGTGCCTCTACCGCAGCCATGGCTGGCGCAGTTGACTGAAAGAATGAAGGGCTCTCATTTTTGATGATCAGAGTCTGCTCCGGTTTTCCGGCGACTGGTGACACCAGACTGTCAGTCAGAACAACGGCATCACCTCCGTTTTCCAGCGCATAGCTGACGGCTTTCACTGTAAGCTGTGAATAAGGCTCGAAACTGGCCGCGAAAATCACGTCACCTTCGCCAAATGAACGCAGACGATCCGCGAAGGTCCCGCCGCCGCCGTCCATCAAAACAGAATTTGAGCGGAATACGCTGTAGACATAATTGAAATAGAAAACGATCGGATAACAACTGCGGGTTCCGGCAACGAACACCCTGCCGCCCCTCGAGAGGGCATCTGCGCAAGCAAGAAAGCGCCCAATCCCGTTCACGGCAAATGTATCCTGCAAATTTCCAACGGCCGTCTCCAGCACGTCTTCAACGATCCCGGCGCGCTCCTGTCCGGCACGCGCCTGAAGTTCCTGGGCACGCCCTGCGAAGTCCGAAGGATGAGAGCGCAGGCGTTTTTGAAACGACTGGCGAAACGCGTCATAACCGTCAAACTGAAAAGCGCGGGCAAGACGGGTCATGGTCGTCGGATGAACCCCTGCTGCTGCGGCTATTTTACGCATCGAGTTCAGGGCAACATCATCCGGACGCTCCAGCACGAACCGCGCCGCCTGTTGCAACTGCGGACTAAGTCGCGGAAACCGCTCGGCAATATGCTTTGCCAATTCGGCGTATTCGATACCCGATGTCATCGAATTCTCCCTCCCTGAAATTCAGCATAGGCACAATCCAAGATTTAATGCAACAGTTTGATACATTGCATACAATTTTGCTTCATTTGTAGCATTATTTGCAGCATGTGTGTTTGCAACCGCCGTTGCCTCGACCGGGAAGACTGACTACAGTTCGCTCAATCTGAAACCAGCAAACGGTCTGACCTTCATGGATTTAAAAGATCACATTCGCTCAATTCCCGATTTTCCGAAACCGGGAATCCTGTTTTATGACATCTCGACCCTGCTCGCCCATCCGGACGCCTGGCAGGTTGCCCTTGGCCGTATGGCCAAGTGTATCGGCAAACATCAACCCGATTTGCTGGCTGGCATTGAATCACGCGGATTTCTGGTTGCAGCTCCGCTCGCCGCCCGACTGGGCCTTGGCTTCACGATGATCCGCAAAAAAGGAAAATTGCCGGGGGCTACCATTTCCCATGAATACGATCTGGAATACGGCACCGACGTTATCGAAATACAGGAAGACGCCATCAATCCCGGCCAGCGCGTGGTCATCCTTGACGATCTGCTGGCAACAGGCGGAACGCTTGGCGCGTCAATCGAGTTGATCAACAAGGTTGGCGGCAAGGCGGTTGGCGGAGCCTGCCTGATTGAACTGACGTTCCTCAACGGCCGGGACAAACTGGACGGTCTGCCCTTTGATGCGTTGATGTCATACGACGATTAGGGTTCAGGAGTCGCAATTTGCAATTACATCTTGTTCAAAGGGTTCGTGGTCGCCACGCCAAAAACCGTTGCTTGGCAACACTCAAATCTGCACCGGATAAATTTGCAGCGACTTCTCTTTGGCGCTCGGCGGCCCACTCATTCCCCTGACGAGCCGCCAACCCGAGCCAGACGTAAGCACTGACCGGATCGCGTTCGGTTGCGGTGCCTTCCGCCAGCATGTCCCCTAAATTGAGCTGACCAACCATATCGCCCCGCTCTGCCGCACGGCGATACCAGCGAAACGCAGCGGTCGCATCAGGCGCGGTTCCTTCCCCCGTGAGATAGGCATTGGCAAGGAACGTCATGGCCTTGGTATTGCCCAAACCGGCGGCCCGGTGCCAGGCCGTAATGGCTGTCTTCAAATCACCGCCATCGTAAGCTTCAATTGCCAGATTCATAGCCCGAGCGCCTGACATTTCATTGCCAGCGCTTGCCGGGGTCCCAATCAGAGTCATCAATCCTGCAAAAATGAAAAAAAAGCGGATCACGGCTATATCCAGTCGAGAAACCAGTGATTTATCGCCGACAAGTATCCGCGTTATTGTTTCGGATTGAAATTCACAATGTTGCGACTGGTTGACTCCAGCGCATGACGGACAATTTTCTTCATCAATGTCGGTAACGCATGTTCGCCGAACTGGTCAGGTAATGACCAGAAACCGTCGTTCGGGCCTCCACGGATGGCCTTGCCCCTAACAACACCGAGGCGCAGATGAAAATGCGTGAAGGTGTGTGTAATTTCTCCCGGCAGAACCCGCCAGCTGGACCCCGAAGGCGCGACCTTTAGCGCGTCGTCGACCTCCCACTCCTGTTCCCGCCACTCGGTCGACGGCACTTCCGTCATGCTGCCCAGCAATCCCTTTTCCGGTCGGCGGCGCAGATAAACCGCGCCATCCTCGCGAACGAGCCAGAAGGCAAAACCGTTTCGCACCGGTTTGATTTTCTTGGGCGGTTTGACCGGATATTTGACCCAGTCGCCTGAAAATCCTGACCGGCACCCCAATTGCCACGGGCAATTCTGACAGTCCGCCGATTTCGGGCGGCATATGGTCGCTCCGAGATCCATCATCGCCTGGGCAAAATCGCCGGGTCGTTTCGCTGGCAACATCTTTCGCGCCAGATCGGCAACCTCAACCTTGATGGATGTCACCGGTTTATCGAGCGCATGCAAGCGGCTGATCACCCGCTCTATATTGCCATCTACAGGGACACTTGAGCCACCAAAGGCAATCGCCACGATTGCGGCGGCCGTATAAGGGCCAATTCCCGGAAGGCACAGCAGACCAGCTTCAGTATCCGGAAAAACACCGCCCAGTTCCCGGCTGACAACCCCGGCACATTTATGAAGATTGCGCGCCCTGGCATAATACCCAAGCCCCTGCCAGGCATGCAGCACGTCATCAAGATCACATTTTGCCAATTCATGCACGCTCGGCCAACGTGCCACAAAGTTGGCAAAATAGGGAATTACCGTGGGCACAGTGGTTTGCTGAAGCATGATTTCGCTGAGCCAGACATGGTAAGGATCAGCGGTTTCATCAGACGTCGCCCGCCACGGTAATTCACGGGCATTGGCATCGTACCAATCGAGCAAACGCTGGCCCAAAAGTCGAGGAGAAGGTTTTTTGATTTTGATCACCAAAATTTCACGTACTTGTCATCATCGAACCACAGAAGGTTCATTGCCCTTGGCTGCAGGCAACCCTAACATACGGCGTCAGAAGGCCAAATCCCGGAAAGTCGGATCAACGAGAAATTTTTATGGCTGAAACAAAATCTCCGCCGACCACCGTCAGACGTTCCTACAAGATGACCGCACTGGGCGCGACGGTAAACAAGCTTACCCGCCAGACCTATGGTCAGCGCGGTCTCGCTGACGGTGCGGTCATTCATAATTGGCCGACAATTATCGGCGATATGCTGGCTGGTGCCTGCCAACCTGAAAAAATCGCCTATAACAAAGGTGAGCGAGGCCGTGGCACGCTTTATCTGCGGGTCGCCAATTCCGGTCTGGCGACGGAAATCCAGCATCTGGAACCCCTCGTTCTGGAGCGGGTTAACAGCTATTTCGGTTATCAGGCCGTTGCCCGCCTGAAATTGATCCACGGCCCCTTACCCGAACCGGCACCAAAAGCAGAACCCGTTCTCCGTCCATTAAGCAACCAGCAGACCGATGCACTGGCAAAGGAGCTTTGCAATGTAAGTGACCCGGATTTGAAAGCTGCCCTTGAAAGCCTTGGGCAATCGGTTCTGGGTCGACGTTCGAAAATCGACGGAAAATAGGAAATTATCGGGGTCAACCTGCAAGTTTTTTCCCGACATCACCAGAATGCTGTGGATAACTACTGAAAAGGAGTCGACTCGGCGGATATCCCGGTTCTATATTCTCCAACATCTTGTATATAGGTAGCTGATATGTATCGTTTACTACTAGGTTTTGTGGCCGTTCTTGGACTTTCTTTATCTGGACTGACTGTTCAGACACATCCTGCGCATGCTGGAATTGCGGCATTTGAGGATGCCTCAAAGGAAATGGTTGTCGGTAATGCCGACGCGCCGGTGACGATGATTGAATATGCGTCGCTGGGGTGTCCCCATTGCGCCAATTTTCACAGAGATACTTACCCTCAAATCAAAAAGAATTACATCGATACCGGTAAGGTGAAGTTGATTTACCGCGATTTCCCGTTGGGGACACCGGCACTGGCGGCCTCAATGATCGCCCGCTGCGCTGGCTCAAAACGCTATTTTGGCATGGTTGATCTGTTCTACCGTAGTCAGAAAGACTGGGGCAGCTCTGACAACCCTATCGAATCCCTCAAGAAAACGGCGCGTTTCGGTGGTATGTCCGGACAGGACGTTGATGCCTGCCTGTCAAACCAGCAACTGCTCAACCACATTCGGGCCAAGGCAGAAGAAGGTCAGAAGGATCACGAAATCAATTCGACCCCATCATTCGTCGTTGGCGGGGAAACGATCTCCGGCAGCATGCCTTATGACCAGTTCAAGGTCTATCTCGACAAGGCTCTGGAAAAAGCAAACTAGGAACTGACTGTCTTTGCTCTATTTTAACAAACTCAGGTTATCGGGCTTCAAGTCCTTCGTCGACAACACCGAACTGGTGATTGAGAAGGGTTTGACCGGGGTTGTCGGCCCCAATGGTTGCGGTAAATCCAATCTGGTTGAAGCGTTGCGCTGGTCGATGGGGGAAACATCGGCCAAGCAGATGCGCGGCAAGGAAATGGATGACGTTATCTTCGGCGGCACCGATAAACGTCCGCCGCGTAACGTTGCTGAAGTCGTCCTCAGTCTCGACAATACAGAGCGCAGCGCACCTGCGATGTTCAATCAGTTCGAAGATCTTGACGTCAGTCGGCGAATTGAGCGTGAAAAGGGCTCGACCTATCGGGTTAATGGCAAGGAATCTCGGGCCCGTGACGTCCAGTTGCTGTTCGCCGACTCATCGACCGGTGCGCGCTCGACGGCAATGGTATCACAGGGCCGGATCGGCGCGGTTATCAATGCCAAGCCCGCTCAGCGCCGTTCGCTTCTGGAAGAAGCCGCCGGAATTACCGGATTGCACAGCCGCCGTCATGAAGCGGAACTGCGCCTGAGATCCGCGGAAACCAATCTTGAACGGCTTGATGATATCCTGATTACACTGGATGCGCAGCTACAGAACCTGAAGAAACAGTCCCGGCAGGCGACACGGTATCGCAATCTCAGCGATCATATTCGCAAGGCCGAAGCGACACTTTTCCATTTGCGCTGGGTTTCCGCCGAGCAGGAACTGGACGCCAATCGCGAACAGCAGACAAAAGCCGAAGATGCGGTCAAGGAACTGACCGTGCTGACCAGCAAGGCCAGCACCAACCAAGCCACCTGCACCGAAGCCCTGCCGCCACTTCGCCAGGCGGAAGCCGAAGCCGCCGCCCATCTTCATCGGCTGGTCGTTGCCCGTGAAGGTCTGGATGAGGAAGAAGCACGGATTGAAGAGGCAAAGGCAAATGCCGAAGCCAGATTGGCGCAATCCGCCGCCGATGAAGAACGCGAAAAGATGATCGCCCACGACGCGACGCAGGCGATTGCCCGACTGGCCGCGGAAAAGACGGAAATCGAGACGTCACGGGAAGGCGAAGCAGAGAACCGCGAACAGGCGGCGTCAGAACTTCAGACCTGCAACGGGTCTGTTGCCGCGCTCGACACCAGACTTGGTGAATTGACCGAGCAGGTCGCGGCCAGCGAGGCGAGGCGCAATGGCCTTGCCAACCGCATTCGCGAACTGGAAAACCGGGTCCAGCGCTTTACTGCCCGCAAGGCTGAGATCGAGCGCCAGATCGATGAACTTTCGGCAAACAGTCCGGATACGGAAGCAGTCAATCAGGCAGAAGCCGAACTTGAGGCCGCCCGCATCGCCCTCGAAGCGGCCCGAACCGCCCGTGAAACTGCCGAAACCAGACGCAACGATGCCCAGGAAGCCACTGCCGATGCCGTATCGGCATTGCAGGATGCCAATGCCGGGAAGACACGGTTGCAGGCGGAAGAACAGGCGCTGGCAAAAATTCTCGCCGCATCGGAAGATGATCTGTGGCCGCCGCTGGTCGACGCACTGACAGTTGAGCCCGGATTTGAAGCGGCCCTTGGTACGGCGCTGGGTGAAGACCTGTCGGTTCCGACAGATGAAGCGGCCCCCGCCCACTGGCGCACCTTGCCAGCGCTGGACAATCCCCCCTCATTGCCTGCCAGGATCAAAGGCCTGAGCGATGTGGTCAAGGGTCCCGCCGCCCTGACCCGCCGCTTGACCCAGATCGGCGTCGTCGACAGTGATGATGAAGGCCGCGCCCTGGCACCTTCACTGGCGCAGGGACAACGGCTGGTCAGTCGCGAAGGATCGCTCTGGCGCTGGGACGGGTTCACCGTATCCTCAGGGGCCACCACAGCGGCTGCCGCACGCCTTGAGCAACGCAATCGACTGGCCGAAGTCCGCAGCCATCTGGAGGTTGCCAACCGGGCGGCAGAGGCGCAAGGCGCAGCACGCAACAAGGCGCGGGAACGCGAAGAAGAAGCCCGTGGCGGCGAACGCGCGGCACGCGAAGCGGTTGGAGCGTGCGACCGGCGGTTTAACGACTCCCGCGAACATCTGACGCAGGCGAAAGAAAAAGCCAACGCGCATATCTCGAAAATCGGCTCGCTGTCTGAAGCCGGACAGGGCAACGCGACCGATCTGGAAGAAGCCGAAACCGCGCTCAACGACGCCCGGCGCGAATTTGATGAGATTCCCGACCCCGCCGGTGAACGCGAAGAGGTTGGGCGGATCAGAACCGAACTGGCCGAACGCCGGGCCGATCAGCTGGCGTCGCAAAGCCGTCACGATGCGTTTGAGCGCGAAGCCCGAGAGCGTGGTCAGCGGCTGCTTGCCATCACCCATGAGTCGGAATCCTGGCAACGCCGCCAGCAGGGTTCATCTGACCAGCTTGAAGCCCTGACCAGTCGCCGCGCCGCTATCAGCGCCGAACTTGACTCGCTGAAGGCCAAACCGGCTGAAATAAACGAAAAACGGGGCAAGCTGCTGTCCTCTATCGAAGAAAGCGAAACCCGTCGAAACGCGGCGGCGGATCAGTTGCAGACGGCCGACAACGCGCTCCGCCAGGCCGACCAGACTTTGCGCGAAGCCGAAGTCGCGCTGGCACAGGCGCGTGAACAGATGGTGCGGATGGAAGGGGCTGTACAGCAGTCCCGTCAGGTCTGTCAGGGCATTTCCGAGCGCGTTCGCGACCGCCTGGAATGCCATCCCGATCAGCTGTTTGAAATTTCCGGCCTCAAGCAAGACGCACCACTGCCGGAACTGGAAGCGACCGAACGCAAGGTCGAGCGCCTGCTCCGCGAACGCGACACCATGGGACCGGTCAATCTGCGCGCCGAGCAGGAAGCGACGGAAATGTTTGAGCAGATCAATTCGCTGAATGAAGAACGCGAAGACCTGCTACAGGCGATTGCCAAGCTGCGCCACGGCATTGCCGAACTGAACCGCGAGGGGCGAACCCGTCTGCTGGCATCGTTCAAGGAAGTCGATACCCATTTCCAGGAATTGTTCGTCCGCCTGTTTGGTGGTGGGCGCGCACATCTGGCCTTGACCGATTCGGACGACCCGCTGGAAGCCGGTCTGGAAATCATGGCCAGCCCGCCCGGCAAGAAG
>JAJFIJ010000161.1 GCA_021775105.1 Rhodospirillales bacterium | reverse complement strand
CCGCGCGCGGATCAGGCAAACACTCAAAACAGGCCTCAAATTCTTCCATCGACGTTTCCCTCCCGTTAGGTCAACGCCATTCAAAACTCCATCGGTTCCTTTTTCGTTAATTCTGAAATCTTCATATGCGATTCCCCTGAGATGTATAGAGTATCCGATTGTAGTGCTGACGTGAAATAGCAAGATCAAGTGCCAGTAAGGAGATATGCTGGCTCAAATGTACCGTGATGCATTTATGTATTACGATGGTATTCTCGATTCACAACCAGAGCAGTGGTTAGTGCTTTTATTAAAATGGAGCAATAGGATTCAGGGAGGCATTGGCCAGCCCGCCGCCGCATTGCCAGTAATTCGTTTGAATTTAACATGAAATCGGGCCGATGTGATCGCAATCGGCTCGGCAGGAATAGCAGACAATAATGAATTGTATAGTTACCGGAGGTGCCGGGTTTATAGGCAGTCACCTCACCGAACGCCTTTTGAGCGATGGTCGCAACGTCATTGTCATAGACAACTACTCGACCGGCAGGCCGGAAAACCTTCAGCATCTTTCAGCCCGCGCCGGTCTGATGATTGTTGAGTGCGATATTCAGGACCATGCTGCGATCCTGCCGTTGTTTGAGGGCGTCGACTGGGTGTTTCATCTGGCGGCTCTTGCCGATATCGTACCGTCCATCGAACGGCCGATGGACTATCATGATGCCAACGTCAACGGCACCATTTCGGTCCTTGAGGCGTCCCGAAAAAACGATGTGAAGCGGTTTATTTATGCAGCGTCTTCATCGTGTTACGGGATCCCCGATGTTTATCCAACGCCTGAGGATGCGCCAATGCAACCTCAGTACCCGTACGCCTTTACCAAAATGGCGGGGGAAGAATATGTCATGCACTGGGCGCAGCTTTATGACCTGCCCAGTGTGTCCCTTCGGATGTTCAATATTTACGGTCCCCGGTCACGGACCAGCGGAACCTATGGGGCGGTCTTTGGCGTTTTTCTGGCGCAGAAGCTGGCGGGAAAGCCGTTCACCATCGTCGGCGATGGTACGCAAACACGTGACTTCACCTTTGTGGGCGATGTTGTCGACGCCTATATAAAATCTGCCCAGTCTGACCTGAGCGGCGTCATCATGAACATCGGATCGGACAACACCTATAGCGTCAACCGACTGGTCGAGCTGCTGGGCGGGGATGTCGTTTATATCCCGAAGCGGCCGGGTGAGCCCGATTGCACTTATGCTGATACGACAAAAATCAAGGAGTTGCTGGGTTGGTCAGCTCAGGTATCCTTTGAAGACGGAGTCAGCATCATGATGGAACACATAGACTACTGGCGTGAAGCCCCGGTCTGGGAAGTCGATTCAATTTCCAAAGCGACGGCGGGCTGGTTCAAGTATCTTTCTCCGGAATCCTGAATTAATGAGTAAAAACACCTCTTCAAACTCCGATCAACGTCAGGCGCGCGATAAAATCAAATCCATTGATGAACTCGCAAACATATCTGTGCAAGCTCGCGCAGAAGGGAAAACCGTAGCGCTGGCGCACGGCATATTTGATTTGATTCACATGGGACATGTCCGTCATCTGGAAGCGGCGCGCAAGGAAGGGGACGTGCTGGTTGTTACTCTGACGGCAGACCAGTATGTCAACAAGGGGCCAAATCGACCCGTATTCACCGAAATTTTGCGGGCCGAAATGATTGCGGCAATGGAATGTGTTGACTGGGTCGGCATTAACCTGGAATCGTCGGCGGAATCCCTGATCACGGCGATACGTCCGGATGCCTATATCAAGGGGTCTGATTACATCGTCCCTGAAGATGATATTACCGGAAAAATCCAGTCGGAACGCAATGCCGTAGAGCAGCACGGCGGGCGCGTTGTGTTCACCCATGATATCACCTTCAGTTCGTCTTCGTTGATCAACAAGTATATGGATGTCCATGATGATGCCCTCCGTGCCTATCTGGAGGTATGCCAGGAAAAAGGTGCGCCCGAAAAAATTCAGGCCCTTGTCAACAGTGTTGAAGATTACAGGGTCCTGTTTGTCGGAGATGCAATTATTGATGAATATCAATATGTGTCGGCAATGGGCAAAGCTGCAAAGGAAAACATGATTGCCACGCGCTTTCTTGAGCGTGAACTGTTTGCTGGCGGGGTATTTGCGGCAGCCAATCATGTCGCGGATTTCTGCAAGGAAGTTGAGATCATCACCGTTCTTGGAAAAGAAAACAGTTATGAAGACCTGATTCGCAAGAGCCTGAAGCCGAACATCAAACTGACCGTGGTCTATCGTGACGAAGCGCCAACGACCCGCAAAACCCGGTTTATAGATTCGGGGTATCTGAGGAAGCTGTTTGAGGTGTATCATTTCGATGATTCCCCACCCGACCCTTCTATCGATGCGGAAGTTGTTAGTTTGATCAAAGAGAAGGCGTCTCAATTTGACGTAACAATCGCCACCGATTTTGGCCACGGACTTTTGAGCGACAGGGCGATCGTGGCATTGGAAGAGAATGCCCGATTCCTTGCGGTCAACACACAAACGAATAGTGCAAACCTCGGGTATAATCTGATTACCCGATATCAGAATGTTGATTTTGTTTGTATTGACGCCCCCGAAGCACAGCTGGCAACAGGCGACAAGTTCAGCGACATAACCGAAGTTGTAACCGAAAAACTGGCAAAGAAGATAAACTGCGACAGATTTATCGTGACGCATGGCAAACAAGGATGCGTCACTTACGAAAGAAGCGGTGCGGCGACCCGAATTCCGGCATTCACCAAAACGGTTCTTGATACAGTTGGCGCCGGCGATGCCTTTCTTTCTGTCGCCTCACCGCTTGCGGCGACCGGGGCCGATATTGAGCTTGTTGGTTTTGTCGGCAATGCTGCGGGCGCAATGAAAGTCGGTATCGTTGGCCACCGCAGTTCAGTCGAGAAAGTGCCACTGCTCAAGTATGTTGCGACTCTTTTGAAATAGCTTCAACGGGACATGAGATATTCGTCGAGAAAATGTCAGCATTGAATTCCCGGGAACCATACTCAAATAACTATCGAGTGCCATGATAGCTCATCCAACGAGCGTGCGCACTAAACTGGAATACGTAGTAAAATCTAATAGCGCAGTTTTCGACATTTATAATCTTGCCTGATTGCCACATGCGACACCCTAATGAATGGACATAAGATATAATGGACCCGTATAAGATTGACGGTCACAAGATGATGTACCACCCGAAACGCGTAGCGGAACTGATGGACGCGCGCGGAGATTGGGAAACGGCAAAGTCGATCTATCCAATTTATGTCGAGGTCGCACCGGTTGGTGCGTGCAATCATCGGTGCACGTTTTGCGGTGTTGATTACATCGGCTACAAGGCCAACCGTCTTGACGTCGGGCTGCTTAAAAACCGTTTGAGCGAGATGGGGCGGCTCGGGGTCAAGAGCATTATGTACGCTGGCGAAGGTGAGCCCCTGCTGCACAAACAGATTAGTGAAATCGTCAAGGCGACAAAGGAGGCTGGCATTGATGTCTCCTTTACGACAAACGCCTCAATTTTGCCAAAGGATTTCATTGACGTGGCGCTGCCTAACACCTCATGGATCAAGGCCTCCATCAACGCTGGCACGGCAAAGTCATACGCCGAAATTCACCGGACCAAAGAAAGCGATTTTCAGCTGGTTATTGATAATTTGAGCAAAATGGTGATAGCAAGAAACGACCGCGGCCTGGGATGCACGCTCGGTGCGCAGATGGTGTTACTGCCTGAAAACGCAGATGATGTGGAAAACCTGATCAGGATCTGTCGCGATCAGATTGGCCTGGATTATCTGGTTATCAAACCGTATTCCCAGCACCTTCTCAGCGACACGAAGAAGTACGAATCGCTTGATTATCAGGATTACCTGCATCTGGGCGCGGAGTGGGCGAAATATAATACCGACACCTTCAATGTTGTGTTTCGTGGTAATACGATGCGGAAATATAGCGACAATGAGCGGTATAACTCGTGCTATTCGGTTCCGTTTGTGTGGGGATATATTATGGCTGACGGGGTGGTGTCGGGGTGCAGCGCCTATTTGCTCGACGAAAGATTTGAGTTTGGCAATATCAACGACAACTCGTTTGAAGAAATCTGGACCGGCCCGAAAAGGCAGGAGAATTATCATTTTGTGATGAATGAGCTGGATACCAAGGTTTGCCGCAAGAACTGTCGTATGGATGAGGTCAATCGATACCTGCACTCCCTGATCGAAGCCCCGTCAGACCACGTGAATTTTATTTGAGGTTACTCACTCAGCATGGGACGTAATACCAGTTTGCGCTGAATGGGACTCATTTAGGGGATTCCCAAACCGGTAAAATTCTGAATCAATGTGAAGAATTGGTTCGGAGGTTTTGATGGGCAGATCGATAGCGTTGCGGGAAGATTTTGATGGGCCGGATTTGC
>JAJFIJ010000017.1 GCA_021775105.1 Rhodospirillales bacterium | reverse complement strand
CGCTGCGCACGACCAAGCCAATAAGTCTGACACCCACCTTTGGTAGCCTGTCCCCTGTTGGACAGTTGTTTGTAACCGCCCTGATATTGTGAAATCCGGTCCTCAGCCAGGACATCATACTTGTTGTGGATTTGCTGCCGGTTTCCGGCCCAGGTTTTTTCAAAGATCAGCCCTTCAACCGATCCGTCTCCACAGAGCACTGGATGGTGGAGAAACAGATCAAGAGACTGATCGTCCGGCCCGCCAACCGCGCATTGCACTTTTAACGCCCCCTGATCTCCCTTTATGTGGGCAATTTCATAAACAGTTGCTTTGGCCCGGTCTGGATAACGCGAATAAACCCACCCACCATCGTCTTCGGCAAATTTCAGGCGTTGGCGCAATTTTCGCACCTCTGTCTTTTTCCTGCCCCACCAGCTCCGGGCTTCATCAATACGATCCAGGGTGGGACTTGGGTAGCGATATGAAGCTTCCGTGGCAGGTCTATAGGCGATATCTGCACAACCTGTCACCGTCTGTACCAGCAGACCTGCCACGCCCACTTTCATCCAGTTACCCATCAGCATCCGATTTCTGATCCTTCGTGTTTACCGATAATAAGGTTATCATAATCGGGCGTGGCACCATATCAACCCGCCGCGCCTCGTGATTCTCATTGACCTTACTGGCCTCTCGCTTTACGCCAAAGACTATGACATTGATTACCGACAATGACGACCTTCGGGCATTCTGCAAATCCCTTGAAGGCGCACCCTACATTACCGTCGATACGGAATTTCTCCGCGAAAAAACATATTGGCCGCTTCTTTGCCTTCTGCAAATCTGTGGACCGGATGGTGCCGTCGCCGTTGATGCGCTGGCTACGGATATTGATCTTTCTCCTGTTTATGAGCTGTTCGATGATCAATCGATCCTGAAGGTATTTCATGCCGGACGTCAGGATCTGGAGATATTCTACAACCTGACTGGACGGTTGCCAGCACCGGTATTCGACACCCAGGTCGCCGCCATGGTTTGTGGATTTGGCGATTCAATCGGCTACGAACATCTGGTTTCCAAGCTGGCGGGAAAACGTGTCGATAAAAGTTCTCGCTTCACCGACTGGTCTTTAAGGCCGCTTAGCCAGAAGCAGATTGATTACGCATTGTCTGACGTGATCCACCTGTGCCCTGTCTACGAAAAACTGGCCGACATGCTAGGCAACAATAATCGCGCCGACTGGATCGACGAAGAAATGGCAACATTGACCCGTCTTGAAACCTACGCCAGTCAGCCGGAAAACGCCTACAAACGTATCAAGGGGCGGGCACCATCTGCGCGCTATCTTGCCATTTTGCGAGAATTGACGGCATGGCGTGAACGTGAAGCCCAACGCCGGGATGTCCCCAGAAACCGGGTATTGCGTGACGAGGCTCTGGTCGAGATAGCCCATCATACACCGGAGACCGTGGCGCAATTGTCGCGCACCCGCGGTCTGGGAGCGAAATTGGCTGAAGGACATTATGGTCAACAACTTCTGCAAGCCGTCAAAACCGGAAAATCCGTAGCCGACGCTGACTGTCCCGAACCCCAGGTCAAGCGTGATCTGCCCCGTGGACTAGGCCCTGTTACAGATATTCTGAAAGTTCTTCTGAAGATGAAATGCGAAGAGTTTGATGTCGCCGGAAAATTGCTGGCCAACAGTGCCGATGTGGAATTGATCGCAGCATTTGGTGAAGACGCCGATGTTGCCGCCCTGAAGGGATGGCGACGTGAGGTCTTTGGCGAAGGTGCCCTGAAACTACGTGCCGGGGAAATGAGTCTGGCGATCGATGGAAAAAAACTGAAACTTATTCCGAGAAACGAAGAGGCCTAGGCCAGTACTCCGCTTCTGCCGAGTGCTTTGCCAAGAGTCAGCAATCGACGTTCTACGGCTTCTCCCCTGAAAACATCCCCTTCCACTTCCGTCTTGTCCGGAAGATGAAGAATAATATCGCGGTCGGTGACTTCAAATTCTGTCCGGCCCAGCAATCCGGGTGCGGATCCTGAAACCGTATGGGCAAGGCGCAGGGCCAGACCGGTCACATTGGCATGCCCCATATCATAGTCGGTCATCAACGAACGGACCGACTTAACAAGTCGGTTACCTGTATCGCCGTTGTATCTGATGAATATCGCAATCGCCAGAAACACCCGCTCGGCATGGGTCAGCCCTGCAAAAGGCAGTCGCAAGACCCGAAGAAACGCGTGCTCCGCCCGGTAATCAGGGTGTTCACTCCACCCCAGATCGGAAAGCATGCAGGCCGCCATGCGTAGCCTGCTCTCTGCATCCCTCCCGGGCGGGAACAGGGGCGCTATCCAGTTGAAAATTTCAGGCCCGGTAATCGCGAATCGCCCCATGCGTTCAGCCATCCCCGCGCAACCGCTCAACAGCGGGTCCTGTCCACGAAGGTCTTCAGGCAGCATTTTCAACAGCTGCCCCTCGCGCATGCCGTATCCAGAAAATGTGACCGCCGATACTTCGCTTCGGACCGCCAGCGCACGAAGAACCAGCGCGGCAAAAGGCAACGACTTCGTCCGGGTTTTGGGAATCCCGGAAATACTCCTGATCGTCCTGGCGCCAAGGCCGGTAATCAGATCACACATCTGCACAATTTCCGCACGGCCCAGCGTGTACCCGTCGACGACATGCAAGGGGTAGATCGTCTGATCAATAAACACTCTGGCAAGTGCACGCCACGATCCCCCGATAGCGTAAAGCGTTCGATGACTTTGGCGGTTCAGCCAATCAAGCCTGTCCAGTTCTCTTTCAATGATACCGCCAGCTTTGCCGATGTCTCCGCCAGCCGCTTCCGGCAGGCGTAAATGACCGAGAGGCAGTGTCGCGGTATGGCCAAATACGCCTTTGTTGAGTTCGACAAGATCCGCACTACCGCCACCAAGATCGGCAAGAAACCCGTCTGCTTTCGGAGTTCCCATGATCAACCCGAGTGCCGACAGCTGGGCTTCCTCAGGGCCGGTGGGTATGTCCACCTTCACACCGAAACGTTGCTCTATTCGCTCAACAAACCAGGACCCATCGGTGGCATCGCGAACAGCCGCTGTGGCGACAAGCGCCAGTTCCTCAACTCCCATCGAGTTCGATAATCCAACAAACCGTGTAAGGCTGCGAAGGGCTTCATTGACACCGTCGGGGTTCAGCATCCCGGTGGTTTCCAGCCCCCGGCCAAGTCCGCATTCGGCCTTTTCATTGAATACAGGTATCGGCAATCTGTTAGGCGTATCATAGACAACCAGTCGCACCGTATTAGACCCGATATCGATCACCGCCACCCGGCCCTGCGTGGTTTTTGAGGCATTCTGGTTCTCGGTTATCCCGGTTTCTATACTCATTTTGATTTACCCGCCCCAGAGGATTTGCGTGGCGGTTTACGGCGATCAGAGACTGACGGTCTGGTCATGAAATAGTCATGGGCGGAAAAATTGACTTCCGGAATTACGCGATGATAGACGCCGTCACCATCTGATACCCAGCTATGGCAGTTATCCTTCAGATTGACCGCCATGATTTCATCCAGCACTTGTCGCCGGACCATTGGGTCTTCAATGGGAATCAGGGTTTCGATCCGCCGGTGCATATTTCTTGGCATCCAGTCAGCCGATGAGATAAATATTCTGGCGGTTTTCGATGGTAACGGCGCACCATTGGCGAAACAGACAATGCGCGCATGCTCCAGAAACCTGCCGACGATGCTTTTAACCCGGATATTTTCAGAAAGCCCGACCACATCCGGGCGCAAACAACATACGCCGCGAACCACCAAATCAATCTCTACCCCGGCGTCAGAGGCGGCATACAGCGCATCGATAACATCCGGATCAACGAGGGCATTCAATTTCGCCCAGATTGCTGCATATTTCCCCTTTTTGGCGTTCGCGGTTTCCTCCCTGATCATTTTGATCAATGATGTCTGGAGGGTGACGGGAGAAAACGAGATTTTCTCCATGGCTTCCGGTTTTGCCGAACCGGTCATATAATTGAATAACCTTGCAGCATCGCGACAGAGGGCCGGGTCACAGGTAAACAAGGAAATATCCGTGTAGGTCTTGGCTGTAATAGGGTGGTAGTTCCCGGTCCCGTAATGCACGTAAGAGCGCATCACCCGTCCTTCACGCCGGACAACAAGGTTGACCTTGGCATGGGTTTTTTTGTCAAGGAATCCATACACCACTTGCGCCCCTGCCCGTTCAAGATCCCTGGCCCAACGAAGATTTGCCTCTTCGTCGAAACGCGCCTTTAATTCGACCATCGCCGTTACTGATTTTCCGGCCTCCGCCGCTTCAATCAGGGCGGCGATAATCGGTGAATCGTTGCTGGTCCGATAAAGCGTCTGCTTGATAGCGACGACTCCCTTGTCGCGGGCTGCCTGTTGAACAAATTGTACAACGGCATCAAAACTTTCGTAGGGATGATGAACAATCAGGTCCTTTTTGCGAACAGCGGCAAATATATCGCCGTCGAAATCCCGTACCTGCTGCGGGAAGCGCACCTTCATTGGTTCAAACTGCAATTTATGACACGATTCCAGTATTAAACCCTGCATGTCGGCTAACCCGATAACCCCGTCGATGGCGACCGCGTCATTGGGATCGACCCTCAATTCATTTAACACCAGATCACGCAAGTCATCAGGCATATTGGCGTTATAGGTCAATCGAATTACTGACCCCCGGCGACGGCGTTTAAGTGCCGTTTCAAAGGTCCGGACAAGATCTTCCGCCTCTTCGTCTATTTCCATTTCGCTGTCACGAATAATACGAAAACATCCCAGTTGACTGGCCCTGAATCCCGGAAACAGATGATCGAGATAGGCACCAATGAGCGTTTCTATGCGAATAAATCGGATTTTCCGGCCCGGCATGCGGATAAACCTGTCGAGCAACCCCGGAATTGCCACAAGCCCGCGAAGGGTTTCCTTGCTGCGCGGTTTCTTCAGCGTGATCACCATGCAGAAACCCAGATTTGGAATAAACGGGAACGGATGGCTGGCATCTGTTGAAATTGGCGTCAAAACCGGAAATATCTGATTGAGAAAATGTTTTTTCAGCCAGGTGGTATCCTTGTCACCAAGGCCATTCATATCATCAAGAACATGAATACCGCGGTGCTCCAGTTTCTTGTGCAGAATTCGCCAACAGGCACTTTGTTCATGCATCAGGTTTTGCGCATCTTCACGAACCGCCTGGAACTGCTCCTGCGGGGTTAACCCGTCCATGCTGGGAATTTTGACGCCAGCCTGAACCTGACCTCTTAATCCGGCAACGCGGACCATATAAAATTCATTCAGGTTCGACGCTGATATCGCAAGAAACCGGAGCCGTTCAAATACCGGATAGGACGGGTTGTGGGCCTCCTCGACGATCCGCCGATTAAAGGCCAGCCACGAGAGTTCGCGATTGATAAACCGCTTAACGCCCAATGCTACGGCACGGGAAGACTTTTTTCGTTCGTTTCCGGGCTGAGGACTAACCATAAACTGGAAGGTATAGCCTCATGCACCTGTTGTCATGTTGACCGTGACCCAAAGTGCATATTTTCAGAAATATCCCTGAAATCTACCAAATATAGTTATCAGACCGCTTCTCGCTACAAATTGAGGGCAGCCCTTTCAATCACCATCGTCGCTCATCCGATTTATTGGATAAGCATTTGAGTTAACGGAATTTTTCTGCAACCATGCGCGCTCTAAAAAGGGGTTGGTTTATGAGTTTCAGAAAAATTTTCAGTATCGCACTGGCTGCGGCCCTGTTTGGGATCACTGGCACACCTGCTAAAGCTGCGCAGCTTTACGACATGAACCAGTTCCTGAACCAGGGACACCCGTTTGCCAGCCCGGTCATCAATCCGACGGTCTATACGCCACGCCCGGCTCAACCCGCCGCCCCGGTTGTCAAATCACGGGCAACGCCCGCACCGGCCAAATCAGCTGCCCCAATGCCCTCCGCTCCAGCGACGGAAACCAGCTCCGGCATGCTGGATGGGGTTTATATGACCCTGAACTTGCAAGGTGGCTATTCAACCATTGGTGACGAAAAAGCGACAAACATTACAGACCTGATTGAACGCAGAGGACAAGACTGGGTCGGCGGCAACAGTGCGGCCATCGGTTATGACTGGAAAAAATTTGGCGTTCCCCTGCGCACAGAGACCGAATTTTTTATCCGCTATCGCTTCGATCTGGATTATCGGGGTACTGCTGGCGGCAATCTGCAAGGTTATACCAACGAAGTCGCAACCTTCGGCGGGATGGTCAATGTTTATCATGACCTCAAATATTCATGGCGCAAAATTCGACCCTTCGTTGGTGCCGGCGTCGGTATTGCCCGACACTGGAGCCAGTCCGTGCGCCGGGAACTGGATACCGCAGCCTTCACCAAGGTATCCCAGGACACGCGAACCAACGCCCTCACCTGGGCGGCGATGCTTGGACTAAACTACGAATGGAAGAAAAACTGGTTGTTCCGGGCGGAAGGCCGTTATCAGGACTTTGGTGAGGTTGAAAGCGGACCGTTTGGCGATTCTGACACCATTACCGGCCAGTACACCACGCTCGACCTTCTGCTCGGCGTGATGTACAAGCTCTGAGCGGAATCCGGTGCCTACAACGTTCCCGGAAACCCGCCCCCGTCTATCAACAGATTCTGCCCCGTGATGTAGCCGGCCTGAGCCGAACAGACAAACGCGCATAACTCACCAAATTCGGCCGGGTCACCAAACCGTCCCGCCGGATTGCCGGATGCTTTCTGTTGGGCAAACTCTTCTACTGTAATCCCCAGTTTATCTGCATTGGCCTGAAAATTTCCGCGCAGGCGATCCGTATCGAACGGCCCCGGCAAAATGCCATTAATTGTCACATTGGCGCGAACAGTCTTGCGGGCAATTCCGGCAACGAACCCGGTCAGACCGGCCCGCGCACCATTGGACAGGCCGAGGATATCAATCGGAGCCTTGACCGCAGATGAGGTGATATTAACGATCCGCCCGAATTTTCGGTCCATCATGCCGTCAACTGTCGCCTTGATCAGAAAGATCGGTGTCAGCATGTTGGCATCGACAGCCTTGATCCAGTCATCGCGATCCCAATCGCGAAAATCACCGGGCGGGGGGCCTCCGGCGTTATTGACCAGAATATCCGGTTCCGGACAGGCCTCCAGGATCATCTGGCGCCCTTCTTCCGATGTAATGTCGCAGGCGATGGCGTTAACCGACCCGCCACCAAGGGCACGGATTTCTTCGGCTGTGGCTTCCAGTGTTTCAGGTGTTCTTGCGCAGATCGTTATGTCCGCACCTTCGCGTGCCAATGATGTCGCGCAGGCCTTACCCAACCCCTTGCTGGCGGCGCAAACGATGGCCTTTTTTCCGGCTATCCCCAAATCCATTATTGTTCTCCTTCGTTTTCTGACATGTTCAAAACCCGCTTGATCAACGGTACAGTAATTTTCTTTTTCTCGCTCAATGCCATACGATCAGCTCCCTCAACCAGTTGACGCGCCGCAGAAAAGGAACGTTCCATGCGGCTGACGGCGTAACTGATAATATCTTCGGAAACACGTAACTGGCGATCCTGAAAAAGTTTCACAAGGACAGCAGCAATCAGATTGTCATCCGGCGGGGTGATTTCAACGACGTTTGCGGCAAGCATCCTTGATCGTAAATCCGCCAGCTTGATATTCCAGCGGGACGGTGGCGTTGTTGCATTCAGCAAGAGACTGCCGCCCTGATCCTTTACGTCGTTATAGAGATGAAACAGCCCCTCTTCATGGGCCTCTGTCAAAATCTGGTCGATATCTTCGACGATTATATTATCCGAAGGCGGCGGCAGATAAGCCACTGATAACTGCCCGGCCTCCACAATTTCAGCATCGGTCCTGGATTTGAATACCTCTGCCAGATGGGATTTCCCGCATCCCGACGGGCCAAAAATACAAAGTGCCGGAGACGACCAGTCAGGCCATTTATCGATCCACCCGACAGCATCAATATTGTTTGCTGCGACCAGAAAATCTTCGCCCGAAAGGGCTGGACGATGATCAAAGTCAAGCGTCAGTTGATTGCTGGAGATCACTCGGCCTCTTCCGATTGTTCAGGTGCTTCCGATACAACGCCTGTATAAAGCGGACTCGCCAAATAGCGGCTGATGGAAAACCGGACCAGCACACCGATAACCGCAGCAGTGGGCACGGCAAGCAAAACGCCAGTAAACCCGAATACTGCCCCACCCGCCAAAAGTGCAAATATGATCCAGACCGGGTGCAACCCAACCCGGTCACCAACCAGTCTTGGGGTCAGGATGTAACTTTCCAGCGTCTGACCAAAAACGAAAATTCCGGCAACAATGGCGATCGGCGCAATATCCGAATACTGGAAAAGCGCAATTCCGACACCAATTGACAGGCCGGTCGCGGCACCAAGGTAGGGGATAAACGAGATGAACCCGGCCCCCAGACCGACAAGCAATCCAGATTTCAACCCGGTGGCCGTTAACCCGATGCCATAGAGGATCGAGAGAACCAGACAGACGCTGGCCTGACCACGAACAAATCCGGCGATGGTCGTATCGATCTCTGTGAACTGCTGGCGAATAACCGGAGCAGCCGGGCGCGGCAGCCACGAATCAATTTTTGCCGTAATCAGGTCCCAGTCCCGCAACAGATAAAACGCAACGATAGGCGTAATCAGAACCAGAGACATCAAATTGAAAACCGCAATGCCGCCGCTCCAGATATTGGCGATGATCTGACTAATCCATTTAATTCCTTTGCCGGCAAAGTCACCGAAGGCTTCACGCATCCGGTCCAGAGCCTCTGGCGGAATCTGATCGCGCAGCTGTTCCAGTTGCGGTCGAATATAGTCATGGGCCGCGCCCAGAATTTTTGGAACCAGATTGGCCAGTTCAACGATCTGTCCCTGCAAAACGGGGATCAGAAGAACGATGCCACCGACCGCAAAAACAAAAAACCCGAGAAGAATGACCGATGTCGCCAGTCCGCGGGAAAGCCCTTTTTCTTCCATCCAGTCGGCAACCGGATCCAGGAAATATGCAACAGCCATACCCGCGACAAAGGGAAGAAGTACGCTGCTCAGGACATTGAGCAGCAATACGAAGACAACGATCCCGGCAATCCAGAACAAACTTTGCCTGTCTCTACTCAAATTCCCTACTCCTCTTCGTTTTCGGTGCGGGCATCTTCGATTTCTATCGCCTTTCGGCTCCAGATGACGATATAGACAGCGCCGGAAACTAAAGTGGTCACCGCGACCAGTATAATCATCACATCGCGAAATACACCAAATTCAAGCCCCAAACCTTCACTGGCCAGAATTTCTACTGCCAGTATCAGTTGGGCCGCCGTATTTATCTTGCTGATCATGATCGGTTTCATGCTCAGTGACTGGGTCATCAGGTGATAGGACAATGCACCACCGATAATAACAGCATCGCGAAACACGACTGCGATCACCAGCCATATAGGTAAATATCCTTCATGACCCATGGCAATATAACTGCACACCAGCAAGGCCTTGTCAGCGATCGGGTCAAGATAGCCGCCAAGCTCAGTAGTCTGGTTGAAGTGCTTGGCAATCGCCCCGTCAGCGGCATCACTGATCGCAGCAACCAGCACCAGCCAGAAGGCCGCCGTCATCCGATCATTGATGATCAACCAGATAACCACAGGAACCGCACAAATACGGGCAAGAGATATCGTGTTGGGTAAATTCAAGGATCGTTACTCAGGTCTTTCCGGGCGGTCGAATATCCGCCAGATACAAAACCCACTCGCCATCTTCATTGACCAGTGTAAGTTTTGTCTGTGCCAATGCGTTACTCAGCTGGCTGGTGTTGCCGACGTAATGAATGTTTACGCGAATTTCATCAAGCGACAACAAGACCATCTCGGTGCGGCGAATCAATGGCACATCTTTCAACCGTTTCTGAACGGCGATCCAGTCCTTCAGACCGGTCACCGGAACAGCAACAGCCGCAACATTGGGATGACTCAGATCCAGAATATTCTGCTGTTTCCACGCATCTTCAATGGCATCTGCGATCCTGTTGACGGCACGACTCAACAGGGCAGACTCATTTTCCCCTTCGGCCTGATTTAAAGGATAAGTTTCCGTCTGCGGGTCAGGGTCGTTTCCATATCGGGTTATATAAACTTCCAGAGACTGGCGCTGGCTGGTCGGATCCAGACGTTGCAGCCCGTAAACAACAACCACGTCCCGCACGCGGTATCGTTCGGCAATGCCCTTGAGCCTTGGACGATCCCCTTGCACGGCCTGCGCGGGACTGATCGCACCGACATCAGCCAGATCACCGAACGGCTGAAGCATTGGAACCAGACCGTACCGCCCGCCAAGTTCGGCCCAGGCATTGCGCCAGGGGTTTGGATCATCCCAGAGCGCCATGCTACCACCCGACTGAAACACCGGCAGAATCAATACCGGCATGGACAATGTTTCGGCAAACGGAAGATTGAAATCAGTGAGTAGTTTACGAACCGATTCGCGCTTGAAACGGACCGTCAGGCTGGCAAGGTAGCGTCCAGCCGAGGTTTTTTCATTGGAAACAGCAAAATCGCGCACATAAGAAGTGATTTCATCCTTGTCCAGATTTGGCAACCGGTCCCTGTCACCCGCCAGCGTCAAACGACGCAGCAGTTGATTGAAGGCGTCACGTTCGCCATCGGCAAGCGCCTTTTCCCGGGCTTTCGCAGCGGTTTCCGCACTAACATCTACGTTAACGCCCTGTACTTCGTAAATATCGACACCAGCGGCAAAGGCAGGAATCGCGCCGAATCCACCGAGAACACATAAAACAAAGGCAACCCGCCTGAATACTGTTAGATCGGACATTGCAAACCGTTTGGAATGTTATATTTTCAGCCTCAGATTTCGTTTCACAATCTAGCACCGGGGCTCCGGAGGAAACAGTCATTAGTAACACAACACTGACAAACCAGTCGGCCCTCAGTTACAAGGACGCCGGTGTTGATATTGAGGCTGGTAACGATCTCGTTGATGCCATCAAACCGCTGGCCGCCAAGACAAACCGCCCTGGCGTTGCTTCCGGGCTGGGCGGATTTGGAGCCATGTTTGACCTGAAGGCCGCAGGTTACAGCGATCCAATTCTGGTTACCGGAACAGATGGAGTTGGTACTAAATTGATGCTGGCGACGGTCATCGGCATCCATGACACCATCGGCATTGATCTGGTCGCGATGTGCGCTAACGATCTGATCGTTCAAGGTGCTGAACCGCTTCTGTTTCTTGACTATTTTGCCACCGGAAAACTTGATGTCGAAGCAGGACGCGACATTGTCACCGGCATTGCCGAAGGCTGCGAACGCGCGGGATGCGCCCTGATTGGTGGCGAAACCGCCGAAATGCCCGGTATGTATGCGCCCGGTGACTATGACCTCGCGGGATTCTGCGTCGGCGCTGTCGAACGCGAAGATATCCTGACCGGTGACGGCGTATCAGATGGGGACATCGTCCTTGGACTGGCATCAGACGGTGTCCATTCAAACGGCTTTTCATTGTTACGGAAGATCGTCGAACGCTCCGCGCTGGAGTATGATGACAGCGCTCCATTTGATCCTGAACGCACACTGGGTCAGGTCTTTTTGACGCCCACGCGCCTTTACGTTAAGAGCTGCCTTGCTGCGATCAGGTCCGGCGGCATACGTGCACTTGCACACATCACCGGAGGCGGTTTGACAGAAAATATTCCCCGCGTCCTGCCTGATGATCTGGCGGTGGAACTGGATACAACGTCGTGGACAGTGCGGTCCGAATTCAAGTGGCTGGCGCAGGCAGGAAATGTTGCCCCCGAAGAAATGGCACGGACCTTTAACTGCGGAATTGGCATGGTCGTTATTGTCGACCCCGCCCACCTGACGCAAGCCAAACAGGTCTTCAGCGGTCATGGAGAAACTGTATTTCAGATTGGCCAGGTCGAAAACCGACAGGACGGATCAGATCAGGTCGTTATCCGGAACCTTTCACAACCATGGAAAAACTGAAACTTGCCGTATTGATTTCCGGTCGAGGGTCCAACCTTCAGGCCCTGATTGATGCCTGCGCGCAAAGTTCCTTCCCTGCCGAAATCGTTCTCGTCATCTCTAACAAGGCCGACGCTGATGGATTGGAGCGCGCTGAAAAGGCCGGTCTTCAAACTCATCATGTTGATCACAGGGCTTTTGCTTCACGCGCGGATTTCGATGCCCGGATGACAACGCTAATGGAAGCGGCAGGAATTGAACTGGTCTGTCTGGCGGGGTTCATGCGATTGCTGTCAGATGAATTTTGCAACCATTGGCGGGATCGCATGATCAATATCCACCCCTCCTTGCTGCCTTCGTTCAAGGGCCTGGATGTTCAGCAGGCGGCGCTGGACGCCGGCGTCCGGTTTTCCGGCTGTACAGTTCATTATGTCCGTCCGGAAATGGATAGCGGCCCCATAATCATTCAGGCAGCGGTACCAATTTTGACTGATGATACGGCGGACACATTGGCCGGGCGTATTCTGGTAGAAGAGCACAAGATTTACCCGCAAGCCGTCCGCCTGATCGCCGAACAACGGGTGCGAATTGAAGAAGAACGGGCGATTATCTCCGGGATGAGAACAGTCCCCCATTCCCTGACAAATCCGCCGATATCTCTGGACTAGAGCAAAACCGGAGCAAATGGGTTCATTTGCGAACGTGGATTTGCGGCAATATCAATGAGTTAGGGCGTTTTCGGCGATTCAAAAATCGCCGGAACCGCTCTAGATTTCTCTGTTCGGGATTTCCACTGTCACCGTGGTACCCACGCCCTCTTCACTGTTCAGGGATATCTGACCGCCATGTAACTCCACAGTAGACTTGACAATCGACAGGCCCAGCCCCGTTCCCTGCACACCAGAAATCAGGTTATCCTGATGCGCCTGCGTAAAAGGGTCCATGATGGTCAGCAATTTGTTGGCAGGAATACCAATCCCGGTATCCGCTATGCGAAACACGACCCCGCCATTTAGTGCGGGGTCTGCCGTGACATGTACGTTGCCGCCTTCTGGTGTAAATTTGATCGCGTTTGCCAGTAAATTGATTAGTATCTGTTTTATCCTGCGCTGATCAGCACATAACGACGTAATCTGATCGGAAATATCCACGGACAAGGAAACATTGGCTATTTTTGAGCGCCCACGTACCAGTTCCACACAACTGGTCACCGTTTCAGCGACATTTATTTCTTCAATATCCAGACTGACTTCACCGGATTCTACTTTTGCAATATCAAGAATATCTGAAATCATTTCCAACAGGTGGTTGCCTGACTGGTTGATCAGGCCAAGATATTGTCTGTATTTGTCGGGCTGGATCGTCCCCAGGATTTCCTCCAGCATCAACTGCGAAAATCCGATAACGGCGTTCAAAGGCGTACGCAACTCGTGACTCATGTTGGCCAGAAATTCTGATTTTGCCCGGTTGGCGTATTCAGCTTTCTCCTTGGCGGCAATCAGGGCCTTTTCGCTATTTTTGCGATCAGTGACATCCCTCGAAACGGCAATGAAACCCATCACTTCGCCATCCGGTTCTCTGAACTGGGTTCCGACCGTCTCACTGATCAGTTCTTCACCGTTTTTGCGTTTGTAGCGAACTTCATAGGGTTCATGCATTTCCCGGCTATCCTTGCCGTATCGAATGTTGCCCTGACGTTCAAATTCTTCCGGGTCGGCATAGAAAAAATCCGGCTTTCGACCGACAATTTCTTCCTCTGTATATCCATAAATCCGGGTCAGTGCCGGATTGGTCATTAAAATATTACGCTCGTTATCTGTAATCAGAATTGCATCAACAGATTCTCGAAAGACGGCCTCGAAAAGTGTGCGCTGGCGCTCCAGTTCCTTTGCAATCACCGTGCGCTCAGTCACGTCCTGAAAAATACCGAACAAAGAATCCACGTCCCCCTGTGCATCAAGCCTGACGGTTCCTGATGATCGTACATAGCGCACTTCGCCATCGGGCCTGACAATTCTCAGTTCAAACTGATAATCCTGCCTTTCCTCCAGAGCCAGGCGCACGTATTCCCGTACCTTATCTCTGTCATTCGGATGATAAGCGTCGATTGCGGCATTTACATCAATATCGGCTCCAACTTTCTGTCCATGAATTCGATAAATCTCATCTGACCAGAATAATTCACCAGACTTCGAATAGACGACCCAATGGCCGATATTGGCCAACCGCTCCGCCTGAAGCAGAAATTCCGTACGTTCGGCAAGGCGCTGCTCGTTAAGCAGGGCTTCCGTGATATCCTGAAACACACCAAAAATCGAACAAACTTCGCCGTTGGAATGAAGTTTTACAGCACCGGTTGCACGGACATTTCGAATTGCACCACCGGAATGAACGATCCGAAGCTCAAACTGATAGCTTTCCTTTTCTTCTAATGCCCGACGAACGTACTCCGCAACCAGTTCCCGATCATCCGGATGGTAGGCATCAATGGCGGCATCAATATCAATTTCACCGCCAACCTCTAACCCATGAATGGCGTATATTTCGTCAGACCAGAATAGCTCACCTGTATCGGCCATAACTTCCCAATGGCCGATTAAAGGTTTTGTCTGCCCGGATGATATATCATTCATGCTGACGGCTTCATGCTCCTGGAAGCGGTTCTATCAGCGCGTATATATACTATTAATCAGGCAATTTATAAGTTTATTTGAAATCACGTTAAGACAATTCAGTTACCTGATAAAACTTGCGCCGCTGGTCAATCGGGAGGTGGAATCAATACCAGCTTGCCTGTAAATTTTTTCGACAGGAACAGTTCCTGAGCGTCAACGATATCGCAAAGGTCAAACGTCTGTGCGACGACCGGCTTGATCTCACCACGTTCGATATATCCCACAAGATTTGCGAAAACTTCCGGGTCAAGTGAGGTACAGCCGAAAAGGCTGAGATCTTTCAGATACAAGGTTCGCACATCCAGCTCAACCATAGGGCCGGCAATCGCTCCGGATGTCGCGTAGCGTCCACCGGGAACCAGAACATCAAGAAGTTCCGGCCATTGAGACCCGGCAACAAGGTCAATGACCACATCAACTGAGTTTGGACCCAGGGCTGCCGACGGGCTGGTCCCTCTGGGAACGACGTTATCCGCTCCGAGATTCATCACATTATGGGCCTTTGATGCCCCCGCTATAGCGATCACTTTGGCACCTCGGCGTTTTACCAGTTGCACAGCGGCAGACCCGACCCCACCCGACGCACCGGTAATCAAAACCGTTTCTCCTTCGCTCACCCGGCATCTGGCCAACAGGTTTTCAGCTGTTGAATAAGAGCATGGAAAAGACGCCAGTTCTGCATCACTCAATTCACATTCAATCTTGTGGGCAAAAATCGCGGGGATTTTGATATACTGGGCGAACCCGCCATCGCATTCCGACCCCAGATAACTGAACTCAAATGTCTGCTTGCCGGGGATTATGCCCATGCAAGGCTCAATCAGAACCCGTTCGCCCTTGCGTGCAGGATTGACCCCTTTGCTGATCCTGACAATTTCTCCACAAACATCGGCGCCCTGAATTCGTGGAAACTGAAGGGCTGTACCGGCCCAGCTTGCGTCGCTGGAATCGACATCCGGTTCGCCGTTATCTGCACCATCATCGGTCGTGGCGCCAGACACACTTTTCGAGTACCAGCCGATTCGGGTGTTGATGTCGGTGTTGTTGACCCCTGCTGCCCCAACCCGGATCAGGATGTCTCCTTCGGCCAGCCTTGGCACAGGCACGTCATCGCGGTACGAGAGTTGATCGTACCCGCCGTGACCCGTCAGCAGGACGGCCTTCATTCGTTCAGGAATGTCCATAAAATAACTCTACCCCGTCAATTGACGGGGTAGAGT
>JAJFIJ010000160.1 GCA_021775105.1 Rhodospirillales bacterium | reverse complement strand
CCGCGCGCGGATCAGGCAAACACTCAAAACAGGCCTCAAATTCTTCCATCGACGTTTCCCTCCCGTTAGGTCAACGCCATTCAAAACTCCATCGGTTCCTTTTTCGTTAATTCTGAAATCTTCATATGCGATTCCCCTGAGCGGCTAGGCGCTATGCTGTCATCGTTCGCACATCTAGGCTAAAATCGAACTTGATTGCAAAACCGCCATTGAAGAGGCGAACCAGTCGGGACGGAATCGGAGACGCACCGCCGAGATCTACCGGTAATACCTGCCCGATCTTCAACGGCATGTCTTCCACTTCAACGTTATCCGGGTACTTGATTGCGGCCCCACCCAGAGACAGGTCCATCAATATCCCCCCACGATTGGGGACACCCTGATTAACAGTAATAATTTTTGACAAACGGCGACGTTCAAAATTTCGGGATTCTCTGGAATTTGGATCAGCCATTTCATGCTCCGCATAATCGGTAATGATTGTCACTGTATGCGTCGAAATATAGCTGCCAGCTATCCGCATCGCAGCTGAACAACAATCCAGAACGTTAAATGAACAACATCCACAATCAGGGTCTTCCGAAGACCGTTCAGTCATATCTGCAATTGGCTTGGAACGCCGAATCACGTTGACGTGATTCGGCGTGATCATCTTGTCTCAGGGATGTGACATGGCTTGATTTCCCTTGTTTCCTGATCCCGTCCAAAATCAAACAACATCTAAAGTAGTGCGGGGGCTTCACGCAGTTTTCTGGATAGGTGCCCGCCAAAAAAATCGGCTTCTGTTATGAACTTGATCAAAATGCGCCGCATAACCGACTCCCTTTTGATTGCTGGCATATCGCACACGGTATCGACTGGAAGACAATTAGGTCGACGGCGCTTTAAAATCTCAAGGTCATAAGAATGGCATCAAGACGACGGATACTGGTCGTTGATGATGATGATACACTACGCCAAATGCTGAGCGAACAACTCCAGCTTCATGAAGAATTTGCACCCACCGAGGCGACAACCGGTGCACAGTCTCTGGAGTTGGCCAAGATGGATTTTTTCGAGGTTATAATTCTTGATGTTGGCCTGCCCGATATGGATGGCCGGGACGTTTGTCGCCTGATGCGCAAAAACGGTGTGACGTCGCCTATCATTATGCTGACAGGGGCCAGCACAGAAGCAGATACCATACTCGGACTTGATGCCGGGGCTAACGACTATGTCACCAAACCCTTCCACATTGGGGTGCTGCTGGCCCGCCTTCGCGCCCATCTTCGCCAGTTCGAACGGTCCGATGATGCCATATTTGCCATCGGCCCGTATACCTTCCAGCCTGCAAACAAACTTCTCTTCAGAGAAAAAGGGGGGCGCAAGATTTTCCTGACCAGCAAGGAAGTAGAGATTCTCATGTGTTTTTTCCGGACCAGCAACAAGGTGGTCAGCCGCGATGCCCTTCTGGATGAAATCTGGGGGTATAACAGAAGCGTCACCACCCACACGCTGGAAACCCACGTCTACCGCCTGCGCCAGAAGATCGAACCGGATCCTTCAAACGCCTCAATTCTGGTTACAGAGGCAGGCGGATACAGATTGATTGCGACCACACCCTAGGGTCAACGGCAGTCTATTTTGAGGCCAATGGTATTCTGACCGCCAGATAGCCAGTGCTTATCCAGTATTCATCCCGGCATCACTTTGCTGTGAAGCGGTGTGACTGTCCTGTCTCCGTGACGTGATGTAGCTTGATTTTTCTTGAACACCTATCCCGATCATATTCAGGGGGTCCAATCATCAGGGTTTTTCCTGTGATCAGATGACGGACACATGGTCGGCATCGCCTTGATGTCATGTGTTAAGGGGGAGCCCCAAATGAATATCAATACCGGACTGAAATCGACTGTTGCAATAACGGCCCTGGTGGCCATTGGCGCACCGGTAATTGTGTCGTCTGCCAATGCAGGCCTCAACAATGGCAATAAAAACGGCGTGGTGATGAGCGGCCAAATCGTTCGTGCCTTGATCTATCAGGATGATGGACACAACTCACAACTGTTTAATACCGACGGTTTTGACACCGCATCACGGATACGCTGGATCATTACAGGCCAGATGACTGAGTCCGTATCCATGGGTGGCCTCGTGGAAATGAACTTTCCCAACAGTAATCGTGATTTCGCCCTCGGCACTGCGGGTGCCAACAATGGTGAAGTTGACACGGATACAGCATTTGCAATTCGCCATTCGAGGATTGATTTCACGCACAAAGCAGCCGGCAAACTGTCGCTTGGACAATCCTCCGTTGCCGGAGACGGCGCAACCAGTCAAACCTTCACCAGCTACCCGCCAGTAATCTCCGCATCTGCTGATGCTCCGCTGAGCAACTCAACGTTCTGGAACAATACGACAAGTTCCCTCAGCACCGTTGGTCAGGCGGCGATTGAAGATTATGATCCCAGTCGCGAGGATCGTATCCGTTATGACACCCCCTCCTTCGGCGGTCTGAGTCTGGCTATTTCCCATCAGGACACCGGTCAATCTGTAGGTGCCAACTACGCAGCCAAATACGGTGATGTTCAGGTTGCCGCCGCAGCGTTCTTCAAAAACAATGCTGGCGGTTCCACGACCCAAACTTCGACTGCGGGTGGCTCCATCGCCGTCAAACATAGTAGCGGCCTGTCGGCTGACATTTCTTATTCCAAAGAAGAATCGGAAGCCGGTATACTTGCTGAAGGTAAAAACTGGCACGCCGGACTTGGTTATGCGGCAGACCTGACCAACCTTGGCACAACCGGCTTTGGTTTTATTTACAGCGTCACTGAAGAAGGTGCCGCCGACAACGATGAAGGCACCCAGCTCGCCGTTACCGTCAACCAGAAGGTTGCATCCGTTGGTGCTGATCTGTTTGCCGGGTTCACATATGCAACCTATGACGACGGCACTTCAACTGATTTTGACGACTTCTCGACAATTTTTACAGGTGCCCGTCTGAACTTCTAACCGGAACTCAGCGCATCAACATAGCGGGGCCACCCGGCATCATTATGGAGAACCGGGGTTTCAGAACTCCGGTTTTCTGTTGTCTGGCGTCTAATCGGGCCGGCGTGCGATCATGTCGATTTCGACCAGAGCATCACGGGCTAGGCCGGTAACACCAACACAGGTGCGCGCAGGCAGGCGGTCCACCGGGAAATAGGATTTATACGCCTCATTCATGGTATCGTAATCGCGTTTGAATTCGGTAATGAAAACCCGGCACGACAGCACATGTTCCAGCCCGAGCCCCAGTCCTTCAAGAACGATAATCAGGTTGTCCATTACGCGCCGGGTTTGAGCTTCAACACCCTCCGCAAGGGGAGCAGAATCATCGTCAGGGTCTGTTGGCATCTGCCCGGTCAACTGAATCCAGCCCTCACATTCGACAGCATGACTGAACGGCGCGACATGGGTCGGGGCGGTTGAGAAGTTATGAAAAATCGGATCACTCATGATAGTTTCCTTGTTGCACTGAAGAGCTCGTCACAGGTCAGACAAAAGATTCTGAAACGCATTTGAAATCAGACAGGTCGCTGGTTTGCGCGCCAAGATAAATCGGGTCAGCCTGCGTCCTGTAGATGTTGATTTTGGCATTGTAAACGTCGCGTGTGCGACCATGTTTGTCGGCAATCAGGTATTTCCTGATGGCAAAATCATCGCCGCGCTTTTCACCCGTCAAATAACAGCGAATATCATCAACTTCATCTCCTGACAGCACGATCCCTTCAAGCCGAGAGAGCGAACGCTGCGTGTATTCGATAAAATCGACTGTGCCGATCTTGCGAGTCAATCCGGTATCGCGATCCAGAATAGGCACCAGAAAATCTCCGACCAGCACCTGTCCCGCCCCGGCGCAATCAATCATCCGCGCAAGTTCAATGGTCACATCGCCGACAATATAACTGTAGACTGTCGGGTTCAGACCTTCCGATTGATAAAACTCGTAATGCCCACCGATATGAAAGCAGGCGCGCAATTCCGGTGTCGTCTGGGCGCTGGATTTACTGTTGGCAATCGCGTTGTCGGCAAGCACCAGATGCATAAAATGATAAAGATTGACGTTCGCCTGTATCGATCGGTCCCGATTCCAGATGTAGAACCCGTCTCCGGTTGTTGAACGGGTAAAGCTGATATCGATATTTTTTTCCAGCATTTTGGAATAAGCGGAATTTACCGAATAGGCCAAGCTGTTAAGCTGGGTCACCTGCTGCAAGGGCGATAGCAGTGAAAATCCGACAATATCGAAAAGCGCGACAGCCCGGTCTTCGATATAGGAAACGCTGTAGCGTTTGATGACGGCTTCGACGAGTTCGTAACTGAGATCCTGACCGGGCCTGAAAGGCAGCCGAATATCAACGGGCTCATGTTCCATCAACACGCCCAGATGGCGCATACCGTCCGGTGTCACATGTTTGGGATTGGCAATAACATCTTCAACGAAGCTGCTTGGCTGAATTCCCAGTGCGCTGGGACCATTGATTTCCATTTCCTCGCGAGCCCTCTGCGCGTGTTCGCCAATGGTATAATGCGGGATGACCAGGACATGCATCCCCAATTCGTCAGGTGTCCACACCAGAATCAGGTTTTTCCCCAATCCCCAGAGACGATGAAGTTCACGATCCAGGCAATCAATCCAGCGTACTTCATCCGCAGACAACTCCCCGAATTCTTGGTACCCCAGCTTTACTGTCGCCTCATTTCCGGTCGTCACGTTTTGCCCCCCTTGGTCTTGTCCGGAATTGTAATATCGACCTCGGTCAATACGCTAGAGCGCAAATCATCATAGCCCTTAAATTCCTTGCGCAATGATCTGAGCGTCGCATCAATCTGGTCAAGTTGTCGTAAACCTTCCGTCACATCCTTTTTCTGTTTAACCGTATTCATATGTCGGCGGAACCCTTCCGCATGATAGGTAATGGCATTGAGATAATCATCGACACTGCGCGGTCGCTTCATATAAATCTTGTGAACATTGCGCAGATTTGAAACCAGAATCTGAACCAGCGATTTCATAAAGGGCTCGAACTTGTCGAGTTTTTTCTCGAATGTCTGGCGCGGAATTCTGACAATTACACTGTCTTCACGCGCGCAGGCGTTAGCCATGCGAACAGCACCGTCAAGAACCGCCATTTCCCCAAATAGTTCGCCCTCATTAATTTCCGCCAACTGAATGCGTTCACCTTCAACCATTTTAAAGATGCCAACAGCCCCGGTCTCTATGATGAAGGCGGCATCGCCAGCATCGCCTTCCGTAAAGACGATTTCACCTTCTTTGAAAAATGCCTTTTCTATGGAACCTGATGAAGAAAACATTAGACCGCCAAATGAAGCCCAGGACAGGGCAAGATACTAAGCCCTGCACCCTGTCCCGTACAAGTTTTCCAATAGATTCCGTAATTTAGCTCAATCGGCAGGGGGGATATCAAATTTCTCCAATGCCGAGGTCTGACGTTTGGCGAGCGTATCTTCGGAGAAGTCATCTATCAGATCATGGAACATCCGGTGCCAGTTGATTTCCGCCTTCAGATGGGTAAAGACACTGCCGAGACCAATTGCCGAGCGGTCCATCAGAACGAACTCGCGCGGCGGCGCAATACCGCCGACTTCCCTGAGTTCCCGGTGCACCCTAGCGGCAACGCCCGCCCCGTAGGCGACACCACCCTGCTCCTGTATCGGCATTATCCGGTCTTCCAGCAGTGGTGCGTACAGGAACCTTGCCCATTGGTTGAGGATATCAATCACCGATTTTTCCAATCCCTCAAATCCCCAGGTTTCATAAGCGTGAACAGCAAGTTCCGTGTCGTCATCGCGGATCGCCTTGTAGAGATCAATCACGGCGCGAATGAACGCCGGGCGGAATACACGGATGCAGCCGAAATCAAGCAGGTTCAGCGTTCCATCTTGGCGCACCGCATAATTCCCGAGATGCGGGTCACCATGCAGAACGCCATAATAATAGAGCGGCACATACCATGCCCTGAACATATTCCGGGCGACCTCGTTTCGCCGCTCCAGATCCGCATCCACCGATTTCATCAATGGCTCGCCGTCCAGCCATGTCATCGTCAGTAACCGTCCGGTAGAAAGGTCGGGCACGATATCGGGTACGTGGACGGCTTTTTCTTTTTGCAGGATATGCCGATAGAGATTGAGGTTTTTCGCTTCGCGCTGATAGTCCAGTTCTTCCCGCAACCGGTCACTCAGCTCACGATGAATATTCACCGGATCAATGGCGGGGTCATAGCGTTTGTAAATCGAGAACGCGATCTTGAGCTGACGCAAATCCGCTTCGACAGCGGATGCCATATCCGGGTACTGGATCTTGCACGCCAGTTCACGCCCGTCTTCAAGTTCCGCCCGATGAACCTGCCCGAGCGACGCTGCGGCAGCGGCTTCGTGTTCGAACCGGGTGAACCGGCTTTGCCAGTCCGGCCCCAGTTCACTTGCCATGCGTCGGCGGACGAACGCCCATCCCATTGCCGGAGCACTGGTCTGAAGTTTTGCCAGTTCCGCCATATAGTCATCGGGCAGCATGTCGGGCACGGTCGAAAGAATTTGCGCGACCTTCATCAATGGTCCCTTGAGGCCGCCGAGCGCCGCACTCAGCTGGGCCGCGTCTTTCGCATTATTGATGTCGGCACCCAGAAATCGCTGGGAGGCAAACCGCGCGGCCATACCACTGGCTGCAGCGCCCACACGGGCATATCGTTTTACCCGACCACCAAGTGAGTCCCTGTCATCCATGTAGCTGTATCCGCGTCATCATTTGCTCATGTCTTCCAGTTCATCGACAAATCGTGAAACCACGCTCAATCCCCGTTTCCAGAACACAGGGTCGGATGCATCCAGCCCAAACGGGGCCAACAGTTCTTTATGGCGTTTCGACCCGCCGGCTTTCAGCATATCGAAATATTTTCCCTGAAAGCCTTCATGCCCACCGGCGAACACATCATATAGCGAATTCACCAGACAATCGCCAAAAGCATAGGCGTAAACATAAAACGGCGAGTGTATGAAATGCGGGATATAGGCCCAGAACACCCGATAATCGTCATCGAACTGTAACGTCGGCCCCAGACTTTCGATTTGCGTCTCCATCCAGATATCGCCAAGCCGCTCGGCGCTCAGTTCACCCTTCGGGCGCTCCGAATGAACATGGCGCTCGAACTCGTGAAAAGCGATCTGGCGGACGACAGTATTCATCATGTCCTCGACCTTGCCAGCCAGCATAATCCGACGCCGGAGTGGGTCAGTTTCATCCTTCAGCATCGCCTGAAAGGTCAGCATTTCGCCAAATACAGACGCTGTTTCAGCCAGGGTCAGTGGTGTGTTCGCCATCAATGTCCCCTGTGGTGCGGCCAGCACCTGATGCACGCCATGCCCAAGCTCATGGGCCAGTGTCATCACATCGCGGGTTTTGCCGTGATAGTTGACCAGAACATAGGGATGGGCGGATGACACGGTTGGATGAGCAAAGGCCCCGGAGTTTTTGCCGGGGCGCGGCGGCGCATCGATCCAGCCATTATCGAAAAAGCGCCCGGCAATATCTGCCATTTTCGGATCGAAGCCGGAATAGGCACCAAGCACCGTCTCGCGGGCTTCCTGCCATTCAATCTTGCTGTTGTCGGCATCCGGCAAGGGCGCGTTACGGTCCCAGTAATCGAGATGATCCTGACCAAACCAGCCCGCCTTCAGTGCATAATACCGATGTGCCAGATCGCCGTAGCTGTCCTTGACCGCACTGACCAGCGCCTCAACGACCTCATCCTCGACCTGATTGGCAAGATTGCGACCGGACACCGGGCCGTCATATTTGCGCCAGTTATCCTCGATTTCCTTGTCCTTGGACAAGGTATTGGTGATTAATGAAAGGGTGCGGACATGCCCCCGCAAGCCCCCACTCAGCGCTTTTGCCCCCGATTTTCTGACGGCCCCATCCGGGTCGCTCAGCAGGTTCAGCGTTTCTCCCAGCGTTTTTTTCTGCTCATCGACGTCAAGGCGTAAATCAGCCATCGTTTCATCAAATAACCGCGCCCATGCCGAACGACCGGAAACCGACTTTTCATGAAGCAGTTTTTCCATATCGTCAGCCAGCTGATGCGGACGATGGATGCGGATATCCCTGATCCAGGGCTCGAACCGTGCGACTTTGGCATCTTTGAGCTGGGTTTCCAGAACGTCATCATCAATGCGATTGATCTCGAGCGCAAAGAACAGCGTCGTTGAGGTAATGTCGGTCACCCGCTCATTCAGGGTTTGATAAAACGCTGCAATTTCCGGGCTGCTCATGTCACCGGCATGGACAAGCTGCGCGTAGCTCATGACCTTGTACAGACGATCAAGGATGGTCTCGTAGCGGGCAATGGCCGCTCCCAGTTCCGCACCCGCAAGATCGGCCAACTTCCCCTGAACGTCTTTGGCGAATTCAGCACTTTCCGCGACAGCCCATGTCAGATCCGCTTCCAGTTGAGGATCGTCCTGAGAATTATAAAGATCGTTCAGGTCCCAGACGGGAAGCGTCGGGTCAGTTTCATTTTGAACATCAGCGGCCATAAAGGTCTCCTTTTCCCGAGAAAGCATATGAGAAAGCATATAAGGCTGGAAAAGTAACGCCGCAACGACAATGATAAAGACAATCAAAACCAAAAAGATGTGACAGGGATATTCACATGACCGACTACCCTTGGACCAATCTGTCCAGCATGTTTTTCGAGAATGCCGAGCGATTGGCAACCAAACCCTTTTTGTGGGCCAAGCGCGATGGTGCCTATCAGCCCGTCACCTGGTCCGGGACGGCAAACCGGATCAGTGCGATTTCCGAGTGCCTGAAATCTCAAGGTGTCAAACCGGGAGACAGGGTCGCGCTGGTTTCGGAAAACCGTCCGGAATGGCTGATCGCCGATATCGCCATTATGGCAATCGGCGCGATCACGGTTCCAGCTTACGTCACCAACACCACGGCTGACCATTATCATATCCTCAGTAACAGCGGTGCCGTCGCTGCAATTGTTTCAACGGCACGATTGGCTCAAAATCTGCTGCCCGCCGCTGACCGGGCCGACGAACTGACGTTTGTCATCGCCATGGAAGAACCCGACCGCACTCTTGCCGGAAATTTGGGAATCCTGTTGTGGGATGAATGTATAGAGGGTGGAAACCCGGATGCTATTCGTGAAGTCGCGGAAAGATGGTCCGATCAGGACACCGCCTGCATCATTTATACATCCGGCACCGGCGGAAAACCGAAGGGCGTGATGCTGTCCCACCGCAATCATTTTCATAATGTTCTGGGGGCGAAAGACGCGCTTGAAGACCTCGACCTCGGGGATGAAGTTTTCCTGTCGTTTCTGCCGCTCTCGCATTCGTACGAGCACATGGCCGGACAGTTTTTCCCGATCAGCATCGGTGCCGAAATCTATTATGCCGAAGGCATCGAATCACTGGGCGCCAACATGATTGAAGCCCGCCCGACGATCATGACGGCGGTGCCCCGGTTATACGAAACCATGCACCAGCGCATTTCTCTTGGCGTGCGAAAAGCCGGAGGCATGAAGGAAAAAATGTTTAATAATGCCCTTGAGCTGGGGCGCAAGAAATACGAGTCCGATGGTCGGCTCGGGCCGATTGAGAAGATATCGGATTCTGTTCTCGACAAACTGGTCAGGGACAAGGTGCGGGCCCGGTTTGGCGGGCGACTGAAGGCCCTGGTATCCGGAGGTGCGCCGCTTAATCCGGACATCGGCATCTTCTTCACAGCGCTGGGGTTACGCCTGCTTCAGGGATACGGGCAAACGGAAACAGCACCCGTGATCAGTGTCAACCGCCCGTCCGGCCCTAAAATGCACACCGTCGGCCCGCCCATGCTCAATACCGAAGTCAAAATTGCCGACGATGGTGAAATTCTGACCCGCGGCGATCTGGTGATGCAGGGATACTGGGGCAATGAAGAAGCCAGCAAGGATGTGATCCGCGACGGCTGGGTTCATACCGGCGATATCGGCCATTTCGATGAACGCGGGCACCTGAATATAACGGATCGCAAGAAAGACATTATCGTCAATTCAGGTGGCGACAACGTCGCACCCCAGCGCGTCGAAGGTTTGTTGTCGCTGGAACCTGAAATCGCCCAGGCGCTGGTCTATGGTGACAAACGCCCCCATCTGGTCGCCGTGCTGGTGCCTGACGATGCCTGGTTGCGCGAACAACAGGCCGACATCCACAAAGCCCTGCAGCCGGTCGTCGAGCGGGTCAACGAACGGCTTTCCATGATCGAAAAGGTCAGGCGCTTTATCGTCGCCGATGGCCCCTTCACCATCGAAAACGAACAGATGACGCCAACCATGAAAGTCCGCCGCCATGTGGTGAACGAGATCTATGGCGAACGACTGACAGGGTTGTATCGATAAAGCCCGAACCAGAATTCCTTACATCAGGCGGGATACAGCTCAGGCGTAATGATCAGGGAAAAGACATGCCAACCAATGAATGGGATGATTATGCAGATGAGTGGGACTGCAATGCGGCCACAGGTGAATATGCAGACAAAGCCTATGGAGACTTAATCTCGATCATCAAACCGGGCGACCTGAGGGTCCTTGATTTCGGCTGCGGCACCGGACTGCTCTCCGAAAGATTGTCATCGAAAGCCAGGCAAATCGTCGCTCTTGATAGTTCTGAAAAAATGATCAACCGGTTAAGTCAGAAGTCATTGCCAAACGTATGTCCAGTTGCCGGTTTCCTTTCGACAGAACTGGTTCGCGACCATCCCCTCCTGCAAACGAAGTTCGATCTGATTACGGCGTCGTCGGTATGTGCTTTTCTGCCTGATTACGAAAACACGCTATCGATTCTCAGACGTCTCATGGTGCCAGACGGAATCTATGTTCAATGGGACTGGTGTGTTGAAGACGGCAATTCCGACGTCGGGTTTTCCGAAAAAGAAGTCGGTCGGGCTCTGACCACTACGGGCTTCACGGACATTACGCTGTCGCAACCCTTCATCATCAGCACCCCGCAGGCCGACATGCCCGTATTGATGGCGGTTGCCAGAAACACCTGACGTTCACGTCCGTACCGACACAACTTCTTTTGTGGTTTGACGCATAACGTGAAAATAAAACGACCGTTTCCCCTGCAGGTTCGAACATGAACCCGCCGAGGATTGACGGCAAATTTTAGCCATGTGTCATTCGACTCACCCTCTTTTGCAGGTGCCGGATCGCTTGGTCGTTTATCGTTCCCGACCACTCGGTAATGAGACCGCACCACTTTCCGAGCATCCGCCCCCTAACCCCGAAACCATCTTGTCACGTCCTGCTATTTGTGCTTACGCTACGCTCCAGCCTGGACAACAGGGTATAAACCCGCGCCAAACTACTCACTGGCGTTGAACGGCTTTATAAACGCAGGTAATGGCATGAAATGCTCGCCTTTTCGATTTATGGTGTTAACCGCCTTACTAATCGCGACCCGGGATGCGCTGGCCGCTTCCGATACGGACGGCACGGGAATGGGTATGGGGCGCGGCGGTGGCAGCATGGCGGATACTGGCTGGAGCATGTGGGGAGGTGGCTGGCACGGTTGGCTCCCCGTATCCATGATCGTTGTCCTCGTCCTCCTCGTTCTAGCCAGCTTGGTCTTGGTCTATCTGTTCACCCGTCCGGTGTCGCCGCAACAGCTGGAACGCCTGGGCTCACCGCCGCCCGACTTTCGCGATCCGGAACCGATCCGGGATCGCGAGACCTCGTCGCAGTCTGAGGAGCGGGATACCTACATGGTGATCCCCGATATATCCGGATACACGAAGTACATCAGCTTAAACCAGTTCGCCGCTGGCCACGCTCAACATGTGGTTTCACAGCTCCTGGACACTATCATCGAGGCTGCAGAGCCTCCGTTGACGGCGACCCGGATAGAAGGCGACGCAGTCGTGTTTTACGCCGTGTCAGCCCAGAACGGGTCCGGCACGGGCGTCGCCGGGACCGACTTGATGCAGGCGACGGTCGAATTGCTCAGCGCCTTTTACCGCAAACGCGCCGAGCTACGTCTGGGCAATGGATGCCGTTGCAGCACCTGCCGAAAGATCGACGACCTCGACATCAAAGTCATCATTCACCGCGGTTCGATCATGCATTACCGCCTCAAGGGACTGGAGGATCTGAGTGGAGTCGCCGTGATCGTGGCGCACCGGCTCCTGAAAAACTCGCTCGGTATGAACCGGTACGTCCTGGTCACCGAGGAGGCGTCGCAGGATATGAACCTTCCATTTGAACGAACGCATTCGGGCCATCGCGAGTCCTATGACGGGGTCGGCGACATCGCCTGCAACGTCTATACCTTCGACCCCAAGGCGCTAGCTCCCGAGGACGATGTGGAGCGGCGCAACCAAATGGCCGCCAAGACCCTGGACATCTTCGGCAAACTCGGAAAAAACGCCAGGACGTTGCGGCGACCGGCAGGCTCATCTCTTCGTTAGCACACAATCGCGCCTGGAATTTGAACATGAATTTGGCTCGTCAACATGTCCGCCCTGGTTCAAAATTCGCCGAAATGAAACCTTGAAAATGTAGTCCCCTGATCGCACAACAACGGCCAATATTTGTGGAAAATTCAAATCTGATCCAAGAATAGACGCTGTCACCTCGGGTTTCAGACGGAATAAGAAGGGGCGGTTTTCGACGCCGATTTGCCATGTGTGGACGGTTCCCTGTTGGCAAGGTTTTTTTGACGATGATGCAGGGCTGGTCGGTGCTGCCATGTGTCCGGCCTGTTTGTGCGGCACTGATCCATGGCCGCTGGCCATAATGCTCTCCACAGATCAAGTTCCGGTCAAAAGCACGCAGTCTAAATGCTGCACTGGCTAAATTGGAGTGTCCTGATCTTTGGATCAACCGGCTGGGTGCATTAGTCGTCTGTCTTCCTTTCCAACCTCAGTAGCGAGGGTGTTATCCAGCAATTTCACCAACCCATTACGGCCGATTCCAGCGACAATGCCGAACTCGGCCAGATGAGCCCGAAGGGCATTGATCAATGTCGTGCGTTGGCGAACAAAAGGGTGACGGGTCCGGTGCAACATAAGCACCGCTTGTTGATCAGTTGTCTTGACCTCGACAAAGCGCATGGTCGGTCGTGTCACTGCTTCGCAGATCGCTTCTGCATCTGCCATATCGTTCTTATTGCGCTTCACATAAGGTTTAACGTAACGCGGCGGCATCAGCTTGACCTC
>JAJFIJ010000159.1 GCA_021775105.1 Rhodospirillales bacterium | reverse complement strand
AATCGGGAAGGCGGTGCAGTTCCGCCACGTGCCCAACGCTGTAAGGGGGATTGACCGGGCGACAGACCCACTGGAGGAACCTCCGGGAAGTGGCGCGGTCAAGGTGAACCCAAGTCAGAAGACCGGCCTGAAGAATTTTCTGCGATGCATGGACAGCCCCGCAACCCGTTTTCCATGAAGGGGAATCAAATGGAAAATTCTGCTAAAATCAAACCAGACCAAACCCGTTCCGACACCCACAGCTTCAGCGACGCCGAACGCGAGGCACTTTACCAGACGATCTTTTCAAGACGCGATGTCAGGGGTCAATTCGCCCCCGATCCGGTGCCCGAAGACGTGCTGAGCCGGATACTGATGGCCGCGCATTACGCGCCCTCCGTTGGTTTCATGCAGCCCTGGAGTTTTATTATCGTTCGTTCCGACGACACCAAACGAAAGGTCCACAACCTGTTCAATGAAGCCCACGCTGAAGCTGCACAGATGTTCGAAGGGCAACAGCGCGAAACCTATAAAAACCTCAAACTGGAAGGCATTCTTGAATCCCCGATAAATATCTGCATCACCTGCGACCGTGACCGCGCCGGTCCGGTTGTCATCGGGCGGACACATATCAAGGCTATGGATATCTACAGCAGCGTCTGTGCCGTGCAAAACCTGTGGCTGGCGGCGCGCGCCGAAGGGCTGGGGCTGGGCTGGGTCAGCATTCTTGATCAGAAGCGTCTGAAACAGGTTCTGTACATTCCGAAACGGGTGATCCCCGTCGCCTACGTTTGCCTGGGTTACGTCTCCAAGTTCTTTGACAAGCCGGAACTTCAATCAGCGGGCTGGCGGCCGCGCCTGCCCCTGAGTGATCTGGTTAGTTTCGAAGCCTTTGACAAAACTGCCGATGACCTGTTCGGTGAGGGACTCATTGAACAACTCCGCAAGGATCAGGGGAAAATCGAGACCAAGGGATATTGCGGAGACTTCGCAACATCCGCTTAAGGTCCGCTTCGGAATGTGACCTGTCCGACAAATCGTCCCCGGTTTACAGCCAGATCGGGGGCGATCTTCGGCGCTGTACAATGCCGCCAACACCCGGTACAACACCGCCATTATAGACTTCCGCCGCGCATTTGATCGCGGCAACGTGCGCACGTCACGATCTGAAATCCGACGCACGAAACCTGTATTCCGAAAGCAAGACCATGACTGAATTCGAAGGCGTCGTTCCGGCGCTTGGGGAAGCGTTGAACAAGCGCGGTTATACCGAGTTGACCCCGGTGCAAAAGGCCGTTCTGGCACCCGAGCTTGGCATTGCCGACGCGCTGGTATCGGCGCAAACCGGGTCCGGGAAAACGGTTGCCTTCGGAATGGCGCTGGCGCCAATGCTGCTTGATGGCAAGGAACGGTTTGGTCCCGCAAAGTCACCGTTGGCCCTTGTCGTCGCACCAACCCGCGAGCTTGCCCTGCAGGTCAAACGCGAACTCGACTGGCTTTATGAAATGACTGGTGCGACTGTCGTTTCCTGTGTCGGCGGCATGGACGGACGGACCGAGCGACGCAATCTTGAACGTGGCGCACATATTGTTGTCGGCACACCGGGGCGGTTGTGCGATCATATCGACCGCCGCGCGTTCAATACAACCGGCCTTCGGGCCGTGGTGCTTGATGAAGCCGATGAAATGCTTGATCTCGGATTTCGCGAAGACCTTGAATATATCCTCGACGCCGCACCGTCCGACCGGCGCACCCTGATGTTTTCGGCAACCGTGCCGCGCTCGATTACGACACTGGCCAAGCGCTACCAGAAAGATGCCGTCCGGGTCGTCACATCCGAAGAACAGAAACAGCATCTCGACATCGACTACCGCGCCCTGACCGTCGCGCCAAAAGACGAAGAAAACGCGATTATCAACGTGCTGCGGTTTTACGAAGCGAAAAACGCGCTTGTTTTTTGTGCCACCCGGGCTGCTGTCAACCACATGACCAGCCGTTTTGCCAACCGGGGGTTTTCCGTGGTCGCGCTTTCGGGTGAACTTAGTCAGGCCGAACGCAGCCACGCTTTGCAAGCCATGCGCGATGGCCGGGCGCGGGTCTGTATCGCCACTGACGTCGCCGCACGTGGCATCGATTTGCCCAATCTCGAACTGGTCATTCATGCCGACCTGCCGAAAAACCCGGAATCACTTTTGCATCGTAGTGGACGAACCGGACGCGCCGGGCGCAAGGGCGTCAGTGTTCTGATTGTGCCTTACAAAGCCCGCAAGCGCACCGAACGGCTGCTGCGTGATGCCAATATTTCAGCCACCTGGGCGCAGCCGCCGTCGGCTGAAGAGGTCATGCAGAAAGATAATGAGCGCATCTTTGCCGACCCGATGCTGAGCGAACCCCTGAACGAAAACGAACAGGCTTTCGCAAAAGAACTTTTAAGCCATCACAGCGCAGAACAGGTTGCCGCTGCGTTTGTCCGGCTTTATCACGCCGAACAATCTGCACCGGAGGAACTGATTGATACCGGGCCGCTGGAACGCAAGACCGTACAAACCGATAACTTCAAAAACGGCACCTGGATATCGCTGTCGGTCGGGCGCAAGGATAATGCCGAACCACGCTGGTTGCTGGCAATGTTGTGCCGGGTCGGTGATCTGACCAATCGCGACATTGGTGCAATTCGTATTCATCATGGCGAGACCCATGTCGAACTTGCCCCGGATTGCGTCGAAAAATTCTTCAGCGCCATAAAGCCCAATAACATCGTAGAAAAGACAACAAAGGTGACCCGTCTTGACGGCCCACCAGCACTGCCACAGGAAATGCGCAGAGACCGCCGCGACAAAAAACCCTACGGCAAAAAGAAAAAATTTGAGAGCAATAAAACCGGCGCGCGTGGGCGGATCGGGAAAAAAGCCAAATACGATGACAAACCGGCCGACGCGTCAGCAGACAACAAACCCTGGGACAAGAACAAAAAATCCAGCGCCGACAAACCGCGGGACAAAGCCAGGAAGTCCGGAGACGATAAACTGTGGGATAAAAACAAGAAAAAGCCCAAGGCCAAAAAACCCTACCAATCAAAATCCGCTACCGGATCCTTCTCAAAACCCGCAGCGAAACCGGATAACGCAGGTAGCCGGGGTCACGGCCCGGCAAAGCCCGGCTCCAGTCCGCTGATGCGAAAGAAACTGAAACTCCGTTCCGACTAAAACTGGATACCCTGCGATACGCGGTCACCGCTCCCAGTATGGCATGTTTTCTTGATCGTGCGTTCGCGAAATTGATCCAAGTCATGTAATCTGGGTTTAACTTTTGTTTTTCTATGTTTTATCTCTCCATCCGTGCCGCATTTAAAAAAGATGCAGTACTGGGACCTTTTGCTCAGGATGACTTAAAACACGGGGCCATCAAATGTCTGATACCAAAACGATGAATCGCTGGATGGCGGTGGTCGGGGCTGTGCTGATTCAACTCAGTCTCGGTGCAATTTATGCGTGGTCCGTTTTTACACCAATCCTTAAAGCGGCGGGCTGGATGAAGCTGGATACCCAGATCGTTTTTTCGGTCGGGTTGGTCACGTTCGCCGTGGTTATGCTATGGGCCGGGCGCGCCTTGACCAGATGGGGACCTCAACGACTGGCCGTATTCAGCGGTCTGACCCTTGGCGGCGGATATATCCTGACTGGGTTTCTTGGAGCAACGGACTTTTGGGTGGTTACGCTTTGCATCGGCTTGATTGGCGGGGCCGGAATCGGCATTGGCTACGTCGTGCCAATCGCCGTTGGCATGCGCTGGTTCCCTGACAGGAAAGGCATGATTACCGGCCTGGCCGTCGCCGGTTTCGGGTTCGGGGCCATGGGGTGGGTCAAGCTGGCCGGAGCCTGGGGGCATCTAATTGAAACGTCGGGCTTGGCAAACACCTTTATAATTTATGGTATTTCCTTCACCGCACTGATCCTGACCGGTGCCATCTGGATGCGCATGCCACCTGCCGACTGGACACCCGATGGAAACCTAGTTCAAAACAATACGGCGACCGCGGGCAGCGAGGATTTCGCCGTTCAGGAAATGCTGCGCACGCCGCAGTTTTATCTGATCATGTTGACCTTCGCCTCCAGTGCTGCCGCAGGCCTGATGTCGATCGGTCTGATGAAGCTCTACCCGATGGAAGCCCTGCAGGTGTCGGGCTACAGCGCACCTGAAGCCAGCGCCATCGCTGGCACCGCGATGGCCGTGTTCTTTTCACTGGCCAATGGTTTAGGCCGTATTATCTGGGGAATGTTGAGCGACAAACTGGGGCGCAAGCGCTCAATCATCATCATGACAGCATCGCAAGCATTGTTCCTGTTCGCGTTCACATCAATGGCCGGAAATGAATATCTGCTGTATCTAGGCGCCGCCCTCATCGGGTTTAATTTTGGTGGTAATTTTGCCCTATTCCCAACCATCACGGCGGACGTGTTTGGCAACAAACGGGTTGGGGCCAATTATCCAGCGGTTTTTCTTTCCTATGGGATCGGTGGGGTCGCCGGACCCATGCTGGGTGGATTACTCGGAGATATTGGTAATTTCCCGCTGGCCTTTGCAATTTGCGCCGGGGCCTGTGTGGTCGGAGCGCTTTGTATGGCCATGGTCCTAACGCCGGATCATGAAGAAGCCACACACCCCGCCAGCATGCACGGATTTATACATCAGATGCACGCCGATCATCTGGAAGAAGTTATTGATCACGCCCTGCATCCCGACCATTACAAACGGATAGATGACCCGCCAGAAGGAAAAGACGCGGCATAATGCGCAGAGGACAGCCCATCAAACCGGAAAACAGGATGGGATTGAGGAAAGAAGATCGACCGGTATCTGGCTGACGGAATAAAAAAGCTCAGAAAAATCGGCCGCTATGACAAATTTCTGGCGCCGGTTCTGGCTCCCTATCAGGACTGGCAACCTTCCGATGCCGGTGTCATGATTAACTAGAGCAAAACCGGAGTAAATGGGTTCATTTGCGAACGTGAATTTGCGGCAGTATCAATGAGTTAGGGCGTTTTCGGTGATTCAAAAATCCCCGCAACCGCTCTAACAGTGCAGAAAGATCAGTCGAAACTCTACGCCGAAAGTAGTATCTGCCATCCTGTTTGAACAAATAGGTAAGCACAGTCATCGATTGGTCACAATCGTTGTCACGGAAGGGGGCTGGTGATTTGCATAAGTGAAAAAGGCTAAGAAATGCGCCGTTTTTCGAATTCATTTGTTCAAACCGCTGGCTGGGGCGGGAGGATTCGAACCTCCGAGTGCCGATACCAAAAACCGGTGCGTTAGACCACTTCGCCACGCCCCATCCATGCGGCTGGTACGGACCGCAACATAATGTCTAAAGTATGGTGCTGCAAGCACGCGCGAAGGTCAATTTACGTTCTTTTGAGGATTTTCGAATTCAATGGCACTGACATCATCAACCGCATAGACATCCAGCGGGCGGTCGCGTCCCTTGACGTGAATATTGTGCAGGGGAAAGGCCGTGAGGTCGGCCCCGGCGTTGTGCGCTGTTCGCGCTGAAATAACCAGCGGCGCGCCTAGCTCCTTGGTCTGCGCCTCAAGCCGGGCGGCGATATTAACATTGTCACCAAGCGCTGAAACAATGGGCGATTGTGGCGGCCCCATGGATCCGACAATGGCGTCACCGGCGTGAATGCCAATGCCGATTTTCAGGTCTTCACCAAGTTCATCACGCAGGCGTTCGTTTAATTCAGCGATCCGGCGAAACATCGCTTTGGCCCCGTTTATGGCTTCACGGCATCCCTGTTCGGTACCGCTCTGAAGACCATAGATCGCCAGCAGCCCATCACCATTGAACTGCGCGTAATGACCATTGGTTTCCTGCAAAGCCGCCGATAGTTCGGCAAAGAACTGGTTGAGAATAAAAACCACATCAAACGGCAGGCGCTGTTCAGAAAGCCCGGTCGAGCCTCGAAGATCGACAAACATGAAGGCGACGTTCAACTCGGACCCTTGCCGATAGCCGGGTGGACGCATGGCTTCCCTGGGGTCAGAGTCCGCACGAACCAGCGCAGCAACCTCCAGGTCCTTGTCCGGTCGGATCTGGCAGGCCAGACGGACAGACGGGGATTCAGTGATCCGCGACAGGACCTTCTGTTCGTCTTCGTCTGGCGGGGCCAGATGTTCCAGTCCCTTCGAAATGCGGACCCGGCATGTTGAACACCTGCCCCGACCGCCACAGACAGACGCATGGACAATGCCTGCAGTGCGAATGGATTCCAGCAGGGTCGCGTCTTTTTGAAGATCAATAATCCGGTTATCCGGCGCATACGTGACCTTCGGTTTGCGTTTCAATGCGGGCAACCGTTCACGAGCCAGCCTTGCCAGCAGGACCAGCGCAACCAGCGCAATGGCGATCAATTGCATACGGGTCTCTGTCGTTCCGGCAAGCCCCGGCATTGACGAGTCGAAGTTGGCATAGGACAGGATATACTTGATCCAGTATGGATCCTTTACCCGCTCGGTGACACTGACACCGGCACTGATATACCCGGCGAACGCCAGGGTCGGCAAAATCAGGGCTGAGGAAAAAGCCAGATGGATTACCCGCTGATAGGCCGGTTTCATTTTCAACCAGTTGTGCAAACCGACACACGAATGAACCCAGATGACGATCAGCGCCAGAGACTGGACCCAGGCCCGCCATGGGGCGACAACCCAAAGCACGTTCAAAGTGGTCGCATAACTCGGCTCAAACCCTGCCATCTCATGCAGGCCGCGCGTGCCGGCGATATGGCCCGCCAGCAATAGCGGAGCAAGCAGCCCGGCAGTAATTTGCGTTGCTTCCCACGCCGGCATTTTTAGGGTGCGGCGCTGCCAAAGCGCCCAGAGCGCAACACCGGCATGGGTCAGGAATGCACCATAGAGGAGAAGTGTGCCAATCGGCGTGCGCCAGGGTTCGATAAAAAAAACGGTAGCGGCGTCGAGGGTTTCAATCGACACCAGACCCAGCGCATGATTGATGAAATGTCCGGTGACAAAGACAAACAGGATTAACCCGCTATAGAGGCGCAACTTGTTTCGCATAACCGGTCAACCCGCCTCCAGCCTAGTCGGGAACGTGCTTTAGTTATAGCGCAGAACCACCGCCAAACAATAGGCTGGCGAGAGACGTAACTTCACAAATGAGTCAGGGGAACGCCAAGAAAACAGCCGAATTCTCTGGTAAAATCGCAACTGACGCGACCGTGAACGCGTCCCTGCTTATCATAGAAATTGGCTTCATCAACCAGCGGTACGATGGCTTCGTGCCAGATATTCGGGTGAATGCAAACTCCGAATCTGCCATCGAAAAAGAAAGCGATGAAATCTTCCGGGCAAACATCATCACCGGGCGGAGCCAATGCGACAACAAAGGGCTGGGCATCGTTCGGGTAAAACAGCTGACCGCCGTCGGGGTGATAATTGGCGTGCCAGATCAATAACTGATCGCGTCGGGGGGACGGGTTTGAAGCAGAAGCGACACCGGGCTGTTCAGACCACCCCAGAAGGTAGCGGTCGTCAACAGCCTCGTTTTCCGCATACAGCATGTCGCCCTGCCAGTGAAACCGGAACGTGCCATCGGCATAACCACCTTCATTCCCGGTTCCCGCGTCAATCGGGCGCCATCCCTGCTGCGGCCAGGTGACGATTTCGACCGGGTGGGTATCGGGGTCGGTTACGGGAGTGCCGAATTTTTCAAGGCTCTCAGGTGTGGCCTTGATCAGGGGCATCATATGAACCGGTAGCTCATCCGGAACGTTCGGGTTCATATAATCAAAAGACTGCGGAGAGAGCATGAGCGAACTCTTACGCAGCAACAGTGATAATTGATTTCAGAGTGTCATCGAAACGGCTCAGGAATTCATCGACGATTGGTTCATCATGAGCGATAGAAAGGTACAACTTGGTGCCCATAGGGTTGAGGAAAATGCCCTGCCGGAACAGACCAAGCATTACCGCAGCCCCCAGTTTTTTGTCCCCCTTGAAGGTCGAGCGATAGTCAAAAACCGGATCGCTGGAAAACACCACCTGCGCCAATGGCCCGTCACCGATGATCTGGGCGTTCAGGTCATGGCCAGCGAGAACGGTACGCATGCCGTTTCTTAGATAGTTGCCCATCCGATGCAGGTTCTCATACGTTCCGGGTTGACGAAATACCGACAACGTGGCGTTGGCTGCAGCCGTCGAGATCGGGTTGCCGCCCAATGTAGATGCCATCCATACGTAATCATCACCACCGATGCGCTGTTCTCGAACCATCTCCATAATGTCGGTCCGACCGCCAAAAACGCCAATTGGGTAGCCGCCTCCCAACGCCTTGCCATAGGCAATCAGGTCCGGTGAAACGCCGTAATATTCCTGCGCTCCACCGTAAGCCAGGCGAAATCCTGTAACCACTTCATCAAAAATCAGCAAAACTCCGTTGGTCGAACAAAGCTCACGCACACCTTCGAGAAACCCTTCTTTCGGCGGCGTGCAACGCTGCAACGGTTCCATGATAATCGCCGCCAGATCATCACGGTTTTCTTCGACAATGCGACGTGTTGCTTCAAGATCGTTATAGGGCGCGACCAGCAGCAGGTCGCTCATTGCAGGCGTGCCGGCACTGGTCAATTCCGGGGTAGGAAAGGCCAGCATCTTGTTGGGGAACAGGCTGGTGACTCCGGCCTCATTGGCACCGTGATAGGCGCCCTCGAACTTGAGAACCTTGTTGCGGCCTGTAAATCCACGGGCCACGCGTTTGCAGTACATCGTTGCTTCCGTGCCGGATGCGCAAAACCGCAACCTTTCGGCAGCCGGACTGATCCGCTGGATTTCTTCGCCGAGCGCCAGAACCTGCGTATTCAGATAGGCGAAGTTCGACCCCATCGGTGCCTGGCGGGCGACAGCCTCAACGACTTCCGCGTGGGCATGGCCAACAAGGCACGATCCCCAGGCCATTGAAAAATCAAGAAACTCCTTACCCGAGGTATCCCAGAGACGGGGGCCGAGACCCCGTTCGACAACGACAATCTCTTCCAGCGGAAGCCCGTATTCTCCATTTGATATTCCGCCTGTAAATACGCCTTCGGCGCGTCTGGCATCCTTACTCATTAAGTCGCTCCCATCTGATATGACTGAATTTGACTGATTATGGGATTAACAAGTTTTATAATCAAATTTATAAAATTATATCTAAATGATAATTTTATTTATATAACTGTATTATGCGTCATACTCAATTACATGCTTTCGATGCCGTTGCCCGACAAGGCGGGTTCGTCGCCGCTGCAGAACATCTGCACCTGACCCAACCCGCCCTGACCATTCAGGTGCGGGCGCTGGAAGAACAATACGCGCTCAAACTGTTCAGCCGAAGCGGCGGCAGGGTCAAGTTGACGGAGGCCGGTCGGCAACTGTTTGTCCTGACCCGCGAGCTGTTTGCCGTCGAGGACCGCGTTCGCGACTACCTTACGGCTTCAAGGGATCTCGACTCGGGGGAGCTTCGGTTATCCGTCGATGGTCCACATCTGGCCATGAACCTGATCGCCGCGTTTCGTCAGCGCTATCCGAAAATCCAATTATCAGTGTCTTCCGGAAATGCCCATTCCGTCTGGCAGGACCTGATTGAAGGTCGGGCCGATGTGGTGATTGTCGCCAATCCGCCTGACGATCAGCGCGTCGATATTCAGCCAATCCGTCGAAGCGGCCTACATGTGCTCGTCGACGCCCAACATCCCTGGGCAACCCGGAAAAAAGTCAAGCTGACTGAACTTGTCGGGCAATCCGCCATTTTGCGCGAACCTCAGTCAAACACCCGACGCACCCTCGATCGGGCGCTTGCGGACACAGGTCTCGATCTTGGCGTGATTATGGAACTGGGTGGACGCGAAGCGACGTTGGAAGCGGTTGCTGCCGGGCTCGGTATCGGGTTTGTATTTGCCCATGAAGTTGGTAACGACAAACGCGTCAGAAGTGTGCCGTTAACCGGCGTGAAGTTTACCAATCTCGATACGGTGGCGGCACTCAATAGCCATCGCCAACGTGGCGTCGTCGAAGCGTTCTTCAATGTCGTTGAAAGCTGGGCAGACCTAAATGGCAATCTCGGCTGACAGGCTCCGCGTATCGCTGATCAGTCGGGTCGCCACCACCCACCAGTCAGGCCGGTTGTTGCGGATCTGACCGACCGCCACTTCAGCATCTGACATTGTTTCGAAAAATCCAAAACAGGTGGCGCCACTGCCGGACATCCGGGCGAAGCGACAATCCGGTAGCTGATCCAGCATCGATAACGCTTGACCGATTATCGGTTCCAGCGTCATGGCCGGGACCATCAGATCATTTCCACGCGCCTCGTTCAGCAGGTCAATGAGTTGTGCCATCGTATCCGGCGGCTCGGTACAACGCGCCGAAATGGAAAACGCGCCATGACGTGCTTCAAAAACAGACGGAGTCGAGACATCGACGCCAGGATTAACCAGAACCATCGGGATTTCGGGCAAATGTCCAGCAGGCTCAAGATCGTCACCAATGCCGCCCATGAAGGCGGCCTGCCCAAACAGGCAGACCGGCACATCCGCGCCCAAACCAAGCGCAAGACCCGAAAGATCATGCTGTCCCGGATGCAGGTCCCATAGCCTGACCAGCGCCTTGATTGACGCCGCTGCGTCAGCGGAGCCACCGCCTATTCCAGAAGCCACGGGCAACCGTTTGGTCAGGGTGATTCGGGCACCGGACTGGATGCCGGTCATATCGCACAATTGCCGGGCCGCCCGCATCACCAGATTGGACTCATCAACCGCTAGGCCGTCACCAAAAGGGCCGTTATTCGTCAGGCTCAATTCCGGGGCCAGCTCAACGCTGACGGTATCGTGGACATCCGCAAATACCACCAGACTGTCGAGCAGATGATATCCATCAGCCCGCTTGCCGGTCACGTGCAGATATAGGTTCAGTTTCGCCGGGGCGGGAATGGAGATCATGTCAGTTTATTCAAGTCGTCTTCGATGGGGACTTCAGCCCTTGTCCGGTGTTTTTTCGTCTTTGGCCGGAGAAGCCGTATCTTCATTGCGCAACCCATGTTTGAGCTTGTCAGTGACCTTTTCCTTCAACGCGTCATCGGGTTTCAGGGACAATGAGCGTTTCCACTGAAAACGGGCTTCCAGTTTGCGTCCGACTTTCCAGTAGGCGTCCCCAAGGTGGTCATTGATAACCGGATCTTCCGGACGGTATTCGACCGCCCGTTCAAGTTCCGCAACCGCTTCTTCAAACTGCTCAAGCTGATAATATCCCCATCCCAGACTGTCGATGATATAACCGTCGTTTGGCCGCAGCTTGACGGCCTTGCGGATCATCTCGAGCGCACGTTCCAGATTCAGACCATGCTCAACCCATGAATACCCAAGGTAATTCAGCACATAGGGCTGATCCGGCTGAAACTCCAGGGCTTTCAGAAAGTCTTTCTCTGCCTGTTCCCACTGCTTTTCTCGCTCCAGCACGATGCCGCGGATATAGAGAAGTCGCCAGTGTTGGGGTTTGAGGTCACCAACACGTCGTATAGCTGCATTGTATTCCGGTATGGCTTCGGCAAAGCGTTCCCGGCTTCTCAGATAATCACCAATTTTGGTCAACGGTTCCGGGTCGTTGGGGTGGGCCTTGGCTACGGCACGGAGCATACTGATGGCTTCGTCCGTTTTCTCCATCTCGTGAAGATTGGCGGCAATTCGCAGCACTGCCGAACGTCCGAATGAAGACGCCGGATCGACATCACTATAAAACCGGTTGGCATCAACCAGCCGGTCATCCAGCTCCATCAATTCGCCGATCAGGGTCTGTGCAATCGGGTATTCCGGTTTTAGATAAAGCGCCAACCGCCCAAGCACCAGCGCGGTCTCTCTGGCTCGCTGCTGACGCAGTGAATTGGCAATGCCAAACAGGATTTCCGCAGTTCCATCCATGGCGGTCTCGATTTCGGGTTTCGGCTTTTTACCCGTCGACAGGCGTTTTACGGCAGGTTCGAAAAGCGTGCTCGACGGATAATCGTCCTGATAGCGCTGATAAAGAGCGCCAGCCTTTTTGGTGTCGCCGTACTGTTCGTAAATATTGCCCAGTATTTCGGCAAACCGAAAACTCAGCCTGCCATCGCGCGCGGCAATTTCTTCCAGCACCGTCAAGGCTTCCTTGTGGCGGCCTCCGATTTCCAGAATCAGACCTTTGTGCAGATCATGAATGGATTTACTGGATGTTTCCTTTTCCAAAACCTTTAATGCCGCCAAGGCATCATCGATCTTCTTCTCGCCGACCAACGCCCAAGCATGCAGCACAGGTGCGGTCAAACCGGTAAGGCCGGTATCGGGTAATGATTTGAGACGATCCGCCGCCACCCGGTAGCGGGCATTTTTGAGATCATCGACAGCCAGCATCAGGTTGGCGACAGAGGATTCCGGTTTGTCGGCAACATATTTTTCAGCCAGTACTTTGGCCTCATCAAACCGTCCCTCCATGGTCAGAATGACAAAGGTGCGACGCAACAGGTCGGGCGCATCCGGCGCATCCGCCAACGCTGCCTTCAGATAATCTGCGGCAGCGGATAAATCCCGTTCGGATTCTGCGTGTCGTCCGGCCAGATAGTTGCCCGTCGTCGACGTACCCGGCGTCGCCTGAGTGCCCGCCATTGCGAACGAAGTTGTCGCAAGCAGCAGAGCGCTGCCAACAATCCCACTGAAAATCCTGATTTTGCTCATGCGCCCCTGCATATTGCGATGGTTGTTATAAACGTAGTTTACCGCACTCCGGACGCAAGACCTAATGAGAAAGCTAAAAGTGCACCGCCATATGCATATATCTCAATTAGGTAAATTTTTTGATTCTATTCAGCTGTTGTCGCTGTCGGTCGATATGTCGTGCATAAAGATGAAAATAGATGAGATGTTCGGAACGGCCTCAAATATCAAAAAATTGTATCTATAAAATCAAAAAAATTCACCAGCCCCACACCAATCATGATGATCCATAATATATTGACATTAAAAGGTAAATCGGACTTCCTGGGTTCGCTGTAGATTCCCGGCTCTCGCCCTGACCAAGTAGTTTTGTCCATATTACTGTTCTGCCGCATAGCATTATTTATGTCAGATTCTCCGCGACCGTGAAGGGGCGACGACATTCCGTCGGGTCTGGTTAATAACGCTCCGGACATTCCAACCAAAGCAACGCCCAGCCACTCAAGAAAATAAAATCCGATGTAGGTGGTGAAAACAATTACTAGCAGGGAGATCAGGCCTCGAATCAACTGAACATTGTAATCTCTCATTGAGAATTCATAACGTCCCAATGACTATTTGTCGAGAGTCAAAATCCGGCTACATATTGGGATAATTCGGTCCGCCGCCGCCTTCCGGCACCACCCAGTTAATGTTCTGGGTCGGGTCCTTGATGTCGCAGGTCTTGCAATGCACACAGTTCTGCGCATTGATTTGAAGTTGCTGCGCGCCATCAGCCTCGACAAATTCATAAACACCGGCCGGGCAGAAACGATTTTCCGGACCGTCATAGTCCGCCAGATTTATATTTACCGGAACGTCGACATCCTTGAGGGTCAGGTGAACGGGCTGGCTCTCTTCGTGATTGGTTGCCGAGAACGATACATTGGTTAACCGGTCAAAGGTGAGGGTTCCATCCGGTTTTGGATATTCGATAGGCGTGCAGTCGGCGGCTTTTTTCAGCGATTTGTGATCTTCGTGATGCCCCAGCGTCCACGGCAG
>JAJFIJ010000158.1 GCA_021775105.1 Rhodospirillales bacterium | reverse complement strand
TCTATTATCAAAACATGTTCTTGGAACTGAATCAGAGCTTCGGATAGAACGATGTCGCCAATCGTACAACTGAACCAGGATCGAAATACTGCCGCTCTGCATCTCCAGATATGAACTCAACTTCGGGGAACCAGCCAGCATTTCCGTTTAATACAATATTACTGCATTTGGGCCACCGCCTAACAATAACGCATCATGAACGGGTGCGTTTAGATAGCGGACAACAATTATGAGCGTATTGGAGATCAACCTTTATGTATCGTGATTCTGATCGACAAAAACTCTTCAGCCGTCGGGCTGCAATATTGGCAGGTGGCAAGGTCGTTTTATTATCCACTCTTGTTGGACGTATGTATTATTTACAGATCGTCGAAGCCGAGCGGTATCGCACGTTGTCAGACGAAAACAGAATCAACATACGCCTTCTCTCTCCTCCACGCGGTCGAATTCTTGATCGATTTGGTGTTCCTTTGGCGGACAATGAACAAGATTATCGCGCCATTCTGATTTCAGAAAACACCCCAAATCTAAATTACACACTCGACATGCTCAATCAAATCATCCCAATTGGTTCAGCAGAACGAAGGCGGATTGGCCGCGACATTAAACGACATAAGAACTTTGTTCCCGTTTCCGTAAAACGAAATCTGACTTGGCAGGATGTTTCCAAAATCGAGGTTAACGCGCCTGATCTGCCAGGCATACTTATTGATTCAGAGCGAAGCCGGAAATACAGCTATGGCGAAGACCTCGCCCATGTCCTTGGCTATGTAGCCGCTGTATCCACAAATGAAGCGACAGGCGATCCGCTGCTTGAACTGCCTGGCGCGCGCATTGGAAAAGCAGGTGTCGAAAAATATCATGACCTGGTGCTTCGCGGGTCCGGTGGAAACTCTCAACTTGAAGTGAACGCCTTTGGTCGCGTTATTCGAGAATTGAGCCGCCAAGAAGGACAACCCGGTGCAGAAATTACGTTAACGATCGATATAGGCCTGCAGCGGATGATCACCCGTCGGCTGACAGGGCAAAGCGCTGCGGCAGTGGTAATTGACGTCCATAACGGTGACATTCTTGCGATGGCCTCTACTCCATCTTTTGATCCCAACACCTTCAGCCGAGGGCTCAAACCATCGATATGGAAAGAGTTAAAATCAAACCCGATGGCACCTTTAACGAATAAAGCAATTGCTGGAGTTTACTCTCCCGGCTCGACATTTAAGATGGCCGTTCTTCTCGCAGCCCTTGACAAGGGCGTGATCTCTCCTTCAACCAAATTTTTTTGCAAAGGTTACATCGAGTTGGGTAATGCCAAATTTCACTGTTGGAAGAAATATGGCCATGGAAATATCGCTGCCCGAATGGCAATTGCTCAATCATGCGATGTCTATTTTTATGAAATCGCCAAGCGAACAGGAATTGATCGCATCGCGGAAATGGCAAACCGCCTGGGCTTGGGCGTTGAACTCGGGATAGATCTGCCTGGCGAGCATACCGGCTTGATCCCGACAAAACGCTGGAAACGTGGGGCATTGGACACCCCATGGTATCAGGGGGAAACCCTGATCGCCGGGATCGGTCAGGGCTACGTCCAAGTTACACCATTGCAACTAGCTGTTATGACGGCGCGATTAACCAACGGCGGTGTTGCTGTTGTCCCAAGATTGACGAAAGCTGTGAACGGGGAAAACGTGCCCATCAATCGCGAGCCTGACAGAACAACAGAAAACCTCAAACTGCCAAAGAGTCATCTTGATCTGGTCGTTGGTGCAATGACAGATGTCGTCAACTCGCCCTATGGCACAGCCTTTAAGTCCCGGATCGAAGAATCTGACTTCGTTATGGGCGGTAAAACCGGGACCGTTCAGGTCCGGAGGATTACCAAGGCCGAGCGGAAATCCGGAGTGGTGAAAAACAGAGATTTGCCGTGGGAAGATCGCGATCATGCCCTATTTGTCGGTTTTGCGCCGGTTGGCAAACCTCGCTACGCTGTTGCTGTTGTTGTTGAACATGGCGGCGGTGGTTCGTCGGTAGCGGCACCTATTGCGCGTGATATTCTTTTAGAGGCTCAGCGGCGAGAGTCTGCGGGTGCATACGAAATTCCCGAACCGAGGCTCCGTAAAAGTTAAGTGCTGACTGCCCGAGTTGACAGCCCACTGTCGGCAAATACGGCTGCAGGCTGCGGTACTTACTCCCGGCCAGGGTCACTCAATATGCACTCACGAGAGGATAACCGTCGCCTGTCATACTTTGTTACAATAAAGACTGAGATCGGCAAACTTAAGCCACATCCGTAACGTATTATCCAATGGTCGAACAAGTTATTCAAACGGGAATCAATCTTGGATTAAGATAATGTTGCCAATCGCACCACTGGATTATGAAAGATATGCTGTAGCTCATAGTCCTCTTCTTGTAGCTGTAGCTGAAGCTGGATATGGCGTGGCTTCCGTGCGAACAAGAAATACTGAACCCGTCGCACCCGCAACAACCACACAAGGTCGCCGAAAACCTGTTGCCCAGTATCTGTCAAAACAAACGGAGTCAGGGTTTGGGGCAGAAAAATCCGAGGATGCCCGTCGTGGCCAACCGTACTCGATTAACAGCCAATTACCGGTTGAATTGAGTTCCATCACCGGCATCCCTCCTGAGGTTCTGTTTGCGGCAAAGAAGAACTCAGCATTATCCGCCCATGCCGTATCGGAGTTATATGAAATGTCAGGCCGCAAGTCTGTCGCAACAATCAACGTCTCAGGGTGAGATATCCAGTGATAACCGAACAGGACAACTGAGATGACTGAAGCCAATGCCAACACAGCCTCCAATGCTTTTGTGCGAGGCATAGAAGCCCGTCGGGAGTCTCTTCAATTCGTGCTTGATGGATACTTCCATCCCAAAGTTATATGCGGAGATCCGGGGGGGTCGTGTTCCCGGATTGAGGATACAATTCACTTTCTCGTGCGAAACCTGAAGTGGGAAGAGTATCAGATGGAGCAATCTGGATATCCCGACGCCAGAGCTCATAAGAAGGATCACGAAAAAATCCTGCTGCGATTGCGAAAAATGGAGAATAACTTCATTTGCGGCAGATATGATAACAGGCAGGTCGCGCAGCTTGTTGAAGCTTGGGCAGGTCAACACAACGTCGTGTTCGACAAACCTTTTGAAGAATTCTTGGGTGCGCGATCCAACGCAAAACCGTAAGAGAACGCAAAATCAAGTCGGAAGCATGACTTTCACCCGCAATCCGCCTTTATCACGATTGGTTAGTAGTATTTGACCGCCATGTTTGTCGACAATTGATTGTGCAACGCTAAGACCAAGACCCACGCCGCCAGTTTCTGAACTGCGGGATTTCTCAACCCGATAGAATGGCGTGAAGACGAGTTCAAATTCGTTTTCCGGGATGCCTGGGCCATCGTCATCGACCGTAATCTCGATTGCTCTGTCAGTTCTTTGCAATTTTACGCGTGCGCGGTTTCCATACTTAACCGCATTTTCAATCAGATTGGAAAGAGCACGTTTAAGTGCACCGGGACGACATTCGTGAACCAATTCATCCTCTTCGCTAAACTCGACCTGAAAACCTGCATCAGTCAGATCATCACAAATGCTGCCGATTAATGTCGTAACATTGACCCGTTCTTTCGCTTCGCTTTCCGCGTCGTTGCGAGCGAACGACAACGTCGACGAGATCATCGCTTCCATCTCATCCAAAGTAGATTGCATCTTCGCTCTTTCTTCGGAGTCATCAATAGTCTCCATCCTGAGCCTCAGCAAAGTGATTGGCGTTCGCAGGTCATGCGAGATAGCAGCCAGCATTCTCGTCCTGTTTTCGATCAACTGCCGCAGGCGCTTCTGCATTTCGTTAAAAGCATTCACTGCCTCACGCAATTCCGACGAACCGCTGACCACCAACGGAGGAGCGGCCACGTCTCTGCCCAGACGATGGGAGGCTGCGGTAAACACGCGCAATGGGCGCGTGACGCGACGTATGACCCACATCGAAATCAGAACCACGCCTATCGTCATCAGCAGCATGGACAGGACCGTCTTGATTGACCACAACGCTTCCCCCTTCGGTACGGTAGTGGCAAAATTCAACCAGTTACCGTCTTTCAGGCGCACCGACGCGCGTAAAAGCTGTCCTCCGGCATTTTCCCGGAGCATGTGATCCATGTCCCGCCCTCGCGAAGCCTTAAAGGTCTCATGAACAGACGTGCTCGATTGGTCGCTGGAATCAATGACCTGTACCACGACCCTGCCTTCGTCATCGGTGCCGATCAGACGAGCCAGATATCCTCTGAGAAGTGAATTCACGATGCCATCGGACTCGTCCTCAAGAAGCCGACTGACAGGCGTCACCGTAACGCTCAGTGTTTGACTGTTAGTGGCACGCAAAATACGGTCTCGCCATTCCACCGGCGTTTCATCAAGCAACCGGGTAATGGCCGCGATCCGATGGGATATCTGATGCCCCCCAGACATGGTCATGACCTCTGCCCGGTCAGCGGTATAGATCGACATACTGAAAACATGGGAGACCGTTAATCCGATCAACAGGACAATTACCGTCTGACTGGCGATGCTCTGGGGAAGGAAACGCTTCATTTCTTTTTGACTGCGGGTGTAAAGACATATCCGCCGCCCCAGACGGTCTTGATTATTTGCGGATCCTTGGGGTCGACCTCGATCCTTTTTCTCAAGCGGCTTACCTGTGTGTCTATACTGCGGTCAAATGGCGTTGAATCCCGACCTTGGGTCAAATCAATTAATTGGTCGCGATTCAGGACATGCCCAGGATGATGAATAAAGGTGAGAAGAAGATTGAACTCTCCGGTGCTTAAGGGGTTGATGACTCCGTCCGATGTTTGCAGGTGGCGTTTGGCAATATTGAAAGTCCACCGATCAAACACCACCGACGTTTCTTCTGAAAAGCGCTCTTCATCCGGCAAGCTCTGCGCACGGCGCAGTACGGCCTTGATCCGCGCGAGAAGCTCCCGTGGATTAAATGGTTTCGCGATATAGTCATCCGCACCCATCTCTAAACCGACGATGCGGTCCGTCTCTTCGCCCATCGCGGTTAACATCACCACCGGTATTGAAGACTCCGCTCTGAGGTTGCGGCAAAGAGCGAGTCCGTCTTCCCCCGGCAACATCAGATCGAGAACAATCAGGTTGATCCGATGCTCGGAGAGGATTTTACGCATCGCCTTACCATCAGGCGCGGCACTCACCCGCATGCCATGCTGTTTCAGAAACCGCCCGACAAGATCGCGAATCTCTTTGTGGTCATCAACGACCAGTATGTGTGGTGAATCTACCATGCCGCCCAGTATAGGAAGTTGCGTCTCATGTATCGAAGGAAAAAATGCAACAGAGATTGTCTGGTCGATTGATTGTCACATTCTGTCACAAAAAAGCTGCTTGGTGACGAACTTCCGTAACATGGAAGCGCTTAAATCTCTTTGTAACAGTGCAGAGTAACTAAAAGGAATAAATAGGACCAAGATCATGAAAAAAACAACCGCAGTTCTGAGTGCAGCTGTACTCAGCGCAACACTGGCAACAACTGGTGTCGCCTTCGCACATAGTACGAATGTACAGACCCCCGCAAATCCTGGAGCAGCCAACATGAACTCGGGGATGATGGGACAAAATATGATGACTTCGAATAAGTCCATCCGCTCTGGAAAGATGATGGGCCATGGAATGATGGGCCGAAACATGGGTCATGGAATGATGATGGGACATGCTTCACACCATTCTCAAAATTCCAACATCGACAGGAATTTTTCTGCAGATGATGTGCGGAAAATCCTTGATGGCCATTTGGTCTGGATGGGCCACAAACGACTTAAAGTTGGCGAGATAAAGGCTCAGGACGATGGCACAATAGTCGCCGATATCAATACCGTCGACAATTCCCTCGTCATGCGCATGGAGGTCGACCCAAAAACAGGTGCCATGCATCCGGTGAATGAATAATGGAACAGCACGGGCGGTCCTGAGGAATTTTTCCTGAATTGTCGACAGGCACTTAATCTCGTGAACGCCGGTTGACCAGATTGCCCGGCCTATTCGCGGTTTGACTTACCAGTTATCACAACAAAAGGGAGACATGAGATGGAAACGACATTTTACTTCCTCGTCTGGGCAATCATGATTTTTCTGATGATGCGCTTGGGTTGTGGCAGACATGCGATGGGACAGAGCCACTCCAAAAGCACTGGACATCGAACTGACATCACGGGCAGTGAGACAAAGAAAGACTCTCTCTATTGGCAGGCCCCGACAAAGGACGTGGATCCGGTTTGCGGCAAGACTGTTGCCACCTCTCAAGCCAAATCAAGCGTGTTTGAAGGCAACGTTTATTACCTTTGCTCACATGCATGCAGAGAGGCATTCGAGGCCGCACCGGACATTTACATATCTGAAAACCCGCAAGCAGATCCTGCCAAAGTGGAGCACCATTATGGCTGAAACCACCATGCCCCCCTCAGCTATAACCTCGGGTGTCCCGCTGCCAGCACGCAGAGTTCCCCATATCCCGATTTTCGCACTTGGCATGAGCTTAAGTACATTTTTCATTGTCACCTACGTACTCTGTATTGTCTTCGATTTATGGTTCCCCGAATTCGCCATGAACCCGGTTTGGAGCCCGTTACTTCCAGGATTCACTTGGTTGACCTGGTCCAGCTTCTTTCTTGGTTTGGCCGAAGCGACTTCTTACGGCTGGTACATCGCCCTGGTGTTTGGGCCGCTTCACAACTTCTTCATCAGTCGTTACCGGTGATGGCACCGGACAGAATTGAAAGGACAAAAAAATGTTCAAGCGTATTTTAAAAACCCTCACCACATCCGCAGGTGCCATTATATTGGCTCCGATGATCGTCCAGCGTGCCTATGCCGACGGCCCCGGTTTTTCTCATTATGGCGGGGAATGGGGATGGGGACACATGCTGTTCGGTTCCTCGATGATGATCATCGCCCTGGGATTGGTCATTTTTTTCATTGTTCTCATTGTCCAACGTTTGACCGACAGTTCGGATCGACGTGAACCCGTTTCACCTGAGGGCTCTCCGCAGGAAATTCTGCGACAACGATTTGCCCGCGGAGACGTCGATAAAGAGGAATTCGACGTTCGTATGAGCACCCTTTCCAATTGAAGATGCCGCAATGTGGCCGGTCATGGGTCGCAATTTTTGGCAATCTCTATCAAAACCCGGAGAAAATTTATGAACGTCAAACATGATCACAGCCCTCATCATCATAGCCATGCGGACGCTGTCACTAACGTCAGCACGCCAACTGGCATTGACCCGGTTTGCGGGATGACGGTTCAATTGGATGCGGGCAAACCGACCCATGAACACGGTGGAGAGACCTATCATTTTTGTTCATCGAAATGTCATGACAAATTCGTTGTTGATCCACAGCATTTTATTTCCGGGGCACACAAGAAGGAAAAAGAAGATGTTCCGGAGGGCACCAAATACACTTGCCCGATGCACCCTGAGATTATCTCTGATGGGCCAAGTGATTGCCCGATTTGCGGGATGGCGCTGGAGCCGATGGGAATTCCCGCAGGTGACGAAGGCCCCAATCCGGAGCTTGTTGATTTCAAGCGTCGCTTTTGGGTTGGCGCTGTACTTTCCGTTCCACTTCTTATCTTGACCATGGGTCCTTATATGGGCTTGGGCTTTGTCCGCGAAATACTTGGCGAACGTACGACGCTGTGGGTTGAACTGGTTTTGGCTACACCTGTTATTCTGTGGTCCGGTTGGCCGTTTTTCGTGCGCGGCGTCAAATCCGTTATCAACCGTAGCCTGAACATGTTCACACTGATCGGAATGGGTGTTGGCGCGGCGTATCTGTTCAGTGTTGTTGCCGTTCTTGTGCCAGAGATTTTCCCGGACGGGTTTCGCGACGCAGCAGGTAATGTCGGTGTTTACTTCGAGGCAGGTGCGGTAATTGTCGTGCTGGTTTTGCTCGGTCAGTTAATGGAACTTGGTGCACGAGAGCGTACCGGTTCGGCGATCAAGGCACTTCTTGATCTTGCAGCCAAGACCGCTCGGGTGATCCGTGCGGACGGAAGCGAGGAGGAAATTCCCCTTGAAGATGTTCAGGTCGGTGATCGTTTGCGGGTTCGCCCTGGGGACAAAGTACCGGTCGATGGTGTGGTGGTTGAAGGGCGCTCGTCTATTGACGAGTCGATGATTTCCGGTGAACCGGTTCCGGTCGAAAAAGTGACCGATGACAAGGTTACCGGAGCCACCATCAACGGAACCGGCAGTCTGATAATCGAGGCACAACGTGTCGGTACCGACACCATGCTCAGTCAGATCGTCGAAATGGTCGCCAATGCCCAGCGTAGCCGTGCGCCAATCCAGAAACTCGCCGACTCGGTGGCGGGTAAATTTGTCCCCGCAGTGATCGCCATAGCGATCCTCTCGTTCATCGCCTGGTCGGTCTGGGGGCCGTCCCCGGCACTCGCCTACGCCCTGGTATCGGCAGTCGCTGTTTTGATCATCGCCTGTCCTTGTGCACTGGGTCTGGCAACGCCTATGTCGATTATGACGGCAACGGGGCGCGGCGCACAGGTGGGCGTTCTGATCAAGAATGCCGAATCGCTTGAGCGTTTTGCCAAAGTCGATACGTTGATCGTCGACAAAACCGGCACGTTGACACTAGGCAAACCAAGGCTCGTTGCAGTGCTGCCGGAATCAGGTCATGACGAGACCGAAGTTCTCCACCTGGCGGCCAGTCTGGAACGTGGTTCGGAACACCCGTTGGCGGAGGCGATCGTCACCGGTGCCGAGGAACGCAAGGTGGCCTTTAGCAAGACGGAGGATTTTGAAGCAATCACCGGCAAGGGTGTTAGCGGTGTTGTTGACGGCCAGAAGGTGGCCCTCGGCAATGCCAAGCTGATTACCGATATGGGCCTTGACGGCGGTCGGTTGTTAGAGACTGCCAATGCCCGGCGAGATGAAGGCGAGACCGTGATGTTCGTCATCATCGGCTCGGAGATTGCCGGTCTTGTTTCCGTCGCCGACCCGGTAAAAGAAACTACGCCCGATGCCCTGAAAGCCTTACATGCGGAGGGGTTCCATATCATTATGGCGACCGGTGATAATGAACGCACGGCAAAGGCTGTGGCCGCGAAGCTCGGTATCGATGAAATTCGGGCCGACGTTCTGCCTGAGGACAAGGCAAACATCATCAAGGATCTCCAGGCCAAAGGCCGAAAGGTGGCGATGGCGGGTGATGGTGTTAACGATGCCCCGGCGCTGGCGCAGGCTGACGTTGGCATTGCCATGGGGACCGGTGCTGACGTTGCCATTGAGAGCGCCGGATTTACCTTGATCAAGGGCGACTTGGGCGGGATCGTCAGGGCCCGCCGACTGTCGCGTGCAACCATGCGCAACATCAGGCAGAATTTGTTCTTCGCATTGGTCTACAACGCCGCTGGTGTTCCCATAGCCGCAGGTGTTCTGTACCCCTTCCTTGGCATTCTGATTTCTCCAATATTCGCGGCGGCGGCCATGAGCCTGTCTTCCGTCTCGGTGATCAGCAACGCGCTCAGATTGCGGTCGGTCAAGATATAGGGAGCATCTGAATGTCCAACCAAAACAATCCTCCATTTTTCCAATCGCTGCGGTTCCGGTATGGCGTGGGTCTGCTGTTTTTTCTCGCCGTTGCCGGATTCTTTCTATGGGAGGAGCACAATGTGCACATCATGGAAAATTCTGTACTGATCCTCATTTTGGGCGCGTGCATAGGGATGCATTTGTTCATGCACGGCGGACACGGTCATGGTGGAGCGGCCCATAACGGGGACAAACCAAAAACCAGGGATGATGAGAACGGCACATGACCGATCAAATACCTCAGTACGGGTTGTGGAGTCTGGTTGTTGTCAATTCGGCAATCTTCATCATCTTCGCATTCAGTTTTTTCAAACCGAAAACAGCTCGCGACTGGCGGTCATTTGGTGCCTTCAGTGCTTTCCTCGTTGCTTTGTTTACAGAAATGTATGGATTCCCACTGACCATCTACTTCCTGTCGGGCTGGCTGCAAAGCCAGTTTCCAAATATCGACTGGTTTGCGCACGATTCCGGACATCTTCTGGAGATGATGTTCGGCTGGCAGGCCAATCCGCACTTCGGACCTTTTCACCTCCTGAGCTTTGCCTTTATCGGGAGCGGTTTCATCCTGATCTCGGCAGCATGGCGCGTTCTGTATGAAGCGCAACGTAATGGCATCTTGGCAACTACAGGCCCTTACGCCCTCATTCGACACCCGCAGTACGTCGGGTTCGTCCTCGTCATGACGGGGTTCCTGTTCCAGTGGCCAACTTTATTGACGATCATAATGTTCCCCGTGCTCATCTGGATGTACACAAAACTGGCCAGGTCAGAAGAGGCAGAGGTGCACCAGGTGTACGGCGACACGTACAACACATATGCCAAAACCGTACCGGCATTTTGGCCGCAGTTCGGTAATATTCCCAGGACGTCGGCATGATTTTCAGTTTCCCTAATATTGACCCTGTGCTCTTGCAGATCGGGCCGCTTGCCATCCGGTGGTACTCACTGGCCTATATCTTCGGTCTGGTGCTCGGATGGCGTTACATGCGGTCACTGGCTCGATCAGTTCCTGATCTGGCTAGTGATTTGGACGTCGATGATTTTCTTGCCTGGGCGACTTTCGGCGTTATTCTGGGCGGTCGCCTGGGTTACGTATTGTTCTACAAACCTGAATTTTACTTTGCCAACCCGACAGCCATCTTGCAGGTCTGGAATGGTGGAATGTCATTTCATGGCGGCCTTATTGGCGTCGTGCTTGCGACAATCCTATTCACCCGCCGTCGCGGCATCGACCTGATCCGGTTTGCCGACATACTTGCGTGCGCTGCCCCGATAGGCCTGTTTTTCGGTCGGCTTGCGAACTTTATTAATGGCGAACTTTTTGGCCGCGTTTCGGATGTTCCCTGGGCGATCGTATTCCCTCATGGGGGGCCGAATCCTCGTCATCCCAGCCAAATCTACGAAGCAGTGCTTGAGGGACTGGTTTTGCTCTTGCTGCTTCATTGGTTGTGGCGGTTTGAAAGTATTCGCCAACGACCAGGCGTCCTTACCGGGGTTTTTCTGGTCGGATATATGATGGCGCGTTCATTTATCGAACTGTTCCGGCAACCGGACGCCTTTATCGGCTTTCTTGTCGCCGGGACGACCATGGGTCAGTGGCTTTCGGTGCCCATGGCGGGTTTCGGTGTATATCTGATCATTCGTTCCAGCCGCCGCACAAAGATTAAAAAATCAACCGCGCATAACATGAACACCGAGAGGCTTTGACCCATGCTGGAAGTCTCAGGTATTGGTATTTTTTCAGTTTTCCTGGCAGGGATTGTCTCGTTTTTGTCCCCCTGTGTACTGCCTCTTGTTCCAGGGTATGTATCCTACGTCGCAGGACGCTCCGTCGACGAAATGCGCGATGTCCGATTTGCAAGGGCGCGCGTTGCCACCCTTGGTTTGAGTTGCAGT
>JAJFIJ010000157.1 GCA_021775105.1 Rhodospirillales bacterium | reverse complement strand
CCGCGCGCGGATCAGGCAAACACTCAAAACAGGCCTCAAATTCTTCCATCGACGTTTCCCTCCCGTTAGGTCAACGCCATTCAAAACTCCATCGGTTCCTTTTTCGTTAATTCTGAAATCTTCATATGCGATTCCCCTGGCATTGAGAGCCTGTTCGGTTGAATACATAGTACGGGAATGAGACATCCGCCGGTCAAAATCTTCCTGTGGCGCATTATCTTGCACTCCGACAAAGCCACGTCCTATGCCAGTCTCAATCATCTCTCGTGTCCGATGGAATCTCTCTCGACCACGCTCAATAGTCACCTCTATTCCGAGATCATCAGCTCCTTTCTTCAGCAACCAACAATCGGGCGTATTGCTATCCAGTGGAAACCGGATGCGATCCATTTCAATGTCATTAAACCTAAGAAACCGCGATACTGGAGTTATTTCATCTCTCAGCTTTTTCCAGGGACGTCGTCCAAGGCGATATTTGTTTAAATCACCAGCCGAACGATCATCAGAAAACAGAGATTCCAGCCTATTTTGAAAATCTTCTATGCTCACACCTTTACCAGTTGAAATATCGGCATAAAATTTTTTCAATGCATTTTCATCAAACATAGGACTAACTTCAAACCTTAGAGTTCCTTGCCCAACCTATGCAATTTCTCAAATTATACCTCATTTCAGTTGTGCCGCATCAAATAGCTCTGTTAAATCACGTATTTCCCCCTAATTCCCAATTTCTCTACTAAATGTCCGCTCTGTCGCAGAGGCAGAAGGGGATCATCTGAATTTGGTCAAAATTCTCATGTCATGCGTCCGTATTCAAATCTGGTGATTAATTGCTAACCACACGAGCGGAATCGTCGGATCATGCAGTAATATCGATCAACAGATGACCATATTTAAATAATAAGTATTGTCGTACGGGAATACCTGAATTAGATTATTCTGTAGGCAAACAATCGGGCTGATCATGGTTTCGTGATCATTCTGGGCACCAGCAAAAACAAAAACAGTGTTCAGCAGGCCAGACAACAGACGGTTAAGGGAGAACGCAGAATGAAGGATTCGTTGAAAGAAGGCGTAAGCGCCAGTCGTACAGTTGAGATCGATACCGGGCGGACCATTGATTTTATGGGCGACGCCTTGCGCGTTTATGCGACACCTGAACTGGTTCGCGATATCGAACACACGTGCCGCGATTTGCTGCTTGAGCATCTTGATGAAGGTGAGGATTCCGTCGGAACCCGGGTTGTTATTGACCATACCGGGGCGACGCTTCTGGGTATGTCGGTCACAGTATCCGCGACTATCAAATCCGTCGAAGGTCGGTTGATCACATTTGAGGTCACAGCCGAAGATGGTATTGAGCCGGTCGGCAAGTGCACCCATACTCGGTTCGTTGTCGAGACGTCGAAACTGGAGGAGCGGCTCAAGGCAAAGGCGGCGAAAGCCTAGCCGGTTTCCATGAGTCCGGGTGATACGGCCATGAGCAAAAAAGACCAGCAAACGCGACGCGAAGTCCCGACCTATTGTTATCAGTGTGTTGCCGGGCCTGATCTGCTGACGGTTGGTGTTGAGGGCGGGGTGGCGACGGAAGTTCAGCCCAATTTTGCTTCGGCTGAAGTGCATCCGGCGGCGGGGAAGGTCTGCGTCAAGGCCTACGGCCTGATCCAGAAAACCTACAACCCCCATCGCATCACCACGCCGATGAAGCGCACCAACCCGAAAAAGGGGCGTGATCAGGACCCCGGGTTCGTGCCGGTTTCCTGGGATGAAGCGCTTGATCTGATCGCCGGTCAACTGAACGACTGCCGGGACAAGGGCCTGAACGACTCCTCAGGTTATCCCCGCGTCGCCGCCAGCTTCGGTGGGGGCGGAACGCCAACGGCCTATATGGGAACGTTTCCTGCCTTCCTGAGCGCCTGGGGGCCGGTTGATGCCGGGTTTGGCAGCGGTCAGGGCGTCAAATGTTATCATTCCGAACATCTTTATGGCGAGTTTTGGCACCGTGCCTTCACCGTCGCACCGGATACGCCGCTTTGCGAATACGTGTTGTCTTTTGGCAGTAACGTCGAAGCTTCCGGCGGGGTCTGCGGCGTCAAGCGTCACGCCGATGGCCGGGCGCGGGGGATCAAGCGGGTTCAGCTTGAGCCGCATCTCTCAATCACCGGGGCCTGCTCGGCCGAATGGGTGCCGATCCGCCCGAAAAGCGATCCCGCCTTCCTGATGGCGATGATCCACGTCTTGCTGCATGAGAGCGACTGGAGCGCGCTCGATCTGGATTTCATCAAACACCGCACCTCGTCGCCCTATCTGCTCGGCAAATTCGGTTTTTACATGCGCGACCCGGAAACCCGCAAACCGTTGATCTGGGATGGCAACACCAACAAAGCCGTGCCGTTTGATACGCCGGGCGCGGACCCGGTTCTGGAATCAGCCTTTCTTGTTGAACACGGTATTGAGGAAGGTGCAGACGGCAAGGAATGGGAGCATTTCAACGAACGCTGTCAATCGGCCTGGGAAAAACTGGTTGAACATATGGAGCCCTACAGCCCGCTCTGGGCATCGCGCATCTGCGATGTTGAGGTCAAAACCATCCGCCGCATTGCCCTTGAATACCTTGAACACGCAAGGGTTGGCGAGACCATCGAGATTGAAGGGCGTACACTGCCGCTCAGACCGGTATCGATTGTCCTTGGCAAAACCGTCAATAACGGATGGGGTGGATTTGACTGTTGCTGGGCGCGGACTCTGCTGGCGTGTCTGATTGGCGGGCTTGAAGTGCCCGGCGGCACGCTTGGTACAACGGTGCGCCTGAACCGCCCGGCCTCATCGCGCCAGGCCAGTATCAGGCCGGGTCGTGACGGGTTCATGGAATATCCGATGAACCCGACGGACAAGGAAAACTGGTTGTCACGACCGGATGTGCGCAATGCCAATCGTACCCTTGTGCCGCTGGTTGCCAACTCACCCTGGAGTCAGGCGTTGGGGCCAACCCATATTGCCTGGATGTTGCAGAACGAGAAGACCGACCACTGGCCGGAACCGACCTTGCCGGATGTCTGGTTTGTCTATCGTACCAATCCGGTCATCTCGTTCTGGGATACGGACTCGATCACCGACACAGTTTCGCGCTTCCCGTTCACGGTGTGTTTTGCCTATACGCCGGATGAGACCAATCATATGGCCGATGTCCTGCTGCCGGAATGCACGGACCTTGAAAGTTTGCAACTGATCCGCATCGGCGGCACCAAATACTTTGAGCAGTTCTGGGATCATCAGGGATTTGCCCTGCGTCAGCCCGCTGCCGAAGCCCAGGGGGATTCGAAGGACTTTACCTGGATCGCCACCCAGCTTGCCAAGCGAACCGGTCTGCTGGAGGCCTATAATGAGTCCATAAATCGCGGTGCTGCCGGTGTGCGGCTGATACGTGATGATGTTGACTGCTCGTTGGACGTTGCGGAGGAGCACTCGGTTGAAGATATCTGGGATGCGGTCTGCCGGGCGGCCAGTGTCGAGATGTCAGATGGCGAAAATCAGGACGGGCTCGACTATTACCAAGAACACGGTTTCAAGGTCATCCCCTATGAACGGCTGAACTGGTATTTATATCCGGAACTGGAAGACCAGAACCTGCGGTTTGAAATGCCCTATCAGGAAGGCCTGTACAGAATCGGAAAGCAGCTCGCCAATCGTCTCCATGAAAGCGGCATCAGTTGGTGGGACAAGCAGCTTGCGGAGTATGAACCGCTGCCAGTCTGGCAGGATTTTGGTGCGCTCTGGGAAACTGCACTGGAAGAGAATTTTGACGTTAACATCAGTGATTACCCGTTCTGGCTGGTGACGTCACGGTCCATGCAATACGCCTGGGGTGGAAACGCCGATATCCAGATGATCAAGGAAGTCGCCTCCAACATTTCGGGCCACGGCGGCGTTATTATCAACACCGGGCGGGCCACTGAAATGGGCATCGCCCAGGGCGACCTGGTTGAAATCGCCTCGCCGCTCAATGCGACACGGGGCCGGGCTATCCTGCGCCAGGGCGTGCGACCGGATACGCTTGTGATGATTGGTCAGTTCGATCACTGGGCGACGCCTCTGGCAAAATCCTTTGAGGTGCCCAGCATGAACAAGCTGACACCAATGCTGCTGGATCTGACCGATTCGACCGGCTCCGGGGCCGATCTTGTTCGTGCCTCCGTTCGTGTTGTGGAGAAAGCATCATGACGCGCTGGGGAATGATTGCTGATCTCGAACGCTGTGTCGGTTGTCAGACCTGCACGGCGTCGTGCAAACATACCAACGCCACGTCGCCCGCCGTTCAGTGGCGCAAGGTCCTTGATCTGGAAGTCGGCTCCTATCCCGATGTGAAACGCGTGTTTGTCCCGGTCGGTTGCATGCACTGCGAAGACCCGCCCTGTATGCACGTCTGTCCGTCAACGGCGACCGGACAGCGCGCCGACGGTATCGTTACCATTGATTATGATCTTTGCATCGGCTGTGCCTACTGCGCCGTCGCCTGTCCTTATCAGGCCCGCTACAAGGTTGATGGACCGACCTTTGCCTATGGTGGCGATGGTCAGATGAAGAACGAGGCCAAACGTGAAGACCCGGCGCGTCTGGGTGTTGCGCAAAAATGCACCTTCTGTTCGGATCGTATCGATTATGGCCTGGAGAACGGTTTGACACCGGGCATTGATCCGGCAGCCACGCCAGCCTGCGTTAATTCGTGCATTGCCTCGGCACTTCATTTTGGCAATTTTGAAGACCCGGACAGCAACGTTTCAAAATTACTGGATACCCATCAGACCTTCCGCATGCATGAAGAACTCGGGACCGATCCCGGTTTTCATTACATCTGGAAACGTAAAGACAGCGGAGATGCCGACGATGATGAGTACCTTCCACCGATCACCTCCATTGGAACCGGCAACGTCGGAGCCGCAGCACCGTGGTTGCAGCAGCACTGGGACTGGCGGGCGGCGGGCAACTTCATTGGCGGCGGAACCGGAAGCGGGCTGATGGTGGCAATTGCCGTTCTTGCCGCTTTTGTCCCGGTATCATTTTTTCTGACCCTGCTGGCACTCGGATGTGTCGGTGCGGGCCTGTTTTCGGTCTGGCTTGAAACCGGGCGACCTTTCCGCGCACCACTCAATGTCTTTTTCAACCCCCAGACATCGTGGATGAGCCGGGAATCCATGGTTGGAACCGTCCTGTTCCCGGTTGCGCTTGGCGCCGGCTGGTTTGGGGTGCCGACCCTTCTGATGGTGGCGGGGGTGATCGCGCTGGCCTACCTCTACTGTCAGGCCCGCCTTCTGAAAGCCTGCAAGGGCATACCGGCGTGGCGTGAGCCAGCGATTGTTCGACTGATCGTGAGCACCGGCCTTTGCGAAGGTCTGGGCCTGTTGCTGGTCTTAAATCTGATTCCGTCATTGGTTGTTGCACCGTCCCTTCAGGCCGGGATGGCGTCAGCCCTGGTCGTTCTTCTGGCGCTGCGCATGCTGGGTTGGCGGTTTTATCGCGACGCCATAAAACAGGATGCGCCGGTTGAGACGCAGCGGGTTCTCAACAGACTGAATCCGCCCTTTGTTTTGGTTGGGCATCTCCTGCCGATGCTGCTGATTGCCAGTGGTTATCTGTATACGGACGCATTTACTTATGTCTCGGCGCTTGCCGGAGCCGTTGTTCTTGGCATGGGTTGGGTCCTGAAATACCAATTGATCACCAAAGCCTCCTATAATCAGGGATATGCAATTACCCGCGTACCCGAACGGGGCACCGGTGGCGGTGGACCGGGCGGCAAACCGGGATGGAGTAGTGCCGCATGAGCACGACCGTCAAAGCCCTGACCCGCGAACGTTCATTTGCCCTCGAAGCCGAAAAACTTCTGCTGGGGGAGGGGGACGAATTTCATGGCGAGGCCATTCTGGCAGTAACCAAAGCCCTGTTGCAGGCGGGTGTTTCGTATGTTGGCGGTTATCCCGGCGCACCCGTGTCGCATCTGATGGATGTGCTTGCCGATGCGCGAAAGACGGTTCTTGAACCGTATGGAATTCATTTCGAACAATCGGCTTCCGAAGCCGGGGCCGCAGCGATGCTTGGGGCCTCGATCAACTATCCCTTGCGTGGCGCGGTCACCTGGAAATCGATTGTCGGCACCAACGTTGCGTCCGATGCGCTGTCCAACCTGTCGTCAGCTGGCGTTAGGGGCGGGGCGGTCATCGTTATTGGTGAAGACTACGGCGAAGGTGCCAGTGTTATTCAGGAACGCACCCATGCGACGGCGATGAAATCGTCAATGCCGCTGATTGATCCCAGATACGACATGCCGACCATCGTCGATCTGACCGAACATGCGTTTGAATTGTCGGAAGCCAGCAACCTTCCGGTCCTGTTGTCGCTTCGCATCCGCGCGTGTCACATGACCGGCAGTTTTAAGTGCCGGGAAAATCAACCAGCCATGCGCAAGCGCCAGAATGCGCCGATGGAAGCCAATTACGACTATTCGAAAATCGTCCTGCCGCCATCGACCTATGCGCAGGAGAAGGCCAAGATCGAACAGCGCCTGCCGGCCGCACGCGACTACATAAAGGCGAACGGCCTGAACGAAACGTTCCCCGGCAAGGGCGGACGGCTCGGGATTATCATGCAGGGCGGTACGCATGGTGTTGTGCTCCGGTCACTCGCCCGTCTTGGTCACGCTGATGCGTTTGGCAATTCTGACATCGCGCTCCATGTTCTGAACGTGATCCATCCGCTGGTCCCGGAACAGATCACCGAATTCCTTGCCGATAAGGATAGTGTGCTGATCATTGAAGAAGGTCACCCGGCGTTCATTGAAGAGCAGATACGCTCCATCGTCCAGCAAGCGGAAATGACGTGTGCGATCTATGGCAAGAATGTCATTCCGTCGAGCGGTGAATACATCACGCCGGTGGTTCGCGCCGGGATTGCGACTTATCTGAATGCGGTTGGCGACAAGACGGTTGCCGGCAAAACCAAGCGCCTGAACAATGCCATTGAAAAGCGTGTCAAAACGGCGGCCAAAAGCAAACCGGCCCAAGCCCTGCCGCCGCGTCCGCCCAGTTTTTGCACGGGTTGCCCGGAACGACCGATTTTTACGGCGCTCAAGCTGATCATGCGTGACCGCGGGCCGCTGCATGTGTCGATGGATATCGGCTGCTCGACCTTCGCCACGCTGCCGCCGTTCAATATCGGCAATACGGTTCTCGGTTACGGTCTCAGCCTTGCCAGCAGCGGGGCGATTGCCGGTTCGCTTGATCAGCCTGCCATTGCCGTCATGGGGGATGGTGCGTTCTGGCATAACGGACTGACGACCGGTGCGATCAATGCGCAATGGCAAGGTATGGATGCGGTGCTGGTGATTCTTGAAAACGGCTACGCCTCAGCAACCGGCCAACAGCATGTGCCATCCACCGGGGCGACGCCGATAGGTGAGCCGATCCAGATCACTATCGAACAGACGTTGCGCGGGATCGGGGTCAAACAGATCAGATATGTTGACTCCTACGATGTCAAAGACGTCCGCAAGGCCCTGGAAGAAGCGCTGGACGCGCGCGGCAAGGGCCTTCGGGTCATCATGTCGGCCAACGAATGTATGCTGGCGAAAAAACGCCGTGGCAACGCAGTCAAAGCCAAAGCGCTGAAAGCGGGGACACCGGTGCGCAATGCGCGCTACGGCGTTGATGCGGAAGTCTGTACCGGCGATCATTCGTGTATACGCATGAACGGATGCCCGTCATTGACCCTGAAGCCAACGACAGATCCGCTAAAGGACGGCCCGACGGCCTACGTTGATGACAATTGTGCGGCGTGCAATCTGTGTGGTGAAAATGCCCATGCAGCACAACTTTGCCCGTCCTTTTATAAAGCCAGGGGCATCGTCAACCCAAGCGCCTTGCAGCGCTGGATGACCGGCGTGAATGCAAAAATGCTGAAATGGATAGGCGCATCATGAGTGCGAAAACGCCTATCTGTGTCCAGATTGCCGCTCTCGGCGGGCAGGGCGGAGGTGTGCTGGCCGAATGGATGGCCGAAGCTGCCCATGCCAGCGGATACCCGGCGCAAGTGACATCGATCCCGGGCGTTGCCCAGCGGACGGGGGCAACGACCTATTATTTTGAGATGTTCCCGGACAAGAATACGGTCGAAAAACCGGTATTTTGCCTGTTTCCCGATGCCGATGGTCTTGATCTGATGATCGCCATGGAGCCGATGGAAGCGGCGCGGGCACTGGACCTCGGATTGATCACCGAACGCACAACCGTGCTGACGGCGAAAAGCCGGATTTACAGCACGGCTGAGAAATCAGTTGCCGGAGACGGCGCCTTCGATACCGATACCCTGTTCGAAGCCCTTGAAGGGGCGGCCAGGGCCGTCATCTCGCTGGATATGGAAGACCTGACGGCGAAACCCGGAGCGCCCGGAAACGCCGTTATGTTCGGTGCGATTGCCGCGTCCGGTGTATTGCCGTTCTTGGACGAAGATTATCATCAGGCGATCCGTATCAAGGGTGTCGCGGTCGAGCCCAGTCTTGTCGATTTTGCCAGCGGTCTCAATCATGACCAGACGCCGAAGGAAACCGTTTCCGCTAACGACAATATGAATCTTGACCCCGCACCGGCGGCTCTGGTGAAAGAGATCGATGGTTTGCCGGAAGGCTTTCGTGCACTTGCCGGTCATATCTGTTCACGCCTGATCGACTATCAGGACGAAGGTTATGCCAGATCGTTTCTCGAACGGATGCAGCCGTTTGTCGGCGCTTCACCGGAACTCGTAGCAGAAATCGCCCGGCGGCTTGGGGCCTGGATGACGTATGAGGATGTTATCCGCGTCGCCCAGCTCAAGACCCGACCGGGGCGACTGGCACGTATTCGCGGCGAGATTGGTGTTGATCAGGATGCGCCGCTGTCGGTTATCGAATTTCTGAAACCCGGCCGCGATGAATTTGCCAGCCTGCTGCCGCCAGCCTTTGGTCGCAAGATCATGAGCGGGCATGACCCGTCATCGACGGCGGGTCTGCGTCTCAAGTTGCCAACGACAACGGTTTTCGGCTACGGCGCATTGAAGCTGCTTTCAAAATTGAGAGGATGGCGGCCGCGGACCTATCGATTTGAGCTGGAACAAACTGCAATTGATCAGTGGCTGGGGGCCGTTGAGAGGGCACTGGAAGTCGAATTGGATCTGGCATTTCGGACGGCAGAACTGGCAGTTATGGCGCGGGGCTACGGGGGCGTGCGCAGTCGGGGACTTGAAAAACTGAACATACTGTTCCGGGACTGGAGCCGGAAACTTGATGACGATCATTCCGCATTATCGGCTGAAGTGAGTACGCTTTTGCATCAGGCGCGTCACGATCCGGATCGGGACTGCGGGAAGACGGACTAAGCCCGGAACGGGTTGAATGGGGAGAATAATATGACCGACACGACCTTGCTGACGCACAAACACAACCCGGAAATCGAAACCATGCCACGTGAACAGCTGGCTGATTTGCAACTGGAAAAATTACAAAAGATCGTTCGTCATGCCTATGACAACGTCGATCATTATAAACAAAGTTTCGCAGATGCAGGCATCACGCCCAATGATCTGAAAACGCTGGATGATTACGCAAGATTTCCCTTTGCCGTGAAAGATGATCTTCGCGCCAACTACCCGTTTGGCATGTTTGCTGTGCCGCGCGAACAGGTGCTCCGTGTTCATGCCTCATCGGGCACAACTGGCAAACCCACTGTCGTCGGCTACACCAAAGACGATGTTGATATCTGGTCCGGTTTGATGGCCCGGTCGATGGCGTGCGCCGGGGCGTTGCCGGGCGATATGGTTCATAACGCCTACGGATATGGTCTGTTTACGGGTGGCCTTGGTGCGCATTATGGTGCCGAAGCGTTGGGCTGTACGGTAACGCCGGTATCAGGCGGTTTCACGGAACGCCAGATCGTATTGCTGGAAGATTTTGGCGCAAGAGTTCTCTGTGCGACGCCATCTTACGCCCTTAACCTTGCCGAGGTGGCGGAACGCGAAGGGGTCGATATCAGGAAACTACCCGTCAAGATCGGCATCTTCGGTGCCGAGCCGTGGTCTGAAGCCATGCGCGCGCAACTGGATGAGCGGCTCGGGATTCGGGCCGTCGACATCTATGGCCTGTCTGAAATCATGGGGCCGGGAGTCGCCGCTGAATGCGTTGAAGCGCGTAATGGCCTGCATGGTTGGGAAGACTGCTTCCTGTTTGAAACGATAGACCCCGAAACCGGCGATGTTCTCCCCATGGGAGAGGTCGGTGAACTGGTCATTTCAACCCTGACCAAATGGGCACAGCCGATGATCCGCTATCGGACCCGCGACATTACCCGGCTGGAAACAGCGCCTTGTGAATGTGGGCGAACACATCTGCGGATCATGCGGATCACCGGGCGCAACGACGATATGCTGATTATCCGGGGCGTTAATGTGTATCCGTCGCAGGTCGAATCCGTATTGCTTGGTGAAGCCAATATCGAGCCTCACTACCAACTCGTTCTGCAACGCGAAGGCAACATGGATAACCTGACCGTTGAGGTTGAAGCCAGCCCCGACGTTGGTCCCAGTGAATATGACGCCATCGCTAAAAATGTCGTGCATGTGATTAAATCACGGATTGGCGTGACGTGTCGTACCATCGTTCTTGGTCCCGGCGAAGTTCCGCGCTCGGAAGGCAAAGCCGTGCGGGTTCGGGATATGCGACCCAAGAATTAATACTCCTTGGTATAAGGAACGCTTTTTCGGTTACTTGATCGTCAGGCAGGCACAATTTGCCAGTTGGGAAATCTTCTGTGACGTGCTTCCCATCAGCAGGGATTTGAGCGGGCCAAATCCGCGGGTGCCGATAACGATCAAATCGGCATCGACTTTCTTGGCTATCTTGAGAATACGATTGGTCGTATCACCTTCTTCAATTTCTGCGGTAACGGTTTTGGCGCCCATTTTTTTGGCCAGCGCGACAGCGTGATCAGCGATACGACCTGCCAGCGCCTGCATGACGTCATGAGACACACGGGCCTGTTCGGCTTTTGTGGCATAGGCAATCAGGCCGCCGGTGATGTTTTTGGTATCCGGCTTTTGTACGGTTGGTTCACGGACCAGATGTTCGACTTCCATCATGCGGCGGAATGCAGAAGGCGGTTCGCCATGTAAAAGGACGTGCCCGACAGTTAATTCGGCACCATATTTGATTGCGAGATCAGCCGCGGCTTCGACCGCCCGTGTTCCGTGGTTTGATCCATCAGTGGCGACCAGAATTTTAGTAAACATGCTTGCCTGTCCTCTTTTCTGTCCGACACCCTGAAGGGTCGGAAACGACCTGTTCGTGATTTGACGGTTTCATCTTATCTCGACCGGGCCGTCGGAGGACAGGTCTTTTTATCGATATTCTAGATTCCCAGATAGGCTGCAATCACCTTTTCATTGGACAGAAGCTCCTGACCGGTTCCCGACAGGGTAACCTGCCCGGCTTCAAGAACATAAGCACGATCAGCGATTTCAAGAGCCATAAAGGCATTTTGTTCGACCATGAAAATGGTGGTTCCGGTTTCACGGAGTTGACGAACAATATCAAATATTTCGTCGACAAGCAGCGGTGCCAGACCCATGCTGGGTTCATCAAGAAGCAGAATTCGCGGGCACGCCATCAATGCGCGACCCATTGCCAGCATCTGTTGCTGGCCACCCGACAGGGTTCCGGCCACCTGATTTCGTTTTTCACGGAGGATCGGGAAGCGCTGATACATCTGTTCAATCATTTCTGCCGCTTCCACACGGTTTCGGGTAAAAGATCCGAGCATCAGGTTGTCTTCGACCGTCATCGGACCAAATACCTGCCGCCCTTCCGGAACCTGACTGATCCCCATCTTGACCCGCTGCGAAGAGGATATCCGGTTGACTTCCTGACCACCCAGCTTGATGGTCCCGCCGCTTAACGGTTGAACGCCCGAAATGGTACGGAGCAATGTGGTCTTGCCTGCGCCATTGGCTCCGACCAAGGCGACAAGCTCCCCCTCATTGACATTCACGTCGACGCCTCGAAGCGCCTGAATGCGTCCGTAATGGCTGGTCAGATTCTGGATATCGAGCAACATCTAATGCTCCTTCCGCCCGTGACCGAGGTAAGCTTCCAGGACGTCGGGGTTTTGGCGAATTTCGTCCGCCGTGCCTTCGGCCAGCTTGCGTCCACTATCGAGCACCAGAATATGGTCGGACACGCCCATCACCAGCTTCATGTCGTGCTCAACCAGAACGACCGTAATCCCCTTATCGGCGATACGCTTGATCAGGTCGTCGATTTCCCGGGTTTCCGCCGGGTTCAGACCTGCCGCCGGCTCGTCAAGTAACAGCATGCGCGGCTCGCTCGCCAGTGCGCGGGCGACTTCAAGCCACTTCAGTGCGCCATAAGGCATCGAGTCGGCATCGCTGCCAATGTATTGTTCGAGCCCGACATCACACATAATCTGTTCGGCCCGCTGACGACATTCGCGTTCACCCTGTTTGATCGACAGATAGCCGAACAGGGCCGGAAGGAACCGGCTGTCGGTATGCAGGTGATTGCCGACCATGACGTTCTCGACAGCGCTCATATTGAAAAAAATTTGCAAATTCTGGAAAGTGCGGGATATTCCGTGCCGGGCAAGCCGGTATGTCGGGACGCCGGTAATTTCCTGATCGTTGAAGTATATCTGCCCGGTGCTCGGCGTATAAACACCGGTGATCAGGTTGAACAGCGTTGTGTTTCCGGCCCCGTTGGGACCGATGATCGAATGAATGGTGCCGGGGTTGATGGCAAAGTTGAGATTTTCAACGGCGTGAATGCCGCCGAATTCCCTGCTCAGATTCTCGACACGAAGCAGGGTCATTTACGCCACCTCTGGAACGCCGAAAGCAACGTTGGCACCAGCCCACGGCGCATGAAGATCATGGTCACCATCATCACAGCCCCAAACACCAGCATTTCATAATCATGAAAGACGGTCAGTAGTTGTGGCAGCGTGGTCAGCACGGCAGCACCGACGACGGCGCCAAAAATTGATGCCATCCCACCGAGCACGACCATGGTTACCAGTTCAATGGAGTGGAAAAAATCGGCTTCAGACGGCGTTAGGAAACCCGAATAGTGTGCAAACAGGCTACCGGCGATACTGGCGAATACGGCAGAGACGACAAACACCAGAACCTTGTAACGCGCAACATCGACACCGGCGACAGACGCCGCGACTTCTGATCCGTGAACTGCACGCAATGCCCGGCCAACCGGAGAGTTGATCAGATTGAGTGCCAGCCAGACGGTAATCATCAACAGGCCGCCGACCATCCAGTACCAGGTCAGCTCGCCACTCGGTTCCCAGCCAAATACGGAAAATCCGTTGACCGGCATACCATCGGGGCCGCCGGTCAGGTCACCTTCCTGATTAAGGACAATCGAGATGACAATGCCCATGCCCAATGTCCCCATTGCCAGATAATGGCCGCGGAGCTTCATAATCGGACGGGCGAGAATATATGACAAGACGCCGACAAATACGGCACCGGTCAGCATCGCGCCAACCGGTGGCCAGTCATGATTGGTGACCAGAATACCGGAGAAGTAGGCGCCGAGTGCAAAAAATCCGGCATGTCCGAGACTGATCTGCCCGGCGTAACCGATCAGCAGGTTGAGCCCGACGCAGACAATGGCATTAATACCAACCAGAATGACAACATCGAAATAAAAGCTGTTGGGCAGAAAAATCGGCAGCGTGGCAATGACAATAGCCAGCACCAGCAGGCCGCCGGTTTCGGGTTTCCAGAGCGCGTTCATACCCGTTCCGTCCCTTTGCCACCGAATAACCCGTTCGGCATGAAGAACAGCACAGCGAGAATGATAATAAAGGCGACCGCGTCTTTATAGGCTGACGAAATATACCCGGCGGTCATGGCTTCGCTAATGCCGACGATCAACCCCCCGGCGATGGCACCCATGGGCTTGCCCAGTCCGCCCAGTACGGCTGCACAAAACCCCTTTAACCCCAGCATAATGCCGACACCCGTGTAGGTCAGTGAAATAGGGGCAATCAGGATACCGGCACTTGATCCCAGCAATGCCGACAGGCCGAAGCTCATCAGCAGCACCATTCGCGTGTTGATGCCCATCAGTTGCGCCGCCAGAGGGTTGTGGGAGGTGGCGATAATCGCCTTGCCCATCATGGTGCGGCTGAAGAACAGGTGAAGGGCAATAACGATGGCAACCGTGCTGGCAAGAATCCACAAACTCTGCGGCAGGATCGACGCGCCACCGATGAGGATTGGGTCGTTGCCGGAAAATGCAGGAACGCTGTGGAAATTACGATCCCAGATAACCTGCGCCGACCCCCGGAGAAAGATCGATGCACCGATGGTAATGATGATGAGCGTTACGATTGGTGCGTCACGGGCCGGCTCGACGGCGAATTTTTCAAGCGCGAAACCGACCAGTACCGTCATGGCGACGGCAAGCAGGATTGCCACCGGCATTGGCATCCCGAGGCCAATGAAAAACACCGTCCCCATGCCGCCCAGCATGACAAATTCACCCTGCGCGAAATTGATGACATGACTTGCGTTGTAAATAATCGCAAAGCCAAGGCCAACAAGCGCGTAGATGGCACCGACGGTTACGCCGGAAAACAGAAACTGTAAGAGTTCCGCGAACATGATCCTGATTATGCCTGAAAAAGTGGCTCCCCCACACAAAAATGGAGGAGCCATTGTCAATAAAGAACGTGACTTATTTGAGCATCTTCCAGTCGCCACCTTTGACTTCGACCATTACGAAGGACGCTTCGTCGAGGCCGAGATGATCGGCTGGAGACATGGTGTAGATTCCATCAACGCCAATATAGTTACTGGTTTTTTCGATTTCGGCACGAACGGCTTCCTTGTCGGTCGAGCCCGCGCGCTTGATCGCCTCAACGGCAATCATCAGGCCGTCATAAGCGTGGCCGCCAAAAGATGAAATTTCGCTACCCGCTTTGGCTTCATACATTTTCTTGTATGCCATCGCGACTTTTTTCTGTTTGTGGGAATCCGGCAGGGCATCAACAACAATCAAGGCCGCTGCTGGCAAACGCACACCTTCAGCACCACCGTCAGCATTCTTGATGAACGATTTCGATGCGGAGCCGTGGGTCTGATAATGCGGAATGCTGGCCCCCAATTGCTTGAAGTTCTTGGCAACGATGGAGGTTGCGGCACCAAATCCACAATACAGCATGGCCTGAACGCCAGATGCATTTTTGATCTTGGTGATCTGCGCGGTCATGTCCGTATCACCCTTGCCGTGGGTTTCGTCGGCGAGCAGGGTCATACCGGCACCGGATGCCAGTTTCTGGACGTTTTTGCGGCACGATTTGTCGAACCCGCCACTGCCTGACAGCAGGCCGATTTTGGCGATTCCACGGCCCTTCATGTCGTTAAAGATTTTCTGGACGGCCAGCGTATCGGTATGCGGCGTTTTGAAGACCCATTTTTTTACCGGGTTGACGATAACACCTGCGCCACCGAAGGAAATAAACGGAATACCGGCTTTCTGAACAATGGGAATAACCGCCATGGTCGCACCGGAGGTTGAGCCTGCGAGGATAATATCGACTTTATCGTCGCTGATCAGGCGTTTTGCGAAAGGAACGGCCTTTTTCGGGCTTCCGCCGGAATCATAAACAATAAGCTCAAGTTTTTTGCCAAGAACACCACCGTCTGCGTTGATCTTGTCAACATACATTTCCAGCGTTTTCTTTTCCGGATCGCCAAGGAACGATGCGCCGCCGGTAACGGCCAAAAACGATCCGATCTTGATGGTTTCTCCGGCCTGCGCGCCACCTGCCGCCAGACCCACTGCTGTAACAGCACTCAGGGCCGTCAGCCCGGCTCTTTTAAACAATGTTTTCATCCTGATTCTCCTACCTGATTTGAAGTCTCTCACTGTGCATGACATTATTAATCTGTCTTCAAGTACCAAATTACCGGAATTAGATATTCTCCACAATGGTTTTGTGGAAAATAAACAGGAAACGGTGTTGTCTGGTTTCTGCGGGGATAAAGAAGCCGGATGGAATGCTATCGGGTGCCGGGGTTTCCGGCAGTCCATGTCCGAGTGACTTTGAATTCCTGATCAAATGCGACCAGATCGGCCTGAAATCCGGACAGGATGCGCCCGAGCCGGTTATCGAGTCCGAGAAATGCAGCGGGATACAGACTAGCCATCCGCAGGGCTTCTGACAGTTTACAGCCCAGCATATTAACCGAATTCCGGACAGCGCTCATCATATCAAGGTCGGACCCTGCCAGCGTACCGTCTTCCGTAACGCAGCGGCCATCGCGAACGGTAACCGTGCGGCCCTGCAAGGTGAACTCACCGATTTCCGTGCCAACCGACGGCATGGCATCTGTCACCAGCATGATTTTCCCCGGCGGTTTGGCATTGAGGGCCATCCGCAGTGACGCTGGATGAACATGATGCCCGTCAACGATCACCCCGCACCAGCTGGTTTTTGAATCCAGTGCCGCACCTACGACACCGGGCGCGCGACTTTCCACCGGCGTCATGGCGTTGAACAGATGGGTAAAGCCGGTAAGCCCTTCGTCAAGAGCGGCAGCTATCTGCTCGTAGGTGGCAGCCGTATGTCCGGCGCAGACCTTGATTCCCGCTGCCGCCAGACGCTGAATCGATCCATCATCAAGAGTTTCCGGCGCGACGGTGACGACACAAACACCCAGACTGTCTGTGAGGTAAATCTCAAACCCTTCTTCGTTCGCGGACCTGATCATGTTTTCGGCGTGCACACCTTTGCGGTGCCTGTTCAGATACGGGCCTTCGAAATGAATTCCAAGGACACCTTCGGCGGGATTTCCAACCAATTCACGCACAGCGTCAGCAGATGCCGCCATGGTTTTTAGATCATCGGTAATCAGGGTTGGAAGCAACCCGGTCGTTCCGAACTGGCGATGGGCTTTGACAATGGTGCGAATCCCTTCGGCGTCGGGTCGATCATTGAACAGGACGCCGCCGCCGCCATTAACCTGCACATCGATAAACCCTGGTGCCAGAATTTGTCCACCAAGATCAATGCACCCGACTTCAGAACTCAGCGATTGCAGCGATGTAATATCGACAATGGACTGCCCATCCAGCACGACGGCCCGATCATCGAGCCAGACTTCACCGTCAAACAGGTGGTGATTGATCAGCGCTGTTCTCATGCCATACTCTTCCGTTCATCGTCGAATAGTTTGCGGGCCATCAGTAGCCCGCCATCTTCCGCGTCGCCATCAGGTTCAACCAGCAGGGCACGCAGATTTTCATTCAGCATCGGTTTGACGCGCGAAGACAATCCCCCGAACAGACATATACGGTCGACGCCGAAATTACGGACGGCGGAAACGTGACGGGCGACGCCATCCACCGTTTCTGCGATCAATTTCACGGCAAGGGAGTCGCCCTGGTCAGCCCAGTCAAACGCCAACGGGGCAAAGGTGCCAAAGTCTCGCGGTGTCGCCGTCGAGGCCCAATTGTATAATTTGATGATATCGTTATCAAACCCGGCCAGAACCGCATTGGCCATTTGCGAAGGCGGAAGCAGCCCTTCGACGACCTGAAGAGATGTACGAAGAACATCACGTCCCAATATTGCCCCGCTGCCGGAATCAGACAAGGTGAAGCCCCAGCCGCCGACGCTGAGCGCTGTTCCCTTGACCAGCGCAAACCCGGCGCTGCCGGTGCCGGATATAACGATGCCTCCATCCTGGCCGTTATGTGCGCCAAGGCAGGCGGCATAGGCATCCGATTCCGTTGTAAACCCGGCAAAGGGGAGGGCCAGGGAGGAGGGCAATTGATTTTCGCCGGTAATATTCCGCCCCGCGAGTCCGGCTCCAACATAAATGTGCCGATAAATGGCCGTGGAAAGTCCGGCCTGGGCGATCACCGCGTTGCAGGTGTCGAGCACTTCCTGAAATGCCTTTTCATCATCCAGCGTCGTGTTTGCGCTGCCGCCAACGGCTTCTCCCAGAACAGTGCCATCGCCAGAGGTCAGGCGGGCGCGGCAATGTGTGCCACCGCCATCAACGCCAATGAAATATACGGGTTCTGGTTTGTCAGATTGCGCCACAGTAGCCGCCCTGTTTGCTAGGTAAATTCCACAAATTCATCGATTTTGGCACGGTCATAACCCATGCTGGCCGTCAGCAGCTGGCGGGTATAACCCTGCTCGGGTGTTTGCGAACGTAACTGCTTTTCGGTGATCTCCTCGACGAATAATCCCCGGTTCATGACAGCGATACGGTCACAAAGGTGGGCAACAACGGCGAGATTGTGACTGACCATGACGTAGGTCAGCCCGCGTTCTTCACGAAGGCGGGCCAACAGGTTGAGAATTTCAGCCTGCACCGATACATCCAGCGCGGATGTCGGCTCATCCAGCAGAATAACGCGGGGTTCCAGAATCAGGGCGCGGGCAATGGCAATGCGTTGGCGCTGGCCACCCGATAACTGGTGAGGAAAGCGAAAGCGAAATTCCGGCCCCAGTCCGACCTCGGAAAGAGCCTTCAGAATCCGGCTCTCGGTTGCGCCGAAATTATGTATTGTCAGGGGCTCTTTGAGAATGTCATTTACGGTGTGGCGGGGATGAAGTGAGCCGTAGGGGTCCTGAAACACCATTTGCAGGCGCTTGTGAAAAGCCCGGTCCCGTTTTGCCCCCAGCTCCACCCCATCAACGATAATTTTGCCGGTCCAGTCGGGATTGAGGCCAGCGATGGCGCGCAGCACGGTTGATTTTCCGGAACCCGACTCACCGACCAGGCCGAAACTCTCGCCTTCATCGACATTAAAGGATACGCCGCGAACGGCATGTACGGCCTGTGGTCCGTGACCGAAGGTGATGCCAAGGTTCTCAATTCGGATCATGTTTGCCGATCCTTTTGCTGGCCTGTCTGGCGATCCTGTTCAATCATCCATGCCGGGTCTCGTTCCAGAGTTGGTAAAATCTTTTCTGACCCGTCCAGCGTTGGCAGGCAGTTCATCAGGCCTTTGGTGTAGGGGTGTTGGGCTTGGTGAAGCAGGCTGGCATCCAGCGTTTCAACGACCTGCCCGCCATACATAACCAGAACCCGGTCGCAAAAAGAGGCGACCAGACTGAGATCATGGGAGATGAAGATCAAACCCATGCCCCGGTCGCGGACCATATCATCGAGCAACGCCAGAACCTGTAACTGCACCGTCACATCAAGTGCCGACGTTGGTTCGTCTGCAATAATAATGTCAGGGTCCGGGATCAGCATCATGGCGATCATGATCCGTTGACCCATGCCGCCGGAAACTTCGTGAGGATAGAGTTTATAGACCTTTTCAGGTTCGCGAATGCGCACCGTCTTCAGCATTTCCAAGGTCCGTTCGCGGGCTTCGCGCTTGCTTGCTTTGGAGTGAACCAGATAGGCTTCGGCAATCTGATGCCCGACGGTCATCACCGGGTTCAGGGAATAACGCGGGTCCTGCATGATCATCGAGATACGCCTGCCCCGAATATCGCGCATGGTTCGTTCATCCGCGTTGATCAGATCAGTCCCGTCGAATTCCATTTTGTCGGCACTGACGTGGCCTTGTGCGGCAATCAGGCGCAGGATGGCGCGACCTGTTTGTGATTTGCCGGAACCCGACTCGCCGACGATGCCCAGTCGTTCCTGCCCCAAGGTAAAATCGACGCCACGGACGGCCTCAACCCGTCCCTTCGGTGTATCAAACGAAACGCGCAGGTTTTTGACATCGAGAAGGGTTTTGCCGCTCATCATCAATCTCCGCTTCTCGGGTCGAGAACGTCGCGAAGGCCATCCCCCAACAGGTTAAAACCCATGCTGACAACGAGAATGGCTATTCCCGGTACGGTCGGTACCCACCACTGATCAAGCAGGAACTCGCGCCCGGTGGAAATCATCGCCCCCCATTCCGGCAGTGGCGGTTGCGCACCAAGCCCGAGAAACCCGAGCCCCGCCGCCGTCAGGATGATCCCGGCCATATCCAGCGTCAGGCGAACAATCATTGATGACAGGCACAGTGGCGTAACATGATGGATGATAATCCGCATCGACGACGCACCCTGAACCTGTGCCGCCATGATGTGTTCGGAGTTACGAATGGTCAGGGCCTCGGCCCGGGCAATCCGGGCAAAAGGTGACCATGTTGTCAGGGCAATCGCCAGCACAGCATTTTCCAGTCCCGGTCCAAGCGCGGAAACAAAAGCCAACGCCAGAATAAGACGCGGGAACGCGAGGAAAATATCGGTCAGACGCATCAGAACGTTATCAACCCAACCGCCCAGATAACCTGCTACAGTTCCGATCAGAAGACCAATCGGGACGACGATCACCGTGACCAGACTTACGATGTAGAGTGTTACCCGTGATCCCCAGATAATCCGCTCAAAAATATCCCGCCCCAGCTCATCGGTACCGAACCAGTGTTCAGCACTTGGCGGTTGCAGGCGATTGGACAGTGTTTGCAAAGTACCATCGCTTGACGTCAGTACCGGAGCAAGCAGCGCGGTCAACAGCAGGGTGGAAATGATGATAAATCCCGTCATTGCGATCGGGTTGCTTCTGAAAACACGCCATCCCAGATAAAGCCGCTGGCATCGGGCCTGAAAAGCCGATTGCGGGCTATCCGACAGTAACCACGATTTTATCGACGTTGAACGCGTCATGTCCGGGCTCTCGGGTCAACAAGCCGGTAGAGAAAATCCGACAGCATATTAATGCCGACGAAACAGATGCCGACCACCACCGTTCCGCCAATCACTGCGTTCATATCTGCATTAAACAGCGAGTTGGTGATGTACTGCCCGATCCCCGGCCAGGCAAATACGGTTTCCGTCAACACCGATCCTTCCAGCAAGGAGGCGTAGGTCAGGCCGATAATCGTAATCAATTGTACCAGCACATTTCTGAAAGCATGGTTCCAGATCACCGCCCCTTCGGACAATCCCTTGACCCGGGCGGTCAGCACGTATTCCTGATTGAGCTGATCAAGCATAAAGCTACGGGTCATTCGGGCAATATAGGCCAGGGCAAATGTCGCCAGCATGGAAGCTGGCAAAATCAGATGCATGAAGGCATTTTCAAATATTTCCCACTCTCCCTGCATCGCCGAGTCGAGAAGGATGATGCCGGTGGTGGGTTCAACAATGCCGTCGTAATAGACTTCAATTCGGCCGGGACCCGGCACCCAGCCAAGTTTGGCATAGAATATCAACAGCGAAATCATGCCCAGCCAGAAGATGGGTACGGAATAACCGAACAGACCGATAATGCGCACGACATGATCGGTCAGTTTGCCCTGGCGCACAGCGGCCAGAACGCCCATGGGAATGCCGATCAGAACGCCGGCGAAGGTTGCGATGGTCGCAAGCTCCAGTGTCGCCGGGAAAAATCGAATGATATCGTCCAGAACATCCCGCGTAGTCATAATCGATTTGCCGAAATTCCCCTGAAGCGTGTTGCTCAGGTAAATCCAGTATTGTTCCAGCAACGGTTTGTTGAGGCCGAGGTGATCACGCATGGCCTCATAGACTTCCTGCGACGCCCGGTCACCGACAATCGCCAGTGCCGGATCGTTCGGCAGAACGCGCCCGATAATGAACGTGATAGCGGTCAGACCGATAAAGGTCAGGGAAATGGTAAAAATAAAATTGGCAAACTTGATAATGAAAGGATGGCGCCAGAGAGGAAATGGGGACGAACGGGCGTCCGCCCCCATTTCCTCGGGTTGGTCTATCTGTGACATGTTTCTGGCAAGATTTCCGGATTATTTGGAAACGTTACGATAAAACACGAGATCGAAGTTGGCACCACTGACAAAACCCTTGACGTTTTTGCGGCTGGCAACCTGCTCATTGCGCTGGAACATCACGGTAAACGGCCCTGACATCTGTACATCGCGTTGAACGTCGAGATACATTTTTTCACGCTTTACCAGATCCAGCTCTTTCGCTGCGCCTTCCGTCTGGGCATTGATCCTGGGGTCTGACCAGCCCGTGCGCCAGGCCAGCTTGCCGGTCAGTTTGGCTTCATCACGGTTGTCCGGATTGTGGGCAAAGGCATCTGCGTTGGAATGCGGATCGACGTAATCCGGGGACCAGCGGGCGATCAGCAGATCATGTTTGCGGGCACGATATTTTGGCCACAATGTTTTGCCTTCAGACAGCGTAATTGTCGACTTGATGCCAACTTTGCCGAGAGTCTGCTGAACCGACTGGGCAACTTCCTTGAATGGAGATTCGTTCAGGGTATCGATCTTGATATCAAAGCCTTTTCCATAACCCGCGTCTGCAAGCATGCCCTTGGCCTTGGCGATATCCATTTTGAACGGTTTTTCGTTCAGCGCTCCCCAGAAGCCCGATGGCCAGAACGCCTGATGGACTTTGTATTGGCCAGCAAGGAAGGAATTTGCCATTCCGTTGTAATCGACCAGATAGCGTAACGCCATGCGTACTTTGGGGTTCGACAGGATTTTGTGCTTGTCGTTTGAGGCCAGATACATAAGTGCTGCTTTGGGATAATCGTTGACCCGGATGTCACTGTTTCCGGAGATCCCCTTGATCTGATCCGGAGTCAGGTTGCGAACGATATCGGCATCGCCTTTTTCAATCAGCAGACGCTGGGCTGATGTTTCCGGGACGTGGCGAAGAGCGACGCGCTTCAACTTCGGTGCGCCATGACGATAGGCCGCGTTCGCTTCCAATGAGACGAGTTCATTAGCTTTCCAGGTAACCAGCTTGAACGGGCCGGAACCGGCGGAATGATTTTTCAACCAGCCATATCCCATATCGCCATCTTTGGCGTGGCTTTCGACCAGTTTCATGTCAACGACAGAACCAACGCCCGCGGATAGCGCATTCAGCAGTAATCCCGGTGAAAAATCGACGGTCATGGTAATTGAAACGGTCATGTCGTCTATGGCCTTGATCAGGCCGTCAACATTGTCCTTGTTCCAGCCGAACTGGGTAAGGATGAAAGAGGGTGTTTTCTTGAGTTTGACCACGCGCTGCAACGAATAGGCAACATCATGAGCAGTCACCGGATTTCCGGAATGGAATTTCTGACCGGCGCGTATTTTCATCGTGATGGTTTTTCCGTCGCTGCTGACTTTGTAACTTTCAGCAACACCGCCGACCAAAGTCGTCAGGTCTTCGGGTTCAAACATCATGACCTTGTCGTAGATGTTTGCCGATACTTCGCCGCCGGTGAATTCGAAAACTTCAGCCGGATCTAGGGTGATCATGTCGCTGATATTTTTCGCCATCACCAGCATGTTTTCTGGCGTTTTGGCATGGGCATCGTTGATCTCCGGCAGGGCAAGTGCAGTTCCCGCCATGATGCCGACAACGAAGGCAATCTTTTTAAAATGAGGTTTCATTTTTTTCTCCTGTGGTGGTGTTCTGATTGAACTTGTTATTGATTGTTGGGCTTGGTGTTTCCAGTGATATCCTATCATTCCGGCAACCGCCCAAGCCAGCTTCGAAAATATTAATATGGATTCTAGGTGTTTAGTTTCGGCGTTTGATGGATCGGGTTTAGGCTGAATCTTTCAGGTCCATTTGTCCAGGGTTGTTTTGGCTTCGTCAGGCGATGTTCGATATCATTTTCACAGCCTCGACAAGTGCGACCAGATAGGCTGAGGCAGCCTGCCGGTTGGCTTTGTCTGCAAGTTGGCAGAAAGTGAATTTACTGGTGCGATCAATGGCAACATACATGTGCAGCTTGCCTTCCGCGTTCGCACCTCAGCGATATCAATATGGAAATAGCCAATCGGATAGGATTTGATTTTCTTGACTATTCCGGACTGCTCGACGAACGGCCTCTGTCGTCGTGGCGCTGCCGTGTAAAATTTGTCCCATAGTGCGTCCTTCCATTTCAAGGAAAATAATGCACCATCAAATGCCGGGACTAAACATCTAGCGAAACAGTACGGGACACTCCCGGCAACATTTGTTGCGCAGGATGATGTAGATCAGATGAATGGTTCCGATTCCGGCCAGCAAACAAAAAAATGAAATATATGCGTAGAACAGAAAGAAATAGCTCACGCTGACAATAACGATAAGTGTCAAGCTGAATAGCCGCATATGTAGGTAGGTTGACATCAGTGGCGGTGCGATAATCAAAAATATGTAAATCACATAAGTCAGCCAGCGCGGAATGATGTAATCGAGAAGCATCGTACCTTCATAGGCCAGCGAGTTCTCGTTGACCGTGACGTTGATCCAGTCAGGATTCAGCAAATGAGGGATATAGAGGAGAAACCCCAGCAAAGTGCCCGCCAATGCCATATACAGGAATAACTTCTTGCGGCGGCTCTCCGGCGGCTCCAGCACGTAAACGCTGAAGGGTATCCAGATTGGCCACATGAACCAGGTAAAAAAGATAAATCCCATAGCCGCCCACCAGACCATGGAAGGGTCGCTGTTATTCACCCCGGCCCAGACATAGCCTTCCAAAATTTGCTGAACGCCCGCCATTGTCGGCATAAGGGCAACAGGCATATATTTTTTGTTTATATTCCAAGCCTTGCTGCTCGCAAAAACCCCGCCTGCAATCAATAAGCCTCCGGCGGCAAAACTGACTGGTTCGGAAAGACACATATACGAATCCACATCTGATTAGAAAAAAGCGGCACTCGCAATGACCTGGATTTCTAGGCAAATATTTGTCAAGTTTAGTGCGGTAATTTGGCAAATCCAACCTCAATCTTGATGTCTTTAGTCTGATTACCAAATATTGAAAGAAATAGTAAATATGTTCAACAAACCGGGCAAAGGTGTGTCAAATGCGAAACTGTTGATAACCTATACAGTGATTGGCGCGCTGGTCGGATTGGTCATTCTGCATCCACTAACCATCTCCGTGTTGTGGCTGGAATCCTCAGCGACGGCAACAGACCGGACTGCCTATCTGGATTTCATGCAAAACCGGTTGTGGCTTGGTTTTGTCCCCCGTCGACTTTTTATGGGATCAGTCTATTTGGTGATAGGCGGCTTTCTCGGGGCGGGCTTTGGTATTTTGACACGTTCTCTTATTACGCGAGTAAGGGAATTACAGTTTTTTTCCAGTGTAATCGGCAATTCCATTCCTGAAACTATCGCCGCAGGGGAAGGCAGCCAGGCAGAATTCAAATCTTCAGTCCGTTGGGACATAGATAACGACTGTACCAACAAGGCGTTAGAAAAAGTTATTGCAAAGACGATTGCGGGTTTCCTGAACAATCGCGGCGGCAACCTATTGGTTGGCGTCTCTGATAACGGAACGATCTTGGGCCTTGAAAATGATTATCGAACGCTCCGGCACAAAAACCGTGATGGTTTCGAACGCCTGATAGTCGATATTATCCGCAAGACTCTTGGTGGCGACCTATGTCCACTGGTGCATTTTTCCTTTGCGGTAATCGATGGCAAGGACGTTTGCATGTTAATTGTTGAACCCGCCGCCCGCGCTGTCTATCTGGAAGATGGCGGTCAATCGAAGTTCTTCATCCGAAGTGGAAATTCTACACGACAGTTGGATGTGCGCGAAGCGATGGAATTTGCACAAAATCGATGGAGCTGAACCAATGCAAACACTGCCTCTTGAATCTTATGTCTGGCTGATCTGGTCGAGCGCCTTGCTCATGCCATGGCTGATTGCCTATATCGGATTTCCGAAATATCGCAAAACAATGCTTTGGGCGAGCCTTTTCACGGCACCTCTGGGGCTCACCGAGCCACTCTTCGTGCCGGAGTATTGGAGCCCTCCCAGTCTCTTTGATCTCGCACTCACGACGGGGTTTGACATCGAGAGCCTGATATTCTGCTTCGGTATAGGGGGAGTCAGCTCCGTTCTGTACAATCTGTTGACAGGATACGTGCCGACCCGGATGGGCAAGGATGAGAAGAATTGCCCTTTGCATCGTCATCATTACAAAGCATTGGCGGCGCCGTTTGTGACGTTTCCGGTTTTGTATTTTTTCCCATGGAACCCAATTTATCCGGGAATTATCGCGATGGCTGTCGGGGCGATTGCAAATGTTCTTTGCCGACCGGACCTGAAGAAAAAGACGTGGATTGGCGGCGTTTTATTCCTTCTTTACTATGCTGTTTTCCTCGCAGGGCTTGAATGGACCGCTCCGGGATACATCGACCGGGTGTGGAATCTGGAAGCTCTTTCGGGGTTTGGGATATTTTTTATGCCAATTGAAGAACTCGCGTTCGCCGTTGCTTTCGGCATGTATTGGTCGGGGGTTTATGAACACTTCACCTGGAGACGTTAAAAATTTCCGCAAAAAATCAAATACGAAGACAGGACGTACAGCCAACATGCCTGACGGCTGTCCTGAAAAGTTAGTGACTTTCCGCTGACTTTAGACTGTAGGGAGCTGGGTACTGCGGTGTCAATGAAGCGCGCGGCAAAATCCGATGCTGTTACGTCACCGAGGCAAATGCAGGCTCTGCCGCCTGCGTTCTCAATGCTGCCAAGCGTTTCCGTTGCCGGTTCTTCATCTAGATCATTGATAACAACCGAAGCCCCTTCGGATGCCAGTTTCAGCGCAATTGCGCGACCGATTCCGCGCCCCGATCCGATGACGATGGCGGTTTTTCCTTCAAGCTTTTCATAAATCCCTGTCTTTTATGTAAGTTTCCTTGATTTCACGTTTCAGGGTTTTCCCGGCAACGTTTCTCGGGAAGCTTTCCAGAAAGATCGCATCCTGAAGACGCTGGAATTTTGCCGCGACCCGCTCATTCGTCCACGAGATGATTTCATCTTTATCAACGCTTTGATCATCTGCGCAGACAATCGCGGCAATCGGCACCTCCCCCCATCTTTCGTCAGGCGTACCAAACACTGCGACCTCCAGAATAGCCGGATGTTGAACCATCAACTCCTCGATATCTTTCGGGTAAACGTTGACGCCACCCGAAATAATCATGTCCTTGATGCGGTCGACGAGGAAAAGATAACCTTGCTCATCGACGTGCCCGGCGTCTCCCGTATGCAGCCATCCGTCGACAATGGTTTCAGCCGTCAGGTCGGGGCGGTTGTAATAGCCCGGCATCATCATTGGCCCGCGACCACAAATTTCCCCGACTTCCCCGACATCGCATTCACGACCGTCCGGGCGCAGGATTTTCATTTCCTGAAATGGCGGCGGCACACCGACAGAGCCTGCCTTTCGGGTCGAATCCATACAGTCAAGGATCGTCACAAACCCTTCCGTCAGCCCGTATAGCTCATAAAACTTACCCGGAAGGTGCCGGTTAAGCTGTTGTTTGTAATTCAGTAGCAGGGGTGCACCGACCGACAAAATCATTTCCAGGGACTGAAGTTTCTCAGGCTGGAAATCAGGATGATTGAGAACGGCAATGATCTGTGACGGGACCATGACGATATGGGTCACCTTCAGGGTATTGATGTCCCGGATAACTGCTCCGGCATCGAAGGCCTGATGCAGCACATAAGTCTCTCCAAAATACATCCATGGCATCAGATCAAGCATGCAGCCGTTAAAGACAATCGATCCGGCATGCAGGACAACGCTTTCCGGCGTCATCCGGAACGCTCCGGCGAAATGTGCGCAATAGTTGGATCGCACGTAGTGAGTATGGATGATCCCCTTGGGCGCGCCGGTGGTGCCGCTGGAATACATGATATTGTAAACGTCGCTGTCGGTCAGGCGGGCATCTGGCGGGTTGTCTTCCGAAGTTCCGTCCGTGAATGTCTCGAACGTCTGAAACCCGTCAGGTGAGTCGTTCTGACAATTGGCCAGGATGAATCTGTCGGCGGCAATATCCGGAAGGTCGGAACGTATGGCATCAAGCATCGTTGCAAACCCGACATCGGCGAAGACAATCACTGAATCAGAATCATCAAGCAATGTACGTAACCCTGATTGTTGCAGCAGGGTGCTGGAGGGGACGATCACAATACCGGTTTTTGCCGCAGCCCAATAGAGCGTCATCAGTTCGATACCGTTGGGCAGAACGGTGGCTATATGGTCACCTTTTTTAATTCCTGCCCTCAGCAGGGCATTGCTTAACCGGTTAACGACGCCATTGAACCGGGCATAGGAAAACGTTTCGTCATCAAGGATCAGACAGGGGTGTTCCGGTCTGTAGCGGGCGTGGCGGGGAAGTAATGAGCCGATATCCATCCGTTCCTCTGATTGCAGGCCGATACAATTACCTGAAGCGCTAACATCCTGATCAGAATCGTGCTGTGCGGCAAGGACAAACAGGCTCTAAATTCCGGGTATTGGATATTCGGGCGGACAGGCATAAAGTTGGCAATCCGTATTGACCCTGACCCGAAGGAAGATTGATTTATGACCACCTGTCCCTGCGGCACCGGCAAGGCGCTTGAAGACTGCTGCGGCTCCTACATTGATGGTGCTGCGGCTCCTACAGCCGTCGCCCTGATGCGCTCGCGTTACTCAGCCTATGTGCTCGGCAAAGGGGAATATCTCTCACGGACCCTGTCATTGGCCCAACGCGCCGATTTCGATATTGCTGAGTTCAATGCTTCGGCCGGTGAGACGTCGTGGTTTGGCCTGGAAATTCGCAAAACAACGGATGGCGGCGAGAAGGACGATACCGGAACCGAAGAATTCGTCGCCGGGTATCGCGGGCAAACA